>DATDNH010000135.1:0-2755 GCA_036518395.1 Candidatus Angelobacter sp. | reverse complement strand
GTTGGATTTTCGCGGCGGCACCGTGACCAAACTGGCGATCAACAATAAGACGGTACAGGCTCAGCTGGAAAATGGCCACATCCAGCTTCCAGCGAACCTTCTCCTGGCCGGCGACAATTTCGTGAGCCTGGACTTTACCGCGCCCGTGGCTCCGGCAGGGAAGGCCATTACGCGCTTTGAGGATAAAGATGACAACAGCGAGTACCTCTACACGCTGTTTGTTCCCATGGACGCGAGCATGGCGTTTCCTTGTTTCGACCAGCCCGATCTGAAAGCGCGCTTTCGGCTGGAAATAACGGCGCCTGAGAACTGGACCGTCATCAGCAATGGGCGTGGAAGCGCGTCGCCGGCCGAAGCCGGCCAGCGGCGCACGAGCTTTGAGGAAACGCGTCCCATAAGCACCTATCTTTTTGCCTTTGCTGCCGGGCCGTTTCGCAAGGTGCACGAGTCGCCCGGAATGCCGGGGCTGTATGTGCGGCAATCGAAATTCAATCGCGCCGAAGAAGAAGCGGCTGAGGTGCAGGAGATTACGGCGCAGGGGATCAATTATCTATCCAACTATTTTGCTCAGCCATTTCCGTTTTCCAAGTACGACATGGTCATGATTCCCGGCTTTGCTTATGGTGGGATGGAACACGCCGGGGCAACGTTTCTGCGGGAGGAATCCATCATTTTCCGCACTGCTCCGACGCACAGCGACCATCTCAACCGTGACGCCCTGCTGCTGCACGAGTTGACTCACCAGTGGTTCGGCGATTTGGTCACCATGCGTTGGTTTGACGATCTGTGGCTCAAAGAAGGTTTTGCGCAGTACATGGCATACCATGCGCTGGCCGATCTGAAGCCGCAGGAGAACATCTGGAAGCGTTTCTATCAATCCATCAAGCCGGCTGCGTATGCGATTGATGCGACGAAGGGCACAACGCCGATTTACCAGGACATTGCCAATCTGAAAGATGCCAAGTCTGCTTATGGAGCAATCGTGTACTCCAAGGCTCCGGGAGTCCTGAAGCAACTGGCATTTGTGGTGGGCGAAGACCAATTTCGCGAAGGGCTGCGAATTTATTTGAAAGAGCACGTTTATGGCAATGCGGAATGGAACGATCTGGTACATGCTCTTGAACGCGTCTCGGGAAAATCATTGCAGAACTGGGCAACGATGTGGATCAAGCATCGCGGCATGCCGCAGGTGGATGTGGAGTGGAGCTGTGACCAAAACGGGAAAATCAGCCGTTTTGCCTTGACGCAACACGACGTCCTCGGTGAAGGTGGCGTATGGCCGCTAAAGACCCTTGTGGGCTTGTATTACAAGAAACCTGCGGCGAGCGGACGTAGCGCCGTTGATCTGTGGGTGCCGGTCCAATTGGACGCGGCAAGCGTTGAGGTGAAAAGCGAAATCGGAACGAGCTGCCCGGATTATATCTTTGCCAATACAAGCGACTACGCCTATGGCCGCTTCCTCCTGGATTCACGCAGCCGCCAGGTGGTGATGGACAATCTCGGCGGAGTCTCTGACCTGTTTCAGCGCACATTGTTGTGGGGTTCTCTGTGGGATTCAGTTCGTGAAGCAGAGCTGGCGCCGCGCGATTTCATTGATCTGGACTTGCGGCTCGTGCCAGAAGAAAAAGATGAAGCGCTGACGCAAACGCTGATTAACCGGCTGCTCACCGCGCTGCATCGCTACGTTGATTCCAAAGTGCGTGTTGAGTTTGTACCCAAAGCTGAAGAGCTGGCGTACGATCACGCGTTCCAGTCTTCGGAAAAGGACCTTCGCATCATATGGTTTCGGGGTCTGCGCGGCATAGTGGAAACCGATCAGGGAAGGGCACAGCTAAAAGATATTCTCAGCGGAAAGCTGACCCTGCCCGGCGTTACACTGCGTGCCCTGGACCGCTGGACGATGGTGATGGCACTGATTGCCATGCACGATCCCGATGCTGACGCGATTTACGCCACGGAGCAGAAACGCGACTCGACCGGCGATGGCTTGAAATATGCCTACATGGCCGCCGCTGCCCGGCCTGACAGCAAGACGAAGCTGGACTACTTCAACGACTACCTCCACGATCCTTCCCGTCCGGAAGACTGGATCGAGCAGAGCCTGGGGGCATTCAATTACTGGAACCAGTCAGAGCTGACGTTGCCCTATTTGAAACCCGCGCTGGATGCTCTGCCGCAAATGAAACGCGAGCGCAAAATCTTTTTTGTGCTCGGATGGTTGAATGCGTTTATTGGCGGACAGCAATCGGCTGCTGCGCGGGCCCAGGTGCAGAACTTCCTGGATAACACGCCGCTGGATAAGGACCTTCAGCTCAAGATTCTGGAAGTCAAAGATGAGCTGGATCGAACGGTCAAAATTCGGGAGAAATACAAATAAGGCGGCTCTTGGCTGTTGGCTATTGGCCTTTGGCTTGGGTTTCGACGCTTTCGGATTTCTCTGAGTTCCTCAGAGTTCTCCTAAGTCGCCTCTGGCATGTTTTAGTATCCAATAGGTTGCAGCAGCTATACTCGTAAGGGAGATTTCTGGAATGACTGCTGCCCGGCCAATCTCTTGTGAACGAAGCTTCGGTTTTTCTCTCATACTCTGTGTGGTTCTTAGCTCCTCTGCGCTCGCTCAGGGGACACCTCCAGCCATCGACGTGCGCAGTGAAGCTCCGTCGCTCGAAATCAAGTACACGCGGCTCACTGCCGATGTGCTCCACTTTGCCATCCACAACACGACACAACGCGCAGTCGTGTCATACGATATCAAGCT
>DATDNH010000134.1:0-15415 GCA_036518395.1 Candidatus Angelobacter sp. | reverse complement strand
AACTGGATGCGGCCGGTACACAGCGCGGGTTGTGCGTAATGTGAAAATCGCTCCCTCTCCGGCAAGAATTCTCGAGCGCTTGCGCATTGACGAGCACGGCGGCGTCAGCAACGTGGTGGATGCCAGCAACTACACGCTCATGGAGTTGGGACATCCGACGCATGCCTTCGACCTCGACAAGTTGCAGGGCGGGAAGATCATCGTGCGGCGCGCGCGGCACGGAGAAGCGCTGAAAACGCTCGACGGCGTGGAGCGCAAACTCGATCCCGAGGACCTGATCATCGCGGATGGAAAAATACCGGTGGCGCTGGCGGGAATCATGGGCGGACTTGATTCCGCCATCTCCGAAAGCACAAAAAACATCCTCATCGAATCGGCCTGGTTTGATCCTGCGACCGTGCGCAAGACCGCCCGGCGGCTGGGAATGCATACCGATGCTTCTCACATTTTCGAGCGTGGCGCTGACTGGGACGCCACAGTTACCGCATGCAATCGCGTTGCTGAACTTGTGCTCGAGACTGCCGGGGGACAACTGGAAGGCGAGCCTGTCGATGCCATGGGCAGGCGCCTGCCTCGCCATGCGCTCTTGTTGCGCTATGCCGAGATTCTGCGCCTGCTTGGTCAGGAGATCACCGACCGGGAGATCACGCGCATTCTTTCCCGGCTGGGCTTTACCATCGCTCAACAATCCACCGAGAGACTCAAGGCCATAGTGGCCCAGGCGACGCAGGCCCCGCAGGAATTCCGCGAGATGATGCTGGCCAATGCGGAAAAGAAGGCCTGGATCGTCGACCTGCCCAGTTGGCGGCTGGACGTGGAACGCGAGATCGATCTGATTGAAGAGATCGCACGTATCCACGGCTACAACAAATTCGCCAATACTCTTCCGGCGTTCAGCGGCGGCGTGATCGAGCAACCGAATGCGGCCAAAGAAACCAAAGTCCGCTCCATACTTTTAGCGCTAGGCTACAACGAAGCTATTTCCCCGACGTTCATTTCGTCCGTCGACAGCCGTGCGTTCTCCACTGCTGTCCCCGTGCCCCTGGCGAATCCGCTGAGTGAAGAACAATCCATCATGCGGACGTCCCTGGCCCCGGGCATGCTCAGCATGGTGGCGTGGAACCTCAATCGTGGAACCACTGATGTCCGCCTGTTTGAGATGGGCAATACTTTTTCGGCTTACGCTGAGGAGAGCGCGCAGGAACGCAAGACCATCTGCCTGGGCGCGACTGGCAACGCGATTGAAGCGGGGGTTCACGGCACTGCTCGCTCGTTTTCGTTTTTTGAGCTTAAGGGCGATGTGGAAACTATAGTTCGTGCATTCGAAATTCACGATTCGCGATTTGAAAGTGGCGCGACTGCTTACTATCATCCGGGACGCTCTGCTCAAGTGATAGTTGATGGTCGAGCAGTCGCCCAACTAGGCCAGATCCACCCCGATGTTGCTGCCGCGCGCAAAATCAAGCAGGACATTTACCTTGCAGAAATCGATTTCGAGTCGCTGCTGCGGCTTTCACTGCGTGTTCCTCGTTACCAGCCCGCGTCGCGGTTTCCGGCAGTGGATCGGGACTTCTCGTTCCTGTTTGACGATTCAGTTACGTTCGCACAGATCCAGTTTTCGGTATCGCGTCTGAGCGTTCCCGAATTGCAATCTTTCGCGCCCGCAGAGATCTTCCGCGGGGGCGCTGTTCCCCAGGGAAAGTATTCCCTCCTGTTGCGGGCCCGTTTCCAATCATCGGAGCGCACGTTGCGGGACGACGAAGTAGCGGAATGGTCCACGCGGATCGTTAAAGCGCTGGAAGCGCTGGGCGGGACATTGAGAACGTGAACAAAGACGCAGCCGAAGGCGGCCGCGCTCCACACTTGGTTTTTATTCCACGCTTACTTCTTAATCAAAGCTTTGTTCTTAGCAAACGTTTTGCTAAGTATTAAATACCGCCTTTTGTGGAGTAAAATTTCCGCCATGCTGACCCGCCGCAATTTTTTCAAAGCTGCCGGACTTGGCGCTGCCGCGCTGGCATCCCCGAATCTTTCCACTGAACTGCTGAGCTGGGCTGAGCCGTCCCGTGTTCCGGAAGCAGGCGGACCCATTCTGCTCAACAGCAACGAAAACGCTTATGGGCCTTTTCCCAGCATTCTTGCGATGAGTAATCCCTTTCAGGACGTAAACCGGTATCCTGACCATCACAATGATTTGCTCACGGAGCGTCTGGCGGCCCTGCAGAAAGTGGACGCGGAACAGGTGGTGACCGGTTGTGGCTCAACGGAAATCCTTCGCATGGCGGCCAATGCCTTTACCGGGCCGGGAAGAAAACTGATCATGGCAGCCCCGACGTTTGAGGCCATGGACCACTATTGCAGCGTGGTCCACGCCAACGTCATCAAGGTCCCTTTAGCATCCAACTTTGCGCACGATCTTGGCGCCATGTTGCGCGCCGCCGGGCCCGATACAGGTCTGGTTTACATTTGCAATCCCAACAATCCCACCGGCAACCTCACTCCGCGTGCTGATCTGGAAGACTTCATTGCCAAGCTGCCGAAGAGCACGTACGTGCTGATGGATGAGGCTTACCACGATTTCGTTCCTGCCACTCCCGATTATGTATCGTTCCTGGATCGTCCGGTCAATGATGATCGCGTCATCGTCGCCCGGACTTTTTCCAAAATTTACGGGTTGGCCGGAATGCGATGTGGGTATGGTATTGCCACAAAGCAAACCACAAAGAGGCTGCGCGAGCAGCGCCTGGAAGATAGTCTCAACATTTTCGTGATGAGGTGTGCTCTTGCCTCTCTCGACGATTCTGCCGGGCATCAGCGCGCGCGAGACCGCAACGCTGCCGATCGCGACGAGTTTCTGCGCCAGGCCAGCGCGCGTAAATTGAAGACCATTCCTTCTGCCACAAACTTCGTGATGATGAGCACGAACCGGCCGGTCCGCACCCTGATCGAGCATTTCCGCCAAAACAACATTCGCATAGGCCGTCCCTTCCCGCCGATGGACACCTATGCGCGAATCTCATTGGGCAAGGCGGAAGAGATGAAAGAATTCTGGCGCGTTTGGGATCTATTGACCTGAGAAACGTGCTCGTTAGAGTCTGAAATTTTTGTCACGCGCCTTTTTGACTTTCCTCTTCTCCGTGACTCCGCCTCTCCCTGGTGGGTTTTCGGTATCCGTTTCCACAAGTTTGTGCGTTATACTTCGATTTCGTTGACAAAGGAAAATTGCACTTATGACAGTCAAAGTAATGCGCGAACTGGAAAACGATACTGAGAGGCTGGTCGCCAGCGAAGATTTTCCCGCCCTGGAAGAAAAAATCTATAAGGCGATTGAATTGCTCAAATCGGCGCGCGAGGCCAAGGCTGCCGCTGAACGCGACGCCAACCGCCTGCGTGAACAACTCGAGCAGCGTGAGGAAGATCTGGAGCTGCTGCGGGCAGAAGTCATCTCTTTGCGGAAAGAGCGCGAGGAAGTCCGCGGGCGGATCGAAAGAATGTTGAAGCAAATCGATCAACTGGTCGCCGAAGCCTGATCCCAATGATTCCCCACACCATGACCACCACCCAGTTCCAACTGGAGGGGTACGAAATCAAACGCACCCTGGGGATTGTCCGCGGCATTATTGTTCGCTCGCGTTCAGTGCTGGGCACTATCGGCGCCAGCCTGCAAACCCTGGTGGGCGGCAATATCACTCTGCTCACCGAACTTTGCGAGAAGACCCGCAACGATTCTTTTGAGCTCATGCTGCAGCACGCCGCTCAAGTTGGCGCCAATGCGGTGGTTGGCGTCCATTATGACGCTACGGAAATCATGCAGGGCGTCACTGAAGTCCTGTGCTATGGAACAGCAGTGGTGGTTGAGCAAAAACGCTGATCCGCTGACCCGATTACTATTGAGTAACCTTCCACAAAATCTCAAGAATTTCCTTGACCTCTGCACCCATCGCACGATAATCAGTTCAGCAGCAGTGTTTTCTGCTTAAAGGAGAGGTATCTTGGCCACCACACAAGCAGCAGCTCCCCCGGTGCGGGTGGAAATTTACGACCAGGCCTACAATCTGCGCGGCACAGACGCGGATTACATTCTCAAGCTGGCCGAATTTGTTGATTTCAAAATGCGCAGCGTCGCCGAACAGACCTCAACGGTGGATTCCCTGCGTCTTGCCGTTCTTGCCGCACTGAATATTGCGGACGAATACCATCTCCTCAAAAAGAGATTCGATTCGCTCGCCTCGGAATACCGCAAACGAGCCGATGTGCTGGCCGGCGCCCTTGACGAAGTGTTGGAAGAGACGCGGAAGGCCGGATAGCGGCCATTGCTTCTAAACTTACCTAATTTCATTGCTTGCGCGATGAACGTCCGCCTGAAGGCACGTTTCCGGCAGAGCCGGCAACTGGACGCTGACACTAACTGGAAGCGGGTCAGTTGACCCGCTTCCACTTGATATCTACTCTGCTTTTCTTTAGCATCTCTCCAGATAACCGGCCTGCAAAGCAGGTGACGGCGGTCACCGTTTATTGAACCAACATTCAATGAACCGGGGGCTCGACTCGTATATACGGCTCGGTGTGCAGGGTTCCGCCAGTACGGAAATGCCTAAAGAGCTGCGGAGGGTTCCCAAACGTCTCAGGACGGGTTCATAGACGGCCCTCCGCACGGCCTAGTGGGTCGGTTCATTCATTTGGTAATTGGGTAAGTTGGTAATTGGGTAAATTTCGCTGGCTCAGTGCTGTGCTTTTGTCGGGTTTTCAATTACTCAATTACCAAATTACCCATTTACTCAATTCTCGAGTGCTCCCAAATCCTGCGCCTCAGGTTCTGACCGTTCCAATTGACGCTTCTGGCGAGCGCCTCGACCATTGGCTTGTCTTGCAGCTTCCGGAGGTCAGCCGGGTTCGCGTTCAGCAATTAATCGAACAACAAAAGATTCTGGTCAATGGCAAATTGCCAAAGCCCTCTTTGCGGCTGCGCGGCGGAGAAGAGATCACCATCACCGGACCGGTAACTCTGCCTCCTCTCAAAGCTTTTCCTGAAAATATTCCGCTGGAGATCGTGTACGAAGACGACAGCATTGTCATCTTGAACAAGCCTGCAGGCATGATCGTCCATGCAGGATCAGGGAAAGATCAGTCGGGCAGCAAGGGAACGCTGGTGAATGCCCTGCTTCATCATTTTTCACAGCTTTCTCAAGTCGGAGGCGATCTGCGTCCCGGCATCGTTCATCGCCTCGATAAAGATACCAGCGGGTTGTTGATTGTGGCCAAAACGGATGCAGCGCATCGCAGGCTGGCAGAGCAGTTTTCCAGGCGCACAACCAGGAAGACATATATTGCGCTTGTTCATGGATGGATGGCGGCGACAAAAGGCACAATCTCCACTCCGATCAGCCGCGATCTCGTGCGCCGCGCTCGCATGACCACGCGACGTGTGCTGGGTCGTGAAGCAGTTACTCACTGGAAAACGTTGCAACAGATCGACGGGCCTTATGGAAAGTTTTCGCTTCTCGAAGTGAGTATCGAGACTGGCAGGACGCACCAGATTCGCGTCCATCTCTCCTCGCTGGGGCATCCCGTCGTCGGTGACACCCTCTACGGAGCACCGCGTGAACTGAAAATGAGGCAGGAAAAAGGCAAATCAGCGGCACTGGGAAGAAACTTTCTTCATGCCGCAGCCATCCAATTTAGACATCCAGTATCGGACACGCCGCTTTCGTTCAAACAGCCCATGCCGGCTGAACTAGACCTTTTTCTAGCTCAAATCGGCGGAAAGTAATGTATCTTTCCGGACTATAATGAAGCCAATGAGACTTCCCCTGTTACTGTTGTCCGGCATCCTGCTTGCGTCGCTTGCCGTGGGACAAAGCCAGACGCCTGCCGGAGTCACTTCACAAGCCGGCGTTGTTCCGCAGGCAGTGGCGCCGCCCGCGCCCTCCGGAGCCCGCGACTCCGGCACGGCGACTGACGACGATCCCAAGCCGGTTGAGACCTACAGAAAAGTCGTCGATCTGGTCCCCGTAATCTTTACCGTCACAGATAAACATGGAAAATTTGTACGCGACCTGAAGCAGGATCAATTCCAGATCCTGGACAACAACCGCCCGCCCCGCGAGGTCGTCAGCTTTGAATCGCAGACGGACCTGCCTCTGCGTGTCGGCATTCTGATTGACGCCAGCAACTCCATCCGCGATCGCTTCCTGTTCGAACAGCAGGCGACTGAGCAGTTCGTTCAGTCGATTATCCGCCCCCGCTCGGATAAGGGATTTGTGCTGGCCTTTGACGAAGTTTCAGAGGTTACGCAGGATTTCACCAATGATGTGGACAAGCTCGGCGCCGGCATTCGCATGATTCGGCCCGGCGGCGGCACCGCAATGTGGGACGCAGTTTATTACGCCTGTCGCGACAAGATGATGAAGGAAAAAGACAATACGCCGGTGCGGCGCGCTATCATTCTGGTTTCCGATGGCGACGATAATCAGAGCCGCGTCCTGCGCCAGGAAGCGATAGAGATGGCGCAACGGGCGGAGGTGATCGTCTATACCATCAGCACGAATCTCAGCAACATTCACGATACCGGCGACCACAATCTTCAGGCACTTGCTGATGCCACCGGCGGCCGCGCGTTTTACCCGTACAAGCTCCAGGATCTCTCGGATGACTTTGGCCAGATTCAAGGCGAGCTTCGCAGCCAATACGCCATTGCCTACAAACCGGCCGACTTCATGCCCAACGGACAGTTCCGCTCCATCCAGATCATTCCCGAAAATAAGAAATTGAAAGTCCGCGCCAGAAAAGGCTATTTCGCGCCAAAACGATAGCTAAGAGGCGTGGACCGCAGCCGCCCTCGGCTGCGGAGCCGTTGCGGTGCAACGTCTCTACGTTTGGATTCTTCAAGTTGAAGGCTAAATTAGCTGGTCG
Organism: Candidatus Angelobacter sp.; assembly: GCA_036518395.1. Lineage (GTDB taxonomy): Bacteria > Acidobacteriota > Terriglobia > Terriglobales > Acidobacteriaceae > Angelobacter. The sequence continues at coordinate 8,503 of DATDNH010000134.1, read as the reverse complement.
GGGCGTAATAGCCCTTGCGCGCCTGCACTTTGTACCCGTTCTTGGATTTCACTTCGATCTTACGGAAGCTGCCATCGCGCCGGTCATCATCGGGGGTATAACCAAGGCTGTACTGGCTGCGCAGCTCGTTGGAAATCTGATTAAAGGCATCGCCAATTTTCTTCGGATTGCTCACGTCAATTACGCGCCCGCCCGTTGCCTCCGCGATTTGCCGCATCTCTCCTGACCCCGGCGGTCCGTACTGAGGATCATGAAGCAGCAGGACGTAGCAGATCGCATCGGCTTTTTGCGCCGCCTCGACAGCATCTCTCAATTTAAGCCTGCTGCCTTCATCGTTGCCGTCAGTTACCACAATCATGGCTTTGCGTCCCACCTGCTTGCTGAGCACTTCATCTGACGCAAGATAGACAGCATCATAGAGCAGGGTTCCCTTAGGATGGGAGATGGGTACGGGCCCCTGACCGAGTCCCGGAATACCGCCGCTGCCTCCGCCAACGTTGATCCTCGCCTTGTCCAGACCGGAGCGCAGCAGATGTACATCGGATGTGAGGTCTTGTAATAAGTCCACACTGATATCAAAGCTGATGACAAATGCCAGATCCTTTTGCGTAATGACTTGGCGCAGAAAGTCAGCGGCAACAATCTTTTCTTCGGGCAGCATGCGCTGCATGCTGCCGCTGGAGTCAATCAACAGCCCCAGTGTGAGAGGCAGGTTGGTTTCCGCGCTGAAATATTTGATGGTCTGCGGTTTGCCGTTCTCCTGCACCTCGAACTCATCTTTGCTGAGGCTCGGAATCAGCGCTCCATGATGATCTTTTACCGTGAAATACACATTGACGACGTTCACGTTCTTGCGAAATGTGGGTAACTGGCCTTGCTGATTCGTGGCCTGGCCCGTGTCCTGTCCCAGGCTGTACAAGGTCAATAGCAAGGCGATGAGCGCCAGGCGCGCCATCCGGGTATTCATGATTTTTTACAGCGCCTTTCTGTGCCGCTAGTGTTTAATATCTATTGTAGTAGGTTCTACTGTTTATTTCTGAAGCCTTTAAGAATTTGGGGAGGGCTTGATGCTAGGGTTTGTGGGAAGGCTGTTTTGCGTGGGAGTACTTGCGTCAATGACCGCCATGGCGCAAAACATTCCTGATGCGCCTCAGCCCAAGACGCAGCCACCCGGCAACCCGTTTCCCGACGCGCCTCCGGCGCCAAAAAACAATCATCCAGCCCAGGAACCAGGCACGGTTCCGCCGCCACAGCCAACGCAAAATACTCAGCAACAGCAGAACGGTATCTCCAGCAGTCGGGATGATCTCTACAGATTCCATTCGAATGTGACTTTTGTGGAAGTGCCTGTCACCGTAAAGGACAACTCCGGTCACCTGGTTGAAGGCCTCACCTCCAACGACTTTACCGTCTACGAAGATGGCGTTCCACAGAGGCTTAGCTACTTTTCCGGTGATCCCTTCCCGCTCTCCGTCGCTGTGGTGGTGGACACCAATCTGCCCGCCGGCACAATGAAAAAGATCAACGATACGCTGCCCGCACTGGTTGGCGCCTTCAGCGAGTTCGATGAAGTGGCCCTTTACCGCTACGGTAACTCTGTATCGCAAGTATCCGGGTTTAACGGCGCAGGTCAAATCTCCACCGCCTCGCTGGAACAAATGAAACGGCCGGGGCGTACAAGTGGACCGCCGGTGGTGGGCGGCCCATTGGGCTCTCAGGGGCCTGTCATCAACGGTCGTCCGGTCGATCCCAACGTTCCCCCGGTCTATACGGCGCCGCAGGATGTGAATGTCCTGAACGATGCGATTTTGCGTGCGGCGCAGGATTTGAGCCGTCGGCAAAAGGCCGCTCGCCGGCGAGTCATTTTTGTGATCAGCGATGGACGCGAATACCGCAGCACGGCGAATTACGGTGACGTCCGCAGGTTCCTGCTCTCGCAGAATATTTCCGTATACGCCCTTGGCGTGGATATAGCCGCCTTGCCCGTTTACGACAAGTTGAATCGCATTCGGCTGCCTGGTTTTGGCTACGGTAACATTCTGGGGAAATATGCCAACGATACGGGCGGCGAAACCTTTGCCGAATTTGATAAACAATCCATCGAGCAGGCGTATAGCCGGATCACCAGCTTCGCCCGCAACCAATACACGCTTGGTTACAACACCAAAGGCACGCTTTCAAGCACTTACCGCTCAATCGATGTTCACGTACACCGTCCGGATTTGCAGGTGATTGCCAAATCCGGCTACTACTCGTTGCCTCCGGCACCCCCGACGTCCCACTAAAAGGCCAGTACTTTCGTAATTTTCATGCTGCAAAAGAACTGCTCCAGCCAATGGACGGCAGATTAGAATCAAGTCATCTCCTAAAGGCTTGTGGTATAAGGAAATGAATTGCAAACTCATGTCCGGACTCCCCTCAGGACAGGACTCGCACGAGGGATCCGCGCCACGAGACCGAATGTGAGGACGGGTTTTGAGCTTTATTAATTTTGCGGCACGCGAAATTAATTGCAAGATTGTCTATTACGGCGCTGGCCTGGGTGGCAAGACCACCAACTTGCAATATATTTTCGATAAAACCGGTGAAAAGCAGAAGGGCAAGATGATCTCTCTGGCCACAGAGACAGATCGCACCCTTTTCTTCGATTTTCTCCCTCTCGACCTGGGCACAGTCCGAGGTTTTAAGACTCGTTTTCATCTCTATACCGTTCCCGGACAGGTGTTCTACGATGCCAGCCGGAAACTCATTTTGCGCGGCGTGGATGGGGTGGTGTTCGTCGCCGACTCACAGGGCGAACGCATGGACGCCAATGTTGAGGCCCTGGAAAACCTTCAGGAAAATCTGAAGGAGCATGGCTACGACTTTACGAAAATTCCTTACGTCTTGCAGTTGAACAAGCGGGATTTGCCGAATGCCATGGCGGTAGAAGACCTGAAACAAGGACTCACAAAAAAAGGTGAGCCAATCTTTGAAGCTGTAGCCTTTCAAGGAAAGGGCGTCTTTGAGACGCTGAAAGAAATCGCCCGCCAGGTGTTAATCGAATTAAAAAAAGGTTGATTGCCAAAGCAATCAACCTCAATCTTGCTCGTCCGCTCACCGGCTCACGGCGATCACGCGCAATCACGGCGATTCGTTACCGATTGTGGTCCAATAATGGCGCAATCCCGCCGAATTCGCGTTGCTTAGCTGAAGTACCGCGGCTGGCCTTGGCAGCCATTGGCGGCGCTCCCGCCAGATCGCCATATTTCTCCAGCAGGACAGGTACCAGGGCGCCTTCTGCTTCCTTGGTAAACGTGAGCTGGCCTTCCTTCATATCTATGCGAATAAAGTCACCCAGCTTGATCTGGCTGGTTGCCACCAGGTTTGCCAGTGGGAACACAATGTTCTTCTCAATCGCGCGCTTCAGATGCCGGGCGCCATACTTCGGGTCGGTTCCCTCATCCAGAAGAAATCTCTTCACCCTCAGGGTGCAACTGAAAACAAACTGATTGTTTCCGGTAGCCTGCAGAATTCGCTGCTGTACCATGCCCAGTTCGATCTCCAGGATCTGCTCCAGATGCTCCGGTTTGAGCGTCTTGAAGACTACACTCTTGTCGATGCGGTTCATGAATTCGGGCGAGAATTTACGGCGCGCCGCTTCATGAGCAGTCCGCGTAATCTTCTCATCCAGTCGGGCATCAATGTGCGCCGGAGTCTGCGACTTGGCAAAACCCAGACCACCATTCATCAACTCGTTCATTTCACCCGCACCGAGGTTGGACGTCATCACAATCAGGCATTGCGAGAGATCAACACGCCGGTTGTCGCCGAGTGTGAGCGTTGCCTTGTCCAGAATGCCAAGCAGCAGTTGCCACAGCGCGTCGCTTGCTTTCTCAATCTCATCGAAGAGGAGCAATGTGAGCTTGAGTTTGTCTGTGTGCCACTGGTTGAGCGCCTCCTGCGTCAGCAGAGGATGGGTCTCGCGATGGCCCAGATAACCTGGCGGGGACCCGATCAATTTGGCGATTTCATGGCTGTGCTGGAACTCAGCACAATCAATTTTGATTACCGCGCGTGGATCGCCGAACAGCGCTTCCGCCATGGCTTCCACAACGCGCGTCTTGCCCGAACCTGTTGGCCCCAGAAAAAGAAGATTCCCTACCGGTCGCGATGGAGGATTCAATCCTGCCAAAAACATTTGGTAGATCTCTACAACTTTTTCCACAGCCTGGTCCTGGCCGACAATCTTCCGCCGCAAGGCAGTTTCAAAGTCCTGAGCATCAGAACTTCGGCGGGTTGGATCAAGTGCAGTATTAAGACCGGTCCTCATAAAATCCACGTGCCTTTTTCGACCAAGCTCCCATCGAAGGGAGGATGAATGCTGAGATGGGAGAGGCAAGCTGCTGAGTTGTCACTCAGTTTCGCTTTCCTCGTTCCATCATCCATTCCTCTTAGATGCTGGTTTGTCAGTTCACGGCGATAGTGGCCCACTTTCGAAGAGAAATGGGCGATTCGCGTGTCCAGATGCAGCGTCCAATTTCCGGCTGGGCCGGAAACGTGGCTTCAGCCGGACGGTGAGCAAAAAGGACGTCAGCCCAGCTTTGTAGCTGAATCCATCCAAACGTTCATCGCCACAGCGTGAACTCACGGCATCACAACAACTGAGGATTTAGTGGAAACTGACTAACCGAAAAACCCGGGCCCTGTTATGCACATCAGTAACATGAGAGTAGCTGCTCTCCATGCTAAGATGCCTGAAGTTCATGAAAAAGAGTCTTGCGACCATGCCATCCAGGAAGTTTCGCCTCGTTTTTAGCACCGTAATCGTAGTGGTAGCTCTGGCTTCGGCCACCTGGTTATTCAGCCGTCACGCAGCCGCCGTTTCTCAGGCGAATCCACCGGCTCAGAATGCGCCCGCGGCCTCTACGCCGCCTCCCGCGCAGGAGCTGCCCCCGGGCACAATCATCTACAAGCCAAAAGCGGGCACCCTGGCCATAACAGTCGCACGCAAGTATCTATCGCAATCAAGCTTCATGACTGTGGCTGAATTTGAGGCGGCCATCCGCAAGGCCAATGATGGCAAGTCCAGCTTCAAAAAGGACGAGGAGATTCACGTCCCGGGAATCGAGCCGCAGCCAGTGGTTGAAAAAAGCCGGCCATTCCCCAAAGACGAAGAGATTCGGGCTGTCTACCTGACCGGCACCACGGCTGGCAGCGCCCACGGAATTGACTTGATCAGACGCTGGAAAGAGGCCGGAGGGAACGCTGTCGTATTCGACATCAAAGACAGTGATGGCAGTCTCAACATTCCCTTTGAGAATCCCCTCTCGCCACTCCAGAAGAACCATCCCATCAGCAATCTGCCTAAGTTCGTGCGCTTCATTCATTCGCTGGACATGCACGCTATTGCCCGGATTGCTCTTTTCCGTGACAACAATATCGCCCAGCACCATAGCACTCTCGCGGTGCAGTCGCGACGCACTCACCAGCCCTGGCGCGAAAATGGCAAGCTGGTTTGGACTGATCCTTCCCGGCGGGAAGTCCAGGATTACGACCTTGGCCTGGCTACGTACGTTGCCCAATCCGGTGCGGATGAGGTCCAGTTTGATTATGTCCGCTTCCCGGCCGAGGGTGACCAGAAAGACGCTCTGTTTGCTTTCCAATCAGACCCGAAACTTCATCGTGACGACGTGATTGCCGCCTTCCTCGACCGTGCTTATAGCGAGCTGCATCCCATGGGCGTGCTGCTTTCGCTTGATGTTTTCGGAATCATGGCCTGGCAACGGTCTGTGGATTTGAATCACACCGGACAGGACATCGTGAAGATGGCGAAGCACTGCGACGTGCTCTCGCCCATGATCTATCCCTCACACTTCTTTGGCATGGACGGCTACAAGGTTCCGGGCGATGCTCCTGAGCACTTCATCGGCACCTCCATGGATCGATTCCAGAAAATTACTACCGGATCAGGCGTAGTCCTGCGCCCCTGGCTCCAGGCCTTTCGCTGGCGCACGCCCAGCTATTCGCCGCAATACATCCTCAAGCAGGTCAGCACGGCCAAAGAGCACGGCGGAATAGGCTTCCTGTTTTGGAATGCCGCCAACGACTACTCCAAGCCTTTCGCAGCCATGCCGACAATCATGACCCACCCTGAAGCCTATTTGAAGACTGCAGAGGTAAAGACCGCGGAAAAGGCTGCCGGGAGCAGAGGCCAGGGTCCAGCCACGAAATAACTGCAAATCGTCCGCTCACGCTTCTCATGTCCTTAAAAACAACGGGCGCGGTGGTTCGCTATGGGATTTTATGAGACCCGCCGGCTTTTCTTCCGATGACCCGGTGATCCAGGCCTGTCCTCGGTCCGGCATAGCGGGATTGCGTAGCCGAAGGAACCAAGTGATCCGATTTTCCTGCATATGCATCGAGAACTCTGATTACGCAGATTGCGAATTCCAATGACCGTGCGCGAAAATATTTCAGTTATAATGTGCCGTCTGTCGTAATACCTTAATCTAAGTGGATTAGAGGTTGTTGTACTGCCTGATGTCCGGTGGGGGAAGGCTAAGGCAACTCTGAAGTCAGAAATCTGAAGCGAAGGAGCCCTTGCATGGCAATACAAGCCACGGAGAAAATCTGGCACAACGGTAAGCTGATCCCCTGGAACGACGCCCAAATCCACATCATGTCCCATGTGGTCAATTACGGCTCTTCAGTTTTTGAAGGCATCCGCTGCTATGCCTGCCCTGATGGTCCTGCCATCTTCCGCCTGCGCGAACACATGCAGCGGTTGGCAGATTCGGCCAAAATTTACCGCCTGGAATTCGAGTTCAGCCTTGAACAGCTCACCGATGCCACCTGTGATCTCGTGGCTGCCAATGGCCTGTGGCCCTGCTACATCCGCCCCATCGTGATGCGCGGTTACGGCGAAGCCGGCGTCAATCCGTTCAATTCGCCCATCGATGTCTATATAGCCAATTATCCCTGGGGTAAGTATCTGGGCCAAGGCGACGTATCAGAGGGCGTAGACGCCTGCGTCTCCTCCTGGACCCGCATTGCCCCCAATACCATGCCCGCGATGGCCAAGTCCGGCGCCAACTACATGAATTCCCAGCTCATTAAGATGGAAGCCATCCTCAATGGGTATGTTGAGGGCATCGCACTGGACGTGAATGGGTATGTCAGTGAGGCCTCAGGGGCCAACATTTTCATCTATCGCAAAGGAAGCCTGATCACTCCGCCACTCGGCAACTCTGTCCTGCCAGGAATTACCCGTGACGCGATTCTCAAATTGGCCGACGACATCGGTGTGCCTGTGATTGAGCAGATGATTCCGCGGGAAATGCTTTACATAGCCGATGAAGTCTTCTTCTGCGGAACTGCATCGGAGATTACTCCCATCCGCTCCATTGACAAGATTCTCATCAACAATGGCGAAACCGGCCCGGTAACTCTTGCCTTGCAGCACGAATTCTTCGGGATCGTCAGCGGTTCGCTACCCGATCGGCACACCTGGTTCACCAAAGTACAGATCAAGAACCACGTGAAACAGCCGGTAGTGGCATGAAGAAAATTTGGTGATTGGATAATTCGGTGATTGGATAATTTGAAAACCAAATAATTCAAAGTGAAGCGCAGTCGTCCTCGGCTGCGTTTTCTATTGGGTCCTGACCACTCGCCTCCGGATAAACTCAAAACCCGGCTTTTATCTGCGCACATCTGCGGAATCTGCGGCTTCAATCTTTCTCGTATCCGTAATCAATCGAGCGCTGTGGTTGTAGGTAACGTAATCCCAGGCCCACTCCGCCATCACCATAAACCTGTTGCGGAAGCCGATTAGAAACAGCAAGTGCACGAACAGCCAGGCCAGCCAGGCAAAATATCCGGAGAAATGCAGCTTGCCTAAGTCCGCAACTGCCTTGGAACGCCCTATCGTTGCCAGGGTCCCTTTATTCACATAGTGAAATACCTCACGCGGCTTGTTGGCCAAAGACCGTTTGATTTGCCGGGCAGCAAACTTGCCCATCTGAATGGCCGCAGGCGCAAGCCCCGGAACCATGTTGCCATCTTTCATCCTGGAGGCAGCCTGGTCTCCCACCACAAACACTTCCGGATGACCGGGAACGCTCAGATCATCACTTACGAGCACCCTGCCGGCGCGGTCCACGGGCACTCCAAGGATTTTCCCAAGCCCTGAAGCGGACACGCCTGCACCCCATAGGATCACGTCCGCGGCCAGCCTCTCTTTTCCCACGGTGACGCATCTGGGCTCAACGTTCGTCACCATGGCATTGGTGCGCACCTCTACTCCCAGGTCGGTCAACTGCTTTTCCGCGCTGGCCGAAAGGTCTTCCGGGAAAGCCGGCAGAACTCTTGGGCCACCTTCCAGAAGAATAATCTTCGCCTGCTTCGGATCGATGCCGCGAAAGTCCTTCTCCATGTAGCGGCGGGAAATATCAGAGATCGCGCCTGCCAGCTCCACTCCCGTTGGGCCTGCGCCAATGACCACAAAATTCAGCGCTGGATG
>DATDNH010000133.1:0-10847 GCA_036518395.1 Candidatus Angelobacter sp. | reverse complement strand
CAAGCTGGATGCCAATTTCGCCGCCCCCCTCAACGAAGTTGCTTACTGCTATGCGCGCTTTCGCATGTACGACAAAGCCTTTGACGCCATGCAGCGCTACATCGGGCTGCTGCCCAATGAATCCAATCCGCAGGACTCTTATGCGGAAATTCTGCGCATGGGCGGCAAGTTTGAAGATGCCCTGATTCATTATCATGCTTCATTGAAGATTGACCCCAGTTTTGTCGAATCGCAACTTGGCATTGCCGATACCTACGCTTTGATGGGCGATGAACCTCAGGCGCGTTCCGAATATGCTGTCGCCATTCAGCACGCGCGCTCCAAATCGCAGGCCGCAAGCTGGAACCTGAATGCCGCCGTCACCTACGTTCGCGAAAGAGATTTCAGCCGCGCCGATGCCGCATTTCGCTCAGCGGCACGCCAGGCCCATCAGGATGATCTGGCAGTGCCGGAAGCGGAAGCCTGGCGCATGATGGCTACGTATCAACTGGATGGCGCTGTTGCTCTACAGCTCCTCAAAAAAGCCGAGGACACACTCCAGGAAAAGCACTCCATTGCGCCTGCGGCTTTACAGGAAGAATTGGCGCTGGTTCTGCGTGAGCGCGCGTCACGCGCCGCCCGCGATGGAAAACTTTCTCTTGCCACCGCGACCTTGCAGCGGCTGCAACAGATGGCCGATGCCAGCCAGGATCAGAACATTCAGCTTGCCTATGATGGCGCGGCTGGGGCGGTGCTGGTGGCACAGGGCAAATATGAGGAAGCGTTACCCCATCTCGAAAATGACGACCGCAATCCGCTTTCGGTAAAGCTGCTGGTCAGCGTGTACCGCAAACAGGGCGCGTCAGAGCTGGCGGACCAGACAGCCAAAATACTCGCTTCCTGGAATGAACCTACGCTGGAACAGGCGCTGGTTGTGACTGAATTCCGCACCCGGGAAGCCGCCACGGCATCTTCGCTGCGCCGCATGTAATAAAACCAGGCAACTGGCAACTGGCAACAGGCAATAGAAAAGTCAGGGAATAGGGAATCGGGAATCGGGAATAGAAAAATTCAAGAAAAGTCAGGGAACCCATTCGACTCCGCTCAGGGCGGGCAGGGAATAGAAAAGCCTGCCGCGTAGAGAAGCGCGTAATCTCCCAAAACGGAAACCACATTGGAAACATTTCCGTTACTGCCGTAACTTGTCCGGCAGAACACCTCATTCTAAGCTGGCTCCATCAAACGACAGGGCTGGCTTCAGGCTTCCCCCTTGTCCAGGTTGCCGTTGTAAGGCTCGTTTCTAACAGAGGTTTTGTTATGAAGAAATCCGGCGCTTTCTGCGTTGTTGTTTTTGTTCTCTGCACATTTGTTCCGTCCTACGCTCACCACCTTGCGGTTGTGGTTGCCAAAGACAATGGAATCGATGGAATTACCTCCACCAATCTGGCAAAACTGTTCAAGGCGGAATCGCGCAAGTGGCCTGATGGCAAGAACGTTGTCGTCATCCTGCGCCGTGACTCCCTTGCGCAAATGCAGACTCTGGAGCGGCTGGATAAGCTCTCTGAAGCGGACCTGAAAAACTTGTTTGCATCGCATAAGGATTCAATTTTGTTTGCTGATACTGACGTTGATTTGCTCAAAATGGTTCAAACCGTCCCCGGCGCCATTGGCCTGGTGGACGTCCATTCAATCAACGATAAGGTGAGAGTCGTGAAGGTGGACGGAAAACTGCCTCTGGAAGACGGATACCTGCCACATCATTAATTCTCTGTCGCTGCGCTCCAAAACCGCTTGAGGGCATTCATTCTGGTCAAATCCTACCGCTCCTGAGATAGCGGGCTGCGGCGCGTGGGCGGCCTCGCCCTTACGAATGCTGGAGAGATTTCTATCGCTGCGCTCCAAAACCGCTTGAGGGCATTCATTCTGGTTAGAGTCTCCTGCACCTAAGGCAGCGGGCTACGGCGCGTGGTCGGCCTCGCCCTTACGAATGCTGGAGAGATTTCTGTCGCTGCGCTCCAAAACCGCTTAAGAGACGTGGATCATAGCTTAGATCCTTCTGCTCCTGTCGCGGCGCGGGTCGGCGCGTGGTCGGCCGGCCCGCGCTTTCTCGCTTGGCAATCAGCAAAACACCAATAACAATCTAATCCGATTCGCGTGCATTCGCGTTTATTCGCGGCCAAAAGTCTTGCCTTTCAATTTAGCCAATTACCAAATCTCTTCACTCGATGATCTTCAACTTTTTCAATGTCTCATCAATCTCTGGCCGGACGATCACGCCTTTTTCAATCTCACGCAGCCGTTTTGTCTCGCGCTCAACCTGAGCGCCAGCCAGTGCTGCCACTTCGGCAGCATCTTCCAGTGGAACCACAGTTATTCCGTCGCGATCGGCAATAATGATGTCGCCGGGGCGCACGGCAACTCCACCGCAGGCGATGATGGCGCCCACTTCTCCTGCTCCATCTTTATTGCAGCCGTTGGGAGAGAGTCCACGGGCATAGGTGGGAAGCCCGAGGGCCCGGATGGCGTCGGAATCGCGCACGGTGCCGTCCACAATTACCCCGCTCACGCCAACTTTGACCGCGCTTGAGGCGATCAACTCTCCGAATCCCGAATTGCCAATATTGCCCTGAGTGTTCATCACCACAATGTCGCCGGACCGCGCAAGAGAGAGCGCTTTGTGCAGCATCAGGTTGTCTCCGGAATGGCACCAGACCGTAAGCGCAGCGCCAATAATGCGCGGAGAAGCCCAGATTGGTCTTATGCCTGTGTCCATCGCGCCCAGCCTGGACATGCAGTCCGCCACCTGCGCGCTCGAGGCGTTGCCAAACCGCGCAAGCAATCCCGCATCCGGTCGGGCCCATTCAGCACGAACCCGAAAACCAACCTTACCAGCCATGAAAATACCTCCTTCGCAGACTTAAGAAAAGAACACCACGGAGACACTGAGACAAGGAGAAAATCTTGAATTGAAAAAGCAAGCAACCTCCACGATCAAACCAAAAAATCGCCGTGCTGCCGAAAGTAGGGAACCAATCCGCCAGCATTAAAGATATCCAACATGATGCGCGGCAGCGCCGCAATTTGAATGACCTCTTCTGTGCGAGTGTTCTGGACAACCATCTGCTTTTCGTTGGCAGAATCATTGCTAATGATGAGGTGGTCACCTTCGCGGATCCCGCCGGTTTCGCACATGACCGGAAGCAATCCGTTATTAATCGCGTTCCGATAGTAGGTGCGTGAGAAACTGCCCGCCACCACGGCGCGGATGCCGGCGCCGGCCACGGCCGTGACTGCAACCTCCATGGCCGAACCACAGCCGAAATTCTTTCCAGCAACGATCAGATCGCCGGGCTGCAGGGATGCTGCAAATCCCTGATCAAGTTCCTCAAAAAGATATTGCCGCAATACCTGCGGATCAAGGCTCTCGCGCTTTCGCCGCGAAGTGACGATGTAGTCGGTATTAATGTCGTCGCCGAATACCCGCGCGCGGCCTTCGAGATGAAACGCACTCATGCCAGTACCTCGCGTGGATCGGTGATCTGGCCGCGAAGGGCGGCCGCGGCGCAGGCGGCCGGAGAAGCCAGATAGATGGACGCGGTGCTGTTGCCCATGCGTCCTTTGAAATTGCGGTTGGCCGTGGAAATCACGTTCACCCCGTCGGCGGGAATCGCGCCGCAGGTTCCGCAGCAAGATCCGCATCCGGGTGTAACAACTACTGCTCCGAAATTTATGAATTCTTTCAGCGTTCCATCCTGCGCGAGCGTTTCCAGTACCTCACGAGAAGCGGGAGTGACTACCAGTTGCACATCCGGCGCGGGTCCGCCTCCGGCGCGAAGAACTGCGATTGCCTGATGAAAATCGCGCACGCGTCCGCCGGTGCAGGTACCGAGGTAAACCATCTGCACCGGCGTGCCCAGAGCTTCCCGAATTGGAACCACGCGATCAACCTGGTGCGGCAGCGCAACCTGTGGCCCAAGCTGGTCCAGAGCAAGAGTGATCTTGCGAACGTAAACTGCGTCCGCATCGGCTTCGACTGCCTCAAACTTACCTTTCGCGCGCCCCTTCAGGTAGGCGAAAGTGTGGCTGTCAGCGGGGAAGATTCCGTTCTTCGCGCCCATCTCCACGGCAAAATTACTCAAAACCAGGCGATCTTCCACGTCGAAGGAATCCAGCGCCGGCCCGCAGAACTCCAGCGCCTGATAGGTTGCGCCATCAGCGCTCAGTTGTCTGGCCAGCTCCAGTGCAATGTCTTTCGGATAGACACCATTCGCGAGCCGTCCGCCAAGCGTGACCTGGATGGATTCGGGGACGCGCAACCAGATGCGCCCACTGGCAAGAATGGCCGCCAGGTCGGAGGAGCCAATGCCGGTTCCAAAGCAGTTGAGCGCGCCGTAAGTTACGGCATGGCTGTCCGCGCCAACGACGAGACCGCCGGGAAGCGCGCGGCCCGACTCCACGATGAGCTGGTGGCCGATGCCTTCGCCTGCTTCCCATAATGGAATGCCATGCGCCGCGGCAAAAGCGCGCATCCGCTGATGCAGTTGCGCAGTGGTGCGGTTGGGCGCGGGAGCGTAATGATCCATGGCAAACACAATTCGCTGCGGATCACATCCCAGCTTGCGTCCCATGGATTCGAGATAATCCAGCGCCATGGGAACCGATCCGTCTGTGCCCAATGCATAATCCACGCGACACACCACAACATCACCCGCGCGCGCGTTGCGTTTCGACTTCGCCGAAAGAATCTTTTCGCTGATGGTCTTACCGGGCATAGTTGAAGCAGAACTTTAAATTTGCATTTAGATCATCCATTACCTTTGACGCAAGAATACTATCAGTCGTGTGGAGTCCAGGCGGGATCGAGATTCGGCGCGGTCTGAGGTGTGGACTATGCCCTCTCCCATTTGTGCAGTACAGTTTGGATCTTGTCGCGCACAGAGCCCCTGGCCTCTTCCCGTGGTATTCCTCGCATCAGCAACACGTCGTAATCGGTAAACTGATGGCGGATGTAGGCAACTGCGGCAAGCTTTAATGCCTCCTCTTCCAGATTCCTTCCAGCTTCGCTGCGTCCTACGCGCCCGCTTCCTCGTTTGCTGGTATGTGCAGCGATTTTTTCGGCGTCTTTCGCTGCGCATCCTGGAAAAATTTCCATGAGTTTGGCTCGCATCTGGTTTGCCAGTTCAGTGTCCTGCTCGAGCCGGCGTCCAGCATTGTATTCACGCCGAGCTTCACGCACTGCCTGGTCGGCTTCACATTCCTTTTCGGCTTCCGCAAGCGCCTCTTCCTCGACCAGCAGGCCTTGCCGCTCATAGCGTCGGCGGGCCCGGCTGAATTTAACGACTACTGCCCAGAGTTTGCTGTGCTTTTTTGCCCGGCGGGTAAGGGCCGCATCTCCAGATGGCAGCCAGACCAGATGATCAAGATCAGCGCATTCCATGCACAAGCCCTGGCCCTTGTCCAGCGTCAAAAAGTTTCCACTCCCAAGCTCTTTCTTGCAGGCGGAGCATACAGAATCCTTTTTGCTGATCAGCCAGAATACGACTATCTCTTTGGAAGGGGATTCAGTTGTCAGTTCATGTTCCATAACCACCGCGGGTCGTTACTTAGTCCAAAAATCCCGCCGCCAATAAGGAAACAGATACTGAAGATCGTCGATGTCCATCGGGGCGAAGCCATGCGGCTGAATGGAGATGCTCTCGACCAGAACTCTCTCAACAGGCGGCGGAGGAACAATAACTCCTGCGCGCGATATCACAACTTCGTTATTGACGACGATACCCTTGTCGAGAATACGATCAAGCGTCTCAAGATAGTCATTTGTCGCGACCGTGACCGGAGACGATTTCATCAAGCACAGTTTATCCGAATTGCGGGTCTCTGGCTCTGCCATGGCCCTCTTTGTTTTTGCGCGTGGCGGAGTGGAGGGGCCCTCGGCGGTGTTGTTGTGACCCTGGTTGCGCCTTTGTTAAGTTCTAACTACTAAGTACTGAATACTGTTTTCACTGTGATGTGCGTCACAGATCAGCGGTTCGATTGACTGTTAGCCTTGCATTTTTCGCGGATTGCCCTTTTAGTGAATTATGTTTTGGTGGTCATTTCGTGTAGGATACCGAGTTTTCGGTAGTGGGTCAGTTTCCATGAAAATGGAATGGAGTGCGCATTGGAAAGTCCGAAATGTGTTGCGAGGCGGAAAAGGCGTTAAAAAACTCGAAGGAGAACAAGGCCAGTGATCGTTGGAGTTCCTAAAGAAACTTATCCAGGAGAGCGCCGGGTAGCCCTGACGCCCGCAGTAGTTCCGCTGCTCAAGAAGGCAGGGTTGGAAGTGGTGCTGGAAGCTGGCGCAGGCGAGCACGCAGGATATCCTGACACGCAATATCAGGAAAAGGGCGCGAAGATACTGCCCGATCGCGGCGCAGTATTTGCGCAGTCGGACATCGTCGCGCAGGTGCTGTGCCATGGCGCTAATGACAGAACCGGCGCCAATGATCTTTCCCTGATGCGTCGGGGCCAGGTGCTGATCGGGTTCCTGCGTCCCTTGGGTTCAAATGATTCGGTGCAGCAGGTGGCGAAAACCGGCGTGAGCGCATACGCGGTCGAATTGATGCCGCGCATCACCCGCGCGCAGAGCATGGACGCGTTGTCGTCCATGGCGTCCATCGCCGGGTACAAAGCCGTGGTGGTGGTGGCTGACGAGTTGCCGCGAATCTTTCCCATGATGACGACTGCGGCGGGAACGATTACGCCATCCCGCATCCTGGTGATCGGCGCGGGCGTTGCTGGATTGCAGGCGATTGCCACGGCGAAACGACTGGGAGCAGTTGTTTCGGCTTATGACGTGCGCCCGGCAGTCAAAGAACAGATCCAGAGCCTGGGCGGAAGGTTTGTCGAATTGCCGCTTGAAACCGCAAACACGCAAGACGCCGGTGGTTATGCGAAGGCGCAGGATGAAGCGTTTTATGCAAAACAGCGCGAGTTGCTCGGCAACGTGATCGCGGAGAGTGATGCGGTGATTACTACCGCGGCGGTTCCCGGCAAGAAGGCCCCGGTACTCGTGACCGAGGCAATGGTGAAGCGCATGCCTCCGGGATCCGTCATCCTGGATCTGGCGGCGGAGCGCGGCGGAAACTGTGAACTGACAAAGCCGGGCGAGCGAATCGTCGCCCATGGAGTGACGATTATCGGGCCCATCAATCTGGCCAGCGAGGCGCCGTATCACGCCAGCCAGATGTACGCGAAGAATCTGACGACTTTTCTCCAGGTCCTGGTGAAGGACGGGCAGGTACGTCCGCCGGAGAGCGATGAGATTATTCGCGATACGCTGTTGACGCAAGGCGGGGAAGTGGTGAATGCGCGGGTACGCGAAGGGATGGGACTCTCCGCGCTAGTTGCGCAGTAAACAGTTTATTGCAGGCAACAGAGAACCGAATTAAAGGAGGAAGAAGTGCCAGCGGATTTTATTTCCAATCTTTACCTTTTCATACTGGCGGGATTTGTGGGTTTTGAGCTGATCAAGCGGGTCTCGCCGCTTCTGCACACGCCTCTGATGTCGCTGACTAACGCGCTCGATGCCATCGTGGTGGTGGCGGCGATCATCATTGCCGGGCGCCATGAGACGCCCCTGACCACGGCGCTGGGAGCTGTGGCTGTGGCGGCTTCCTTCAGCAATATGGTCGGCGGGTTCTTCATTACCGACCGCATGGTGCGCATGTTCAAGACAGGCAGGCCTAAGAAATGACCCACGCGTTTGCACTGCAGGAATACCTGGATTTCGCATACATCGTCGCTGTTGTGTTGTTCATGCTGTCGCTCAAGTGGCTGAGTTCGCCGGCAACAGCGCGCTGGGGCGTGATCGCCGGAGAAATCGGCTCTGCCCTGGCGGTCGCCGCAACCTTCTATAACCCTGAACTGCACCAGTACAAGTGGATTGTCATCTGCCTGATCATCGGCGCCGGCGTGGGCATTCCCCTCGGCATGGTGAAGATGACGGCGGTGCCGCAACGAACTGCCCTGAGCCACGCCTTTGGCGCGGCATCGGCGGCCATGATCGGTATTGCCGAGTATTACGTGAACACAAAGGAATTGACCCGTTTTCAGATGGGCGAAATTGCGCTCGAAGTAATCATTGGGTCACTGACTGTTACCGGCAGCTTGATCGCCGCCGGAAAGCTGCAGGAGATTCTTCCCCAGCGGCCAATTGTGTATCGCGGGCAGAACATCGTCAGCTTGTCCATCCTGGGTGCGGCATTGGCCCTGGCGGTTGCCTTGGTCGTGAATCCGGTGCAGGCGTATTTGTTCCCGGCGATGGTTGTAGTTTCCCTGATCTTCGGAATCATGCTGGTGACGCCCATTGGCGGCGCCGACATGCCGACGGTGATCTCGCTCTTAAACTCGTACGCTGGATTCTCCGCAGCCCTGTTGGGTTTCGTGCTGAACAGCAAAGTACTCATCGTAGCCGGCGCGCTCGATGGTTCTTCCGGCTTCATCCTTTCCGTGATCATGTGCAAGGCCATGAACCGCTCGTTCACCAACGTGATGTTCGGGGCCTTCGGGCAGGTGCAGGTGAGTGCAGGGAAAGACAAGGAAGAGCGAGTCGTACGCAGCGCATCAGCGGAAGAAGCGGCATCCATTCTGGAAGCCGCTACCAAAGTCGTTGTAGTCCCCGGCTATGGTATGGCCGTAGCGCAGGCGCAGCACAAAGTCCGCGAACTGTATGACGCGCTCACCAAGCGTGGCGTAGATGTGGAGTTTGCCATCCATCCAGTCGCAGGACGCATGCCGGGGCACATGAATGTGCTCCTGGCCGAGGCAGATGTCCCTTACGACCATCTGAAAGAGATGGACGACATCAATGGCGACTTTCCGCAGGTGGATGTGGCGCTGGTGATCGGCGCGAATGACGTCACCAACCCCGCGGCCAAGACGGATAAGACCAGCCCCATTTACGGCATGCCTGTGCTGGATGTTGAGAAATCGCACACGGTAATGGTGATCAAGCGCAGTATGAATCCCGGCTTTGCCGGAATCGACAATCCGCTCTACTACATGAACAACACGCTCATGTTGTTCGGCGATGCGAAGGGGTTCGTGAGCAATATTGTGAAGGAGTTAGGCGGAGGACACTGAACTTTTTTTTTGGGAGTTTACCCCGAGCGAAGTGAGGCGACCCTATCACCACAAGGACTGTTGGGATATCGACGTTCTTACGTGATGCATACATTGAACCGATCAGCGCTCATAGTTACACCTAAGCAGCCATTCCTGGATTGGGTGAATTCAGTTGAGCCCGATGAGCCTAAGCTCGCGTTGAAACAGGTACAAGACGATCCTTCGATTTATCTCGTTCCCGAGTGCGATACCGCGGATGATATGGCGGATATGCTGCTAGATTTCTACCTGGAAATTTTCGATGATCAATTGGCTGGTTGGTTTGTTAATGAAGAGAGTTGGCCGCAAGACCGCAGTTTTGATCTATTCCGCCGCTGGTTTGACGTACAACACTACTCAATGTTGATTGACCTCTCTGACGGACCGTTAATCCGGGAAGAGTACTGACGCACGCTGTCAGTTAGTCTCTTTCATCCCTTATCATCGCTCGCCGGTCTTTCAGTGGAGTCTTTTGATCCCGATCATTCTGCGCCATGCGAGTCAAGATGGGTGTCCCTTGTCATCTTTCCTCGCTCCTGCTAGCTTTTGCCGATGCGTAAGATGTACTCGATCTTCTACCGCCCGCTGCTTTTGATCATCCTCTGCCTTATCCCTTCCCAAACACCTGCCCAGAACAAAACTTCCGACAAGCGCATCGTCATTGCTGCCAGTACTGTGCTCGATGGCAAGGGCCACGTGCTGCACAACACGCGGATTGTGGTCCAGGGCTCAAAGATCGTCGCCATTGATCCCAAGGCCGCGCCGGTGGATTATGACCTCCGCGGGCTTACGGTGTTGCCGGGTTGGATTGACGCTCATGTGCACATTGCCTGGAGCTTCGGCAAGGATGGAAAAAATGCCGGCGATGAAGGCACTGCACAGGAGGCCGCGTATCGCGTGGCTTCCAATGCCTGGCTCACCTTGATGGCCGGCTTCACCACCGTGCAAAGCGTGGGCTCGCCCAAAGACGTTCCTTTGCGCGATGCCATCGCCAAAGGCTTTCTGCCCGGACCGCGCATTCTGACTTCTAATGAGCCGCTCACAGGCCGGGGCGAGCAGACCGGCACTCCAGATGAAATCCGCGCTTACGTGCGCAAGCAAAAAGAAGCGGGCGCCGACTTGATCAAAATCTATGCCGCAGGCGGCATGCGTCAGGGTCGGATGACGCTTTCACAGGAACAATTGAACGCCGCCTGTGATGAAGCCAGAAAACAAGGTTTGCGCACGCTCGTGCATGCTTACCGCGAGGCCGTGCGCGCGGCGACTATTGCTGGTTGCACTCAGGTGGAACACGGTTTGGGCGCATCGGATGACGATCTCAAATTATTGGGCCAAAACGGGACCTATTTCGATCCGCAAGCTGGATTGCTGATTGAAACGTACCTCTTGTACAGGGACCGATATGTCGGGACGCCATATTATCCGACAACGTTGGAGGGTTTTGAGTCGATGAAAGAAATTCTGCCGATGAACCGCGAGCTGATAAGACGCGCATCGAAAATTTCAGGACTGAAAATTGTTTTTGGAACCGACGCCGTCGCGGGTGCGCACGGACGCAATGCGGAAGAGTTTATTGACCGCGTTCGCGACGCTGGAGTCGATCCTATGACTGCCATGGTTTCCGCCAATTCTCTGGGAGCGGAAGCCCTCGGCATGGCCGATCAGATCGGCTCCATCGCGCCCGGCCTGCAGGCCGACATCATCGCCCTTGATGGCGACCCGCT
>DATDNH010000132.1:0-13753 GCA_036518395.1 Candidatus Angelobacter sp. | reverse complement strand
GTGCTGGATCTCAACATGCCGGGCTTGAACGCAATCGAAATTACGCAGGAGATAGCGCGGCTGCATCTGGAATCCAGCGTGGTGATCTGTTCTATCGAAGATGATCCCGAACTGATTGCGGCTGCACGGCGAGCAGGCGCTCTGGGTTATGTTCTCAAATCGCGAGTGAACGGAGACCTTCTGATGGCCGTAAAATGGGCCTCCTCTGGGCAGCCTTTTGTTTCCGTTTCCGATCATGACGGGGACGGGGCCGTGCGACTGCGATGCGGCTGAAGGTCTGCTTCCATACTGTACGTTTTGACAAGGCTCGCCGATGAGCCGGTCTGCATCTGTTTTCCTCATGAACGCAAGATTGCAACCGCTCATACACGGCACAACGTGTGTTGCGGCATGTACTCATCCCACCATTCAATCCCATCGGCAATTGCTCAATCATTTAACCGGAGCAAAAAGGACAAAGTAATGCGCATTCATGAAGGTAATTACGCCTATGACGTCGAATTGCAGCGTGACCCGAGCACGCAGTTGCCGCTGAATTGGCGGTTTGTAGTGTACCGGTTGCGCCCCGTGGAAACACCTGTCGCCAACGGCGACGCAACCACGCGGGAAGAGGCTGAAGTGCAGGCCGTGAATCTAATTCACAAACTGGAAAAGACCGATCCCGGACGCGCCGCGTAATTATTATTTTGAGCAACTCAGGTGACACACCGCGCGGCCAACAGACCCGTTGCCGCCGCGAGATCAACGTCCGCAACCAGCAATCCTTCTTTCCCGTACGGCTGGCAAGTAAGCAGCGTGCCATCAGGCCGCACCACGGCGGAAGTGGTCGGCGAACCGGCGCTGGCACAATTCACTGAGGCAAACCAGCAGGTGTTCTCGGCGGCACGGCACAGCATGGCTTTTTCATGGAACGAGTTTGCCGGATCGGCGAAGGTGGATGGCCGATAACTCCCCGGTTCAGCAACATGGAAATGAGGATGGAAGATAATGTGCGCGCCTCGCCGCGCCGCCCAGCGTGCCGTCTCAGGATATCGCCAGCCTTCATGGCAGATCACGATGCCGAATTTCAGCGGTCCGGTCTGGAAAATCTGCCTTCCGTTGCCGCGCGCGTACGTGCTCTCCTCAGAAGGATCGATTTGGACTTTGTCCTGGAATCCGGCAAAGGTTCCGTCGGAATTGATGACCAGCCCAGTGATGAGCAGCCGATCATCGACCAGGCGTTCGGTCCCGAGAATGACTGTGATTCCTGCCTTTGCAGCGGCTGCGGCAACATCGGCCCATGCGCGTTGGAGAAATCTCGAGTCCGGAGGCGCAACCTCGTTTCCCAATCCTCGATAACCGGGGACATAGCATTCAGGAAAGCAGATGATTCCAGCGCCCTGCGTGGAAGCCTGAGCGATGGCCTCCATCGCGAGCGCGACCGATTCCTCGCGTGACACCGGGAAGCGGAGATTGGCAAGCGCGATCCGAAACGTGCTCATGGCGAAGGCTGCTTATAGAGATTACTATGCGAGTACAGCATGAACCAGCAAATCCACGACTCGATCCGGAAAGATCAGCAGGCGATGGTGGATCTCACGCGCGATCTCATACGAATTCCTTCGGAAAATCCTCCGGGGAAAAGTTATGGCGATGTCCTCGACGTGCTTTCGCGAGCTTTGAAAGATCTGGGATTCGAACCGGAGGTTCATGGAGAGTGTCTGCTGGCTTTTACCGGCGAGCGGGATCGAGTTCTTTATTTCAGCGGCCACTACGATGTGGTTCCCGCGCAGCACCCGAAGCAGTTTGAACCTGATGTCGAGGGGAATAATCTTTTCGGGCGCGGATCGTCTGATATGAAGAGCGGCCTGGCCGCTATGATCTACGCCGCGAAGGCGGTCCGTGATTGCGGAGCAAAGCTGAATGGCGGGATTGGGCTGGTCTTTGTGCCGGATGAAGAAACTGCCGGGCCACGCGGCTCGCGCTTTCTGGAGAGCAAAGGACTGCTTGGGCAGAACGCCGTTGGGATGCTTACGCCGGAACCGACAGGCGGCGTAATCTGGAACGCCAATCGCGGGGCAATCACTCTGAAGATAAAAATCAACGGTAAAGCTGCGCATGTCGGGCACCAGTTTGAAGGCATCAACGCCTTTGAAGGTATGATGGGCCTCGCGCAGGAACTGGCTGAGTTGAAGAAAGAAGTTGAAGAGCGCGTGACCGGCTATGAAATTCAGCCGGAGAAGGCGAAGCACTCGATCCTGCTTTTGGGCGGGCAGTCTGGTGGTGGCACAAATTTCAACGTAGTGCCGGAATCATGCTGGTTTACCGTGGATCGCCGCATTAACCCGGAAGAGAATTTTCAGGCAGAAAAAGAGCGGCTGCTGTCATTGCTCAGTCGGGAGAGGCAAGGGTGCAAAGTGGAGATCGAGATTTTGCAGGAAGGCGCATCCGCCGCCACGCCAGCTATAACGCCATTGGGAATGGCGCTGGCAAAAAATGTGGCATCGGTGACCGGATCCACCCCGCGTTTTGAAATGTGTCCGGGATTGCTGGAGACGCGCTTCTACGCCGCTCGCGGCATGCCCGCCTACGCCTACGGCCCCGGCCTGCTGACAGTCTCCCATGGGCCAAACGAGTTTGTGCCAATCCCTCGTATCGCGAACTGCGCAGTGATTTATGCGCTGACCGCAATTGATTTCCTGGTGTGAGCACCAGATGATACGGTTGAGCCCGGAATTCTGTTCGCAACCGGTTCAAAGCGTTTGAATCGATTTAGCTGCGTGGATCCTGCGGCTGATTCTGACTTTAGCTACTCCTGCCGGTAGCACGAAAGGCCAGGATTCCTTTATACTTTTTGTTTGCCCTGAGCAAAAAATTCTGAGCAGGAGCGCCATCCTTACATGCCCAAGCGCACGTTTCAACCGAACCGCCGCCGCCGTTCCAAGACGCACGGCTTTCGCACTAGAATGAGAACGAAAGGCGGCCAGGCAGTGTTGTCACGCCGGCGCGCCAAAGGACGCAAGCGGGTTTCAGTAAAACCCGGCTTCCGTGGATAGAATTCGTCAGCGAACGCATCTGTGAACGGCAATCCGCACCAACCACTGCAAAAGTTCCCGAAGAGTTCACGATTGCTGCGGCACGCAGATTTTCAGGCGGTATATAAGGAAGGCAGGAGACATTTTTCCGGGAACATCACAGTTTTTTATCGCCGGCGACCTGACAGCAACGGCCCGAGAGTTGGATTTACTGTCGGCAAGGTGCTGGGGGGCGCCGTGGAGCGAAACAGGATCCGCCGCCGGATGCGGGCAGCGGTGCAACGGCACTTGAGCGGATTGTCAGTCCCGCTGGACGTTGTGATGCATCCGCGCAAAGCAGTTTTGAGCATGAATTTTGCCAGTCTTGATTCGGAAGTGGCGCAAGTGCTCACGGCAATTCAGAAAGGAAGGGTGAAGTGAAGACATTGGCGGCAGCCGGTCTCCGGTTTTATAAAGCGATTGTTTCGCCCATTCTTCCTGCGTCCTGTCGCTACGTTCCCACCTGCTCGGAATATGCGGCCGAAGCAGTCGCGCTCCATGGATTCTTTCGCGGAACATTGCTGGCCGCCTGGCGTATTCTCAGGTGCAATCCTTTTGTGCGGGGCGGCCACGATCCCGTGCCCAGAAATTGATTTGAGACGAAATTGACCCAATACTACGACCCAAAAAACGAACCCGGAAATGAAAAGAAGCTGCTGCTGGCTTTCCTGCTGGTATTTGTGGGAATCGCCGTGATGCAGTACCTGGCGCCCAAGCCGGCAACGCCGCCGCAGCAGCCGAAGCCGGCGCCCCAGCAGGAAGAGCAGGCGCCAACAACTCCCCCGGCGACAACTCCTCCGTCAACAACTCCTCCGTCAACAACTCCTCCAGTTGCCACGCCACCTTCGAAAGCAAAGAAAAAAGGAGCTCCCGCTCCGGCGGCGGCAACTGTTCCGACCAAACAAGCCGCAGCCGAGACCGAAACCATCATTGAGAACAGCAATTACAGGATTGTGTTTACCAATCACGGAGCGGTGGCAAAATCCTGGATATTGAAGAAATACAAGAACGACAGAGGCAAGCCGTGCAGCCCCCCGAATTTTGAAGGATGCCTTGATCTGGTCAACCAGGTTACCGCGCCGGAGCTGGGCTTACCGCTCTCCTTATTCAGCTACGACAAAGAGCTGGAAAAGAAATTAAACGGCGCGATGTATGTGGCCAGCGCCGTTGGAGTGCAAACGGCGCCCGCATCGATCACCTTCGACTACTCTGACGGGGAAACTACCGCGCACAAGAAGTTCGAGTTTGACCCCGACTCGTATGTGATTAGAGTCGAGACGGAGGTAAGCAACAAGGGCGCGGTGGTACAGGCTTTTCCGCAATGGCCCAACGGATTAGGCGACCAGACGTCGCTCTCGTACTACGGAAAAAACGAGCTTGTGTGGCAGCAGGAGGATGGAAAGATCGTCCGCAAGCCTCCGCAGTCAGGCTGGTTTCTCACCGGCAAATCGTGGGTGGTGGGCGGACTGACCATCAATGGACCGTTTGACTGGGTGGCTACGGTTGATTCCTACTTCGCTGCGGCTTTCCTGCCGGATGTGCCCAGGGATTCCGTCCTGGTCACGCTGCATACACACGCGGACGTACCCAAAAGCGCGGACAAGCCGCAGGAGAAAGACAAAGCCCCGGTGCTGGGCGTGGCGGTTGGAAACGCGAGCGGCTTGACACGCGTGCGCTTGTTCGCCGGCCCCAAGGCCGTAGAGGTGCTGGAGAGCGTTCAGTCACAACAGGGAGGGCCGGACCTGCGCGGCATTATCGACTTCGGCTGGTTTGGATTCATTTCCCGGCCCTTATTCATCTGGCTGAAATGGACTTACTACCACTGGATTCCAAACTGGGGATGGGCAATCGCCTTCCTTACTGTAATCATCAACGGCGTGCTGCTGCCTCTGCGCATCTCCAGCATGAAGTCTTCGCTGAAGATGCAGAAGATCCAGCCGCAGGTAAAGGCCATCACGGAGAAATACAAGCGCTACAGCTTGACGGATCCGCGACGCGCGCAGATGCAGCAGGAAATGAGCGCGCTCTACAAGAAAGAAGGGGTAAACCCGGTTGGGGGCTGTTTCCCGCTTTTGTTGCAGATGCCTTTTCTGTTTGCTTTCTACTCCATGCTGGGCAATGCCATCGATCTGCGACAGGCAACCTGGCTTTGGATTCACGATCTTTCCGGACCGGACCCATTGCACATTTTGCCGATCGCAATCGTGATCACCATGTATCTGAGCCAGAAGAGCATGCCGCAGGGAGGCATGGATCCTGCACAGCAGCGAATGATGCAGCTCCTGACTCCGCTCATGCTGGGGCTGATTAGTTGGAACTTGCCGGCAGGACTGGGAATTTACTGGGCCATCAGTAACGTGCTGATGTGGATCCAGCAGATCGTGATCAACCGCACGGAATTCGGAAAGCAAGTGCGCAAAACCGTGGACAAGCGGGCCATGCGCAAGCGTTAGCTCGTTGCGCCAGAAATGAAAGGAAGTCCAGCTTCACTGCGGCGCGTTGTCAATATGTAGTTGCCCGAGAATTTGGTAATCGGGTAATGAACGTCCCATATCTGACAGAGTTTGCAGTTATGGCAAACCCGGCGATTCTGGCAGTCTCAAGATTCACCGCTAAGAATTTTCCTTATTCCGGTAACCTTTAATTTTGGATCCAACTATGCTTCAGGACAAAGTTGCAGTCGCCAGAAAAATAGAAGCCCTTCTTACCACCGTCATCAATACCGGCGGATTTCGGCTGAAATACCGCATCACGGTGAATCCCCCACCCGTGGCGGGCGGAGATGACCTGGAACAGCCGGAAATCCTGGTGGAGCTTGCCGGGCCGGATAGCAGTCTGGTGCTGGAGCGCAATGCTGAGATGTTGCGCGCTGTTGAAACGGTGATTCACGAATCGCTGCGTCTTTCCGGCGAGGAGCACGACAAGATCAGTTTTGACTGCAAGGGCTACCGCGCAGCCCGGCAGCAGGAATTGAAGCTGGCTGCGCAGGTGGCGGCCGAGCGCGTGCTCAAGAGCGGGATTCCTTATTCATTTGCTCCCATGTCTTCGCGCGAACGCAGGCTCATTCATCTGGCCTTTCGCGATCATCAGTCGCTCATCACGCAGAGCGAGGGCGAAGGAGGCCGCAGGTATGTTGTCCTTTATCCCAAAGACTACAAACCTGTACGGTCGGTGCGCCGGTAATTCGGCATTCACCTTCTGCATATCTTGCGGAAATAAACCGCAAGGTCTGTCTGAATCTCCGCCCTGGCGGAGATCCCTTCGAGATGACGTTTTGTGAGTTACAGTAACCCTTAAACTAAGCTACTCTGTCTAGCCGGAGCTGAACTATGTCTGCTGACGTGACGATGATCGGTGAAGTCCCAATTTTTGAATTGATGGATGAAGAAGAGCGCGGCACGCTGGCGCGGATGATGGACTGCCGCGATTTCAAACAAGGCGAGTTGATCTTTGAGTTCGGGGATCCGGGCGCGGAGATCTACATTGTGCGCAGCGGGCGCGTGGAGATCTATGTCGAAAACCCGGACGGCGAGAAAGTTGTCCTGGGCGAGAACGAGCATGGCGATGTGATCGGCGAACTCTCATTTCTTGATGGCGGCTCCAGAACAGCAACGGCCGTTGCCATTGAGAACACTCAGATGCTCAGCCTGCACCGCGAACGCCTGCTGGAGTTCATCGAGGAGCATCCACATGCCGCCCTGGATCTGCTGACTGTGGTCGGCCGAAGGCTGCGGAAGACTCACGAGATGCTGCGGACTCAGGTATCGCGCAACGTAAACGTTGAAGAACAGGAAAGATTGACCTTCGGGCAGCGAGTCGCGGACAGGGTGGCTGATTTTGGCGGCTCGTGGACTTTCATCTGTATCTTCGGCGCCGTGATGCTGGTGTGGGTGATTCTCAATTCAACCGTACTGCTCAAGGACCATTTTGATCCCTATCCGTATATTCTGCTGAATCTGTTTCTGTCGATGATTGCCGCCATCCAGGCGCCGGTGATCATGATGTCACAGAACCGGCAGTCCGCTAAAGACCGGCTGAGGTCTGATCTCGACTATCAGGTCAACTTCAAAGCGGAATTGGAGGTTGCAAACCTGCACCACAAAGTGGACCGCGTGTATGAACGTCTGGAAGCCCATCTTTCACGCCTGGAATCGCGCAATCACGATCCCGGCCTGCCCAGCCATCATTAAAATTAAACTTGTGGCCGGCTGAAATGGCCCGCGAGGGCGACGGGCGCGACGAGCGGGCTGTAACAGGAGCGGAAGACTGCCTGCGAGTCATAGCAGTGTAGCGGTTTGGAGCGCAGCGACATGAATATGGACGACACTATTGTCGCCATAGCGACACCGCCAGGACGCGGAGGCATTGGCGTGGTGCGCTTGTCCGGTGCTGACTCGCGCCGCATTGCCGGTTCGATGCTGCGCCTGAAACATGAACTCGAACCGGGAAGAGCATTGTTCGCAGAGTTGATCGAGCCTGAAACCGGGGAACGGATAGACGAAGCAGTCGTCACCTACTTTGCCCGGCCCCATTCATACACAACCGACGATGTAGTTGAGATCTCCGCGCATGGTTCACCGGTTGTGTTGCGTCATGTGGTGGAAGTGGCGATCGCGCGTGGCGCCCGTCTGGCAGAGCCCGGCGAATTTACCATGCGCGCCTTCCTGAATGGCCGCCTCGACCTGACCCAGGCTGAGGCAGTGCGCGATCTGATTGAATCGCAGACTCTTTACCAGGCAAAAGTTGCGGCCCAGCAACTGGAAGGCGCGCTTTCCCGGCGCCTCCAGCCAATCAAAAAAAATTTGGTTGATCTTATTGCCGTAATGGAGGCGGGGATCGACTTTGCCGAAGATGATGTCTCTGTGCTTCCGACGACGGAAATTGCTCGCCGGATTACAGAAATAGCCGGGCCGCTCGAAAAGCTAAAAACTTCGTTTGCTTACGGCAAAGTTGTGCATGAAGGATTTACGCTCGCCATCGTGGGGCGTCCGAACGTCGGTAAGTCAAGTGTGTTTAACCGCCTCGTCGAGCGCGAGCGTGCCATTGTGACGGCCACACCCGGAACCACGCGCGACCTGGTGACAGAAACGGTCGCGTTGGGTGGAATTCCGGTGAAGCTGGTTGATACAGCAGGAATCCGGCACTCGACGGAGGAAGCGGAGAGCATCGGCATTCGCAAGTCCTATGAGGCGTTGGCCGAAGCTGACCTGGTGGTTGTGGTCCTGGATAGCTCGGCGGGGGTGTCGGGCGAAGATCGGGAACTGCTCGAATCAGCGAAAAATCGCCGCGCGGTGGTGGCCGCAAATAAGACGGATCTCGCTGCCAGGCCAATGATGCAGCCTGATGGATTTAAAGTTGTTCCGACCTCAGCGCTTACGGGCGAAGGCATTGAACAGCTGCGGGCGGAGATTCTGGCGGCCTTATCGCCCGATTCCGGAGCCGAGCAGGAAACCGGATTTCTCACGAACATCCGGCATCAGAGGCTGGTGGAAGAATCGCTGATGAGTCTGGCTGCAGCAGGCAAAGCTGCTCAGACCAGGATTCCGCACGAAATGATCATGATCGATCTTTACGGTGCTTTGCGGCCCCTGGACGCGATTACCGGAGAAACGACGGCCGACGACATTCTGAATTTGATTTTCAGCAGTTTTTGTATTGGGAAATAGCCTACCAGTGCGCCGACGAAGGCGTTACGTTTACCGAGATAACTGCGCTGATTTCGTCCATGTTGTCGCGGCCTTTGACGAAGGCGAGGCCGGGTTCACGAGCGAAGGTATTGGCCAGGCGCAGCTCAGTAACGATGAACATGCGGGAGCCATCACGGTTGACGTATTCGTCATACGTTGCGCCCGTGAGGTAGTACGGGTGGCCGCGAAGCAGCAACAATGAAATCTTTTGTTCCTTTAATGCGGCGATCAGCGCGTCTATATTCGTGGGTACTCCAGA
This sequence comes from Candidatus Angelobacter sp., assembly GCA_036518395.1. GTDB lineage: Bacteria > Acidobacteriota > Terriglobia > Terriglobales > Acidobacteriaceae > Angelobacter. Next base: position 4,754 of record DATDNH010000132.1, on the reverse strand, counting down.
AAGATATTGCAGTTCCAGTTGCACGTGCCGCCCATCGTCCAGCACAAACTCGTTGTTTACAACGTGGCTGAGAAGTTCCGGAGCCGGGACCTGAGAACAAAGCTCTCCACCATTGAAGCGCATTACCCAAAAATTCTGGTCGAGGGCCACGTTCTGCTGTTTGAGCATGGTTTCCAGACCGGCGGCGACGGCCCAGTTTTCGCACCTTTGTTTCGCAGTAATGAGTTTGTCGGTGTCGATAGATGCCGTCTGTCCGGGTTTGAGGTGCGACTGCGGCATCTTCTTTCTGTCGTCGGCAGAAACGCACAACACCAGGCAGAAGACCACGACTCCCGCCAGCTGCACACGTTCTTTCATCAATTGAGAGTGTACTGCCATTCGTCGGCGCAGCGAGAGTTACTTTGCTAATGCAGCCAGAGATTTGCGAAAGAGCGCATCGAATGACTGGTCAGGCATTTTCGGTAATTGGCTCAGCGTCCGTTCAACCAGGCCGCGTTGGTAGCCCAGGTTGACGAGCGCGGAGATCACGTCCTCCTCGACCGGTGAAGCAGTTGCAACAGTTTCCGGCGCGACAAAGGAATCCAGCTTATCGCGCAGCTCCAGCACCATTCGCTCGGCTGTTTTCTTGCCGATGCCGGGAATGCGCGTGAGCGCAGCCACGTTGTTGCCCTTGATGGACGCGATCATGGTGTCTGTCGGCATGCCGCTCAGGATCGTAATGGCCAGCTTCGGGCCGATGCCGCTGACGCTGATCAGTTTTTCGAAGAGCTGTTTGTCTTCGCTGCGCAGAAATCCGTAGAGCGCGAGCGCGTCCTCACGAACGTGGGTGTAAATGAACAGTGCCACCTCTGATCCCAGTGCCGGCAGGTCGGAAAAGGTAGGAATGCTGATGTTGACTTCATAGCCAACACCGACAGCCTCAACGATCGCCTCGTTGGGGTGCTTAGAAATCAGTTTCCCACGCAGATGCGCAATCATTTTGGTTGATTGTAGCTTAAGAATTGCCCAAGGCCGATGCTCGACAGCCTGGAAGCATTGTCATGGTCGTTGTTCCTGATCTTTAACCTGGCTCGCCAGGATTTCTTGTGAAACCAAGCTGCTACGCGGACTGAATGCCGAGTGCTGAGTGCTAGATGCTTCAGCTTCTGCGCTTGTAATAGATATTGAACTGAAAAGGTGGATGAGGAGGAAAGATTTCCGCTACTTTTTTCAATCTCTCAGCCAGGGCCGAAGGTGTCAGCAGAGGGTATTCACGCTCGCGCAACTCGTAGTAGTCCACGTCGAGATAGAGAGAGAGCAAGTAAATGGCGATGGCATCGGAGAAGGCTGCGGCTGCGTAGTCTGATTTGGCTTTTTCGTCCACGCGGCCCGAGCGGTCGCTGGTGGCCTGCTTGCGAAACTCAAAAGCATCCAGGCTGCTCTCGCCCCGTACGCCGCTGACCGCCTGTTTCCACACCAATTCGGCAAAGTCCGGCGACGTGCCGGCTTTTTCTACGAACGCGTGGCCTACGTTGATGTAGAACTCAAACGCGATGGAGAACTTGTCATCCAGCAGGCGAGTCGAAATGAACACACACTGCGAATCCCCGGAGTCTATGTTGCGGTGGCAGATTGCCTGGTCTTTGAGCGCGCTGTCGAAGCGTTCCGCAACCAACGTCTTGTCGCCTTCACTCACCGTCAGGGGAACAAAATAGAATGCCTTGCGGTCGAGCGCGGCGGCGATGCTCTGCGGCACAGCGGCAATCATGTTCTCCAGTTCACTGGACGGCAGATTGATCTCCCCCGCCGTGGTATAGAGAATGCCGTTGGGCGACTGGCTGACGCGCGCGTCGCGAATCACCTCCACAGCGCTGCGCAGCTCTGCATGGGCGGCCTCGGTCACAGTGTTATTCTATCGTAGGCAGTTCCATCTGCTCTTAACGGGGCTGTAATGAGTAAATTTCTGGTCAGCGCAGCAATCGGCTTGGTTGCTGGTGTTATCTGCTTCTTTCTTTCCGTCGCGTTCTTGTGTTTCGTTCTTCTCATTATGAGAGGACTCACGCATACCCAGCCGGACATGACACTCACCTACAAAGCGGCCGCTCCTGTGGCTCTGCTGGCTGCTCTGACCGGATTTACCGTGAGCCTCGTCCGGGCCGTGCGCGGCCATTCAGCGACTTCCAGGCTGCAGTAATCGCAACTTCTCCCCGTTTAAAGTTTGACCGCCGTTGACACTGGATTTAAACTTCTCTGCCTTGCAACTCCCATCAATCCACAAGGAGCCCCACAAATGTTGATCCGGTTCACTGCTCGTCTGGTATTGGTTTGTCTTGCGCTCGCATTCAGCGCGGTTGCCCAGGAAGAAAAAGTTGATCTGGAGATGATCTCCAAGATCCGCTACGAAGGTTTCCGTGATTCCAAGATCATGGAAATCGCCAGCGGTCTGATGGACGGAATTGGCCAGCGATTAACCGGCTCTCCCAACGTGAAGCGCGCGAACGAGTGGACACGCGACAAGCTGACCGAATTCGGGCTTGTAAACGCGCACCTGGAACCGTGGAGTCCTTTCGGGCGCGGTTGGGCCAATGAATACGTGAATGTTCGCATGCTGGGGCCGGACATCGTCACGCTCATCGCGTATCCCCGGGCCTGGACTCCGGGGACCAACGGACCCGTACAGGCACAGGTCACGCGCGTAGAAATCCACCTCACCCCGAACGAGATGGCGCGCGACATGGCGAAGTACAAAGGAAAACTCGCGGGCAAAATTGTCCTCTACGGTGATGATCCTGACATTAAGCTCCCCATGGACCCTCTGGCGCGCCGCCTCGACGATAAGACGCTGTCCCAGATCAATCAGTACACAATTCCCAACGAGCGCAATGAACAACAAATACGCGAATTCCAGCGTCGAGGCCGCCTGCTGCGCACGCTGGCGAAGTTTTTTGCCGATGAAAAAGTTGTCGCGGTCGCTGAGCATAGCCGTGGCACCATCGGCGCCGGCGCCGTGTTTGTGGACGGAGGCTCATACAAGGTCGGACAACCTGTCAATGTGCCCTGGATCATCGTGGCCGCTGAGCACTGGACCCGCATGGCGCGGCTTCTGAAGCAGAAGAAGGACGTCAATCTGGAACTCAACGTCAAGAACACTTTCTATGACGATGCCATGACGCAATACAACACCATCGCTGAAATTCCCGGCACCGACAAGAAAGATGAAGTGGTAATGCTGGGCGCGCACCTGGATTCCTGGTGGAGCGGTACGGGCGCCACCGATAACGGCGCCGGCACCGTGGTGATGATGGAGGCAGTCAGGATCCTCAAGGCGCTTGGAGTCAAACCGCGCCGGACCATTCGCATCGGCCTCTGGACCGGCGAGGAGCAGGGGCTGCTGGGGTCGCAGTGGTATGTGGCGCAGCACTTCGGCTCGCGGCCTCCGTCCAAAGAGCCGGAGCGCGAAGGCGATCCTTCCGTCACTCGCCGCGAGAATGGCCCCATGACCATCAAGCCGGAACAGGCGAAAGTCTCAGCTTATTTCAACGTGGACAACGGCAGCGGCAAGATTCGAGGCGTCTTTATGCAGGAGAACGCGGCCGTGGAACCAATTTTTACCGAGTGGATGAAGCCTTTTCACGATCTTGGCATGGAGACGCTCGCCATGCGCAATACCGGCGGCACTGACCATCTTTCCTTCGATGCTGCCGGCATTCCTGGCTTCCAGTTCATCCAGGAGCCGCTGGATTATGACACGCGCACCCATCATTCCAACATGGACGTTTATGACCGCTTGCAGCCCGATGACCTGAAGCAGATGGCGGTGATTGTAGCGTCGTTTGTTTATAACGCGGCCATGCGCGACAAGATGTTTCCGCGCAAGCCGATTGAGAAAGAGTTGCCGCCGGTGCCGCGAGATGAAGAAGAGCAGAATGCGCCGACAACGAATCCGGCAGCAGCCGACCAGCCGGCACAGCCCAGGCCGGCGCCGACTCAACCGCCACAGATAAATTTTTGATTTCTGATTTTTGGTTTGATTTGAATCTGTGAAAATCGGTTGATCTGTGTCATCACTGGTAAGGTTTTGGCCAACAGCCAAGAGCTAAAAGCCAAAAGCCCATCTGCTATTTGCCAGTCGCCAGCTGCTGTTACTGAGCGGTATAGCCACCATCTACCGGAAACGCTGCTCCCGTCATCCACGCGGATTCGTCGCTGGCGAGAAATACTGCTGCCTGGGCAATATCTTCCGGCTGGCCGAAGCGGCCCATGGGGTGCATGGCGATGCGCTGGCGGCGTGCGTTTTCGTCCATGCTGAAGCGCGCAACCATCTCCGTGTCCACAATTCCGGGACATATGCAGTTCACGCGAACTTTTTCCGCCGCATGGTCCAGCGCCATGGCGCGAGTCATCGCCAGCACTGCGCCTTTTGATGCTGAGTACGCAACGCGATTTCTGGCGGCCACCAGGCTGAGCACGGATGCGATGTTGACAATCGATCCTCCACCGGCAGCGCGCATGTGCGGCAACACCGCGCGTGAGAGCAGCCAGACGCCGCGCACGTTTATATCGAACGTTTGTTTCCAGTCATCCTCGGAGTGAGATTCGGCAGTGCCGGGGAGAAGCACGCCGGCGTTGTTGACCAGAACGTGAATGCCGCTAAAGTTCCCGAGAGTATTTGCGATTAGCTTTTCTACCGCTTTGGCATCGCTCACATCGGCGACCAAAGCGAGACATGCCGGACCAATTTCCTTCGCCACGGCATCCAGCTTGTCCTGGTGGCG
>DATDNH010000131.1:0-44454 GCA_036518395.1 Candidatus Angelobacter sp. | reverse complement strand
TCAACTCCGAACTTTCTTCCTTCCCGCATACGCTCCTGAACTCAATCCGGTGGAGTATGTCTGGTCTCATTGCAAGATGAATCCCCTGGCCAATCTGGCCGTGCACGAAGTCACCGATTTGGCCGTAGTGGCCCGGCGTTCATCCGTCATAGTCCTCTTTTTTTGCGTCTCCGATAGGACATTACTTATGCAGTGATCAATAAACTCCCACCCTGGCTCTCATTGCTCGTTAGCGTGAGCAACAATTGCAGCCCAAATAATCAAAGAAGTCTTCTATGGTTAACACAAATCAAGAGGGCCATTATAACTGCCAATATTGTGTGTTCACTCGATGCGACTTCCTACATCATAAATTCAGTCATGCTCTTGAGGATATCTTAATTACCAGAATAACTGTCCAATTTTGCTTGTCTCCACGGTGTGGTTGCCTCAGTATGACTTCTGTTCGATACGAACAGTCCATGAAAGTGAATTCCAAAACGATTGCAGGCACTCCAGCTGATATAGCTCGCGTCAGTTGGCAATGGCAAAAGAACGACGTGCCGTCGCAGTTGGTACACGACCTTTACAGCGCCTACCTCAAGGGCAGGCGCGAACCCAACGACACGGCGATCCACGAGGGTCTGAAGAGTTTTCTGCAATCAGTAGAAGCATATGTACGGTCGCGTGTTTCAGAACGGGACCGGGCAGTTTGTGTGCTTTGTAAGCATGCATGTGAACAGGCACGCAGTGCGGTAGATCAGAACGCAATTGATCATGCCTGCCGCCACCTGGGTAAGGCGCTGAGCGTGACAGCAATTCCAGACGTGAGCGCAGAGGCGCGCCATCGCTGCCGAGCGGAAATTCTGCCCGTAGAAGCTTACGTGGATTTGCGCTGTGGGGATGCCAAAGCGGCCCGCCGTCGCTACATCGAGTCGCTGAAGGCTGATCAGAAACTTGAAGACGATTTTGGTCCAAAGTCGATTCATGCCCATCGCATTCATGTGGCGATCAGGCTGGCTGGGGTAGAGGGTGTAGCTTCGCGTTGGAAGGAGGCCACCGAACTCACGGTCGCGCTGTTTATGTATCTTGCGGGCAAGACGCAAGCTTTACCCTTACCAGGTGATTGGGGTCCAAAATACATTGGTACCCTCTCCCCTGAGATGGTGCAGTTTCTTGCGCTACAGCTCACCTATGAGTTGGCGGGTTGGCTGGCAGAGAGTTCGTCGGCAACGGTCCATGAGGTGATGGGCCGTATTCTCGCCAGCGCGGCATTCCGGGATGAGGAAGCCCGCAACTTCTGGAACAGCAGCACACGCAACTGGCTGGAACTTAAGATGCTTTCGACCGGAGCTACCATGCCGTTCCTCTGGAACTGCCTGTTTTTCCTCGAAGGAGGCCCAAGACAGTCAATTTCAATTTGGCTGGCCGGAGCTCTGGATGCGGTGGCGATTTGCGACGTCCTGGCCCCTGACGCGGCAGCACCGTTCAAGTCTGACGTAGTCAACAGTGTCAAGGCATTGAAGTACGTGCCCATTCGACTACAAAGAGCAGCATGGCACATGGGTGCTGGAATGGTAAGCAGTCAGAGCCAGGCGTCCAAATTCTCCGGCGATGTTAAGAGTTTGTTATATCCCACTAACAACCCACAACCTCAAAACTAGTAGTTTGACCATCAGAAAGGACAAAACAAATGGCGTACATGAATGAGCAGGAACTGAATACGGCCACCCGTGAGGTACTCAAGCGAGCGGTCATCGACCCCAACTTCCGGCAGCTTGCGCTGCGGGACAGCAAAGCCGCATTTGCCAAGGTCACAGATAAGGGCTTTCCCGGCGGCTTCAACATCCAGTTCGTTGACAACTATGGCAAGTCCAATAAAACGATTGTCATTCCCGACCCGGTTGCTCATCCAGAACAGCTCACCGAAGAAGAGCTGGAACAGGTAGCCGGTGGAGTACTTAGCGATTGCTCGGCAAGCAACTGCGGAACAACCGGCATAGTTTAGTAACGCAACTGCGGCTGGACTGGGCTGCCTACCTGAAGCCCGAATCGGCTTTCAGCCACCATCTGCAAATTACAAAGCTTGTGCGGGGGAGGGACACGCGCCCGGAGGTGCACATGACGGCAATCTTCCTTGATCGCTTGTCAAGGGTGAAAGATCCCAACCTCCCCCGCACTGCTGTTTTGTTGCGATATAGCTTTGCAGCTCTGTTAGTGATCATTGTGGGATGCTTGTCCCGGACCGGGATCGCTCTTCAAATGGAGCCGCACTCTATCAGCCTGGCAGAAGCCCTGGAATCTACACTGCACAATCATCCATCAGTCCACATTCAGGATTGGGAAATTGAAAGCGCCCGGGGATCCACACAACAGGCGGCGGGGCAGTTTGACACGTCTCTGCAAAGCGCCTTGCAACAACTTAGCCAGGACATACCGATTACAGGTTCAGAGCGAACGTCCTTACCTATCTCATTACAAGGTACCAAGGATCAGTCGCTAACATCGACAAGTTACAGTCTCAGCATAAATAAACTATTCCGTAATGGCCTATCTATCAGTTCGTTTGCGAATGTCGGTCGCAGCAAGGACAATTTGGGAAACCAATCAGGTTCCAGCCTCTCTCAGGTCAATCTGCAACTTACTGTACCGCTGCTGCGCGCGCGCGGCCATAGCATAGTGGACGCGACCGAGATGGCCGCTCGTACCGAACTTGTCGCAAAAAAGCTTGACCGCATTCAAGTAATTGAGCAATTACTCACAAACACTGCATCGAGTTACTGGGCGCTTGTCGCTGCCAAAGGACAGTTAAGCGTAGCGTTGGCGTCGGAAGACCGGGGTAGAACGCTGGTTGAGACGGTGAAAGTGTTGATCGATGCGGACCACGTGGCGCGCAATGACATCTATCAAGTTACGGCTAATCTCGCGGATCGCACGGCAACCCGGATTGCCGCCGAACAAGCCCTGGAACAGGCGCGTATTCAGTTGGGTTTAGATATGGGCCTCTCCACCATCGAATTGTCCCATGTTGGTGATCCGTCGGATGATTTTCCGCCGATTGCTCAGGTCATTCCCACTTCAGACGATGCGGCTTTAGAGGCTTACTTGGAAGAGGCGCTGGTTCACCGAGCCGACTTTGAGGCAGCGGAAGACCGCGAGAAAGAGGCTCGTATACTCTATCGGTCTGCACAGAATGGAATTGAACCACAAATCAACTGGCAATTGAGCACCGGGTACACCCAGCTCCGCGAGACCGGAAGCCTGGGGAGCTTCTTTGGATCCTCATTTACTGCTCTGCACAGACCGGATGTTCAAACTGGGATTGTTTACCAGTTTTCTCCCAACAACCAGGTTGCTAAAGGCCAGTTATTACAGGCGCAGGCAAAACTGCGCGTAGCCGAGCTGCAGAAGGCCGATTTGCGGCGACAAATCGCGGCGAACGTAAGAGTAGCGCTTAGCAATGTGCGCAACTCGGGGTTGCGGCTAGAGCGTGCACGACAGGCGCTGGAAGCTTTTCAGAAAACTCTCGATGGGGAGCGCCAGAAATTCAGTCTGGGGCAAAGTTCATTGACTGATCTGCTTACGATCGAGGACCGGCTCACCACTTCTGCGTCACGAGAGGTGGATGCCGAACAAGCCTATGCAGTGGCCCTGGCAAATCTTCGTCTTGCCACGGGCACTCTGTCACCCGATTCTGCCGGAAGCAATTCGGTTCCTCCAAGCTTGTTCCGAACTGTTCCTGCAGTGCCTGGCTCGAACGGGCCGCATTAAGGTTTGAGGATGAGCATTTTTAGACAAGCGTCGCTTGACCGGCTGTCCTCTCCTGAGGAGCTGGATGAACTTATGCACTTGACCAACATCCGCTCCTGGCTCGCCCTTTTCGGCATTTTTCTGTTGCTGACAACAGTCGTCGTTTGGGCCTTCGAAGGCAGCATTCCAATGACGGTCGCTGGAGAGGGCGCAATTGTAAGACGCGGCGGGGTTATGAACATTGTGAGCCGCTCGGAGGGTGTTTTGCTGGAACTGAACGTTCAGGTCGGTGACCACGTGAAACGGGGCCAGGTGGTGGCCCGCGTCGCCCAACCGGCAACCACCGAAAAGTTGCAATTGCTGCGCAAGACGTTAGACGAAGCCAGGAACGAAAGAGCAACCATGCTTAGGTTGTATTCAGAACAAAGCAGTCTCCAGGTCGCGGCTGTAAAACGCGAGATAGAGAATGCAGAACAGCAAATTGAGAGACTACAAAAACAGGCAAAGCTGGCTACGGCCCAGATTCAAATTGAAGACGATCTGCTGGCCAAGGGACTGGTTACACGTCAACAGACCGTGCTGGCACGACAAAAGCTGGCCGAACTCGAATCTCAGATGGCGGACCGTCAGGCCGCGATCAAGCAATTGGAAGCTCAACGCTTCTCATTCCAGGCCAAGCCGGTGGAAACGGATGCAGAAAGACAGACAAATATCCATAACCTGGAACGCGACCTTGCTGAGTTGCAGCAGCAGTTCGAAATAAGCAGCAGTGTGGTAACGCCGAATGACGGGGAAGTGGTCGAACTCAAAGCCTATCCTGGAGGTACGGTTTCGGCCCAGACGCCTATACTCAGCATTCAACCCGAAGTCAATAATCTTCGAATCCTTGCTTACGTTCCCTCTGCGCGCGCCAAGGCGATTCGACAAGGAATGGAGGCACAAGTGTCGCCGTCTATTGTCAGACGCGAAGAGTATGGCTACATTCGGGCAAAAGTGGTACAGGTGGCAGATTACCCTTCCACAAAAGCAGCCCTCATGCGAAATTTCGAAAACGAAAACCTGACTGCTGCTCTCGCCAATGCTGGTCCTGTTACAGAAGTGCAAATTGAAATGACCTCGGACGAAAGTACCCCAACCGGATTTCGATGGTCCTCATCGAAAGGCCCAATGATCATTCTTTCGGCGGGCACTCTTTGTTCCGTGCAAATCGTTACTTCAAGGCAAAAGCCGATTGCTTTGGTGATGCCGTTCCTGAGGCAGGAATTCGGGATGCAATGAAAGGATGCCGAACGGGACAATGAACAATCTATCGCTCGATGGTCACTCACGATCTCGTTTCCAGCGCGTGAGGAGCGCTATCACGACATTTGTGCGGAAAGATGAAGCGTCGTTGCGAAACCAGCGGGACCATGTGCGACCGCAGCCCATATCGCGCAAGCGGCGACGAGTCAAGACTCCAACGGTGATTCAGATGGAAGCCGTGGAATGTGGCGCCGCCGCCTTGTGTATCGTGCTTGGATCTCTTGGCCGGTATATGCCGCTGGAAGTTCTTCGAACCGCTTGTGGGGTCTCGCGTGATGGCAGCAAGGCCCACAACGTTCTGAAGGCCGCCCGGACCTATGGACTGACGGCGAAAGGATTAAAGAAAGAACCCCACGAACTGCCAGATCTCCCTCTTCCGATGATTGTTTTTTGGAATTTTTGCCACTTTGTAGTGGTCGAAGGTTTTGACAAACACAAAGTGTATCTGAATGATCCTGCTTCCGGTCCGCGGACTGTAACCGGAGAGGAGTTTGATGAGTCTTTTACTGGTGTTGTTCTGACATTTGAAAAGGGTCCGGACTTCAAAGGAGAAGGCAGTAAGCCACCAATTCTAAAATCACTGAAGGCGCGGCTGCGAGGCAGCAGGCTTGCACTGTTTTATATCGCGCTCAGCACCCTGGGTCTGGCCATTCCCAATCTGATCATTCCCACCTTCTCAAAAGTCTATGTTGACAATATTTTGATTGGGGAAATGAGAACGTGGCTCAAACCCTTGCTGTTGGCCATTTCGATCGCGGCTCTATTCAAGGGGATGCTGACGTTTTTCCAGCAGAAGTCGCTCTTGCGGACAGAGATGAAACTGGCATTGTCAACATCGGGAAAATTCTTCTGGCATGTTCTCCGGCTTCCTGTCGAGTTCTTCAGCCAACGTCTCGCCGGAGATATCGTCTCCCGCATAGAAATCAATGATCGAGTGGCCTCTCTTCTTGCCGGGGATTTGGCGACAAATTTCGCCAATATTGTTCTCATCGGTTTTTATGCGGCACTTCTATTTCGTTATGACGTTCAGCTCACATTGATTGGAATCGGCATATCGCTGATTAATCTTGTCGCTCTTCGTTACGTATCTCGCAAGCGGGTGGACAACAATCGAAAGCTCCTGCAAGCCCAGGGAAAGATGATGGGAGTGGCTGTAATGGGTCTTCAGAGCATTGATACCCTGAAGGCAACGGGCGCTGAATCGGATTTCTTTTCTCGCTGGGCGGGCAATCAGGCCAAAGTGATGAATGCGCAGCAGGATCTCGGCATAAGCTCAGTTTTTCTCTCATCGGTCCCCCCTTTTCTAACTGCTTTGAATTCCGCAGTAGTTCTGGCGATGGGCTCAATTCGGATCATGAACGGTGTGTTCACGATTGGTATGTTGATTGCATTCCAGAGTCTGATGACCAGCTTTATCGATCCGATCAACAAGCTGGTTGATTTGGGCGGCAAACTCCAGGAAGCCCATGGAAATATCAACCGTCTTGATGACGTCTTCAATTATCGTCCCGATCCGCAGGTTTTCTCGACTCTTGTACCAGTCTCACAGACGGAATTTGGACGACTTGATGGATACATTGAGATGCGGGATGTCACATTCGGGTACAGCCGGCTTGATCCACCGCTTCTCAAAGGCTTTGATCTTGTAGCTACACCAGGCCAGAGAATCGCCTTGGTGGGTGCTTCGGGAAGTGGCAAATCCACGATCGCCAAGTTGGCATCCGGCCTTTACGCGCCATGGGAAGGAGATGTGCTTTTTGATGGCCGGAGCAGAAAGTCAATTCCCCGTTCCATTCTGAACAGTTCAATTGCCCTGGTTGACCAGGAGATTTTTCTGTTTGAGGGCACTATCCGCGAGAACATTACGCTCTGGGACAACACGGTAGATGATGAGACGTTGGCTGTGGCTTCGAAAGACGCGTGTATCCACGACGACATCACCAATCGGCCGGGAGGCTACGAGCACGTGGTCATGGAAGGAGGCCGGAATTTTGGAGGCGGGCAGCGGCAACGTCTTGAAATTGCACGCGCCCTTATCACTAATCCGAGAATTCTGATTCTGGATGAAGCAACGAGTGTTCTCGACGCAGAGACAGAGAAAATCATCGATGCGAATCTTCGCCGTCGCGGTTGCACCTGCCTGATCGTGGCTCACCGCCTGAGTACTGTTCGCGATTGCGACGAGATCATTGTGCTTGATCGAGGCCAAGTGGCCCAACGTGGGACTCATCATGAACTATTAAGCACCGGCGGCCTTTACGCCGATTTAATCAAGGCGGTTTAAATGGCGACTCTGGGCCTTCATCCCATACTCGATCAGAAAAGCAGGGAGATTTGCGAGAATCGTTGCTTCCCTGTTCACCATCCGGAACGAGTCTGGATTGTAAAGACCGGCTCTCTCGATCTGTTCTTTCAAAGGAGAAATGCCGGCGGATTGCCAGGCGCACGCTGGCACGTGATTCGCCTGACCGCAGGCCAGGCGATGTTTGGAATCAAGATTCCCGATTCCTTGGGCGTTTATGCCGTTGCCGATGCGCATCCAGGCACCGTATTGTCCAGTATCAACATCGCAGATTTTCGTGCATTGTCCATCGGAGAAGGAAGAAATGTGCCGCTGACATTGCTCAGGCAGTGGATTCATGGATTGTCCATGGCCACCAGAGATGCTATGCCTCCCAAAGATTCCCAGACGGTGAGTACAGGAGTTTCTGTGTATGCACAGGATGAACCTGTGTCCGTCGCGCCGGATGAGGAGATCGTGTGGGTCACACAGTTGCGAGGAAGATCGCGGTTCAGGGGAAGTGAAATTATCTTGCCGGCTGATACATTTTTTCCGTTGTCCAAAGCGGGTTCAGCATGGCTGCAAGTCGAAGATGGTGGCGTGATCTTTGGGATAGATTTCGACTTGATCTCGCTGAGAGATCCGGGCTGGCATTGGCTTGATCATTTTCACGATGTGATACTTAACTTTTGGCTCCAGCAGCAGGAGCGGAAAGAACAAAACAATCGCATAAGAATCAGCGAGCAAGGCCAGGTGGATGCCAATTTGATCCACAAAGCTCTACTCAGCCTGGCTTCACCATGGCAGAAGGCTCCCGCAGAGGCGGCTGTTTCGAGCAGCACAGATCCTTTTCTTGCGGCCTGTAACGCTGTTGGTAAAACGATTGGAGTACGCTTTCAGGGTGCGGCAAGCATTTCAGGCGGCGACTACAAACTTAAGATAGAAGCGATCTCCAAAGCTTCCAGAGTGAGATATCGCCGCGTGGCATTGCGGGGAAATTGGTGGAGTCGGGACTGCGGCCCCCTGTTGGGATTTCTGGAAAATAGGCCGGTAGCATTACTGCCCACTCATGGACGCTTCGGATATCGGCTGCTTGATCCTCGGAACGATCGCTTCATTCGTGTTGATCGCTTGATTGCTTCTCAGTTGCATCCATTTGCTTTTTATTTCTATCCACCATTTCCGGCCACCAAATTGCGTGGCAAAGATCTCATTCTCTATGGGTTGCGAGCCAGCACACCTGAGCTGCTCATATTGGTCCCAATGGGAATCATAGGCGGAATCTTAAACATCGCGCTTCCCCTGATCATGGGAATCATTTTTGACACGGTTATTCCCGGAGCAGAGCGGCGCCAGCTTTTCACCCTAACCGCTCTATTACTCGCTTGTTCGTTTGCCAGCGTAATGTTCACGTTGGTACGCAGTATTGCGGTTCTGAGGCTCGAGGCCAGAATCGATGCAACGGTCCAACCCGCCATGTGGGACCGGCTTCTCAGGTTGCCATCTTCTTTTTTTCGAAGCTTTAGTTCGGGCGATTTGGCAGTGCGCAGTATGGCCATGAGTCAAATTCGTGAAATTCTTACGAATTCAACTCTTTCAGTGATTCTGTCTTGCATTTTTTCCACCTTTAGCTTTGTGCTGCTCTTTTATTACGACTGGATGCTGGCGCTGGTGGCAAGCGCGATGCTTCTCATTTGCATGTTGATATTGATTTCCTCCGGTTATCTGCTGTTGCGTTATCTGCGCGACATCGCTCCCATTCGGGGCAAAATCTCATCCATGCTTCTGCAATTCGTCAACGGGATCAGCAAGCTCCGGGTTTCCGGCTCTGAAGGCCGTGTATTCGCAGCCTGGGCCCAGGCATTCGCGCGGCAGAAGCAAATTTACTTCAAAATACGGCGAATTTCGAATCAGCTCACCATTTTCAACGCGATATTTCCGTTGTGTGCTTTGTTGGTCATATTTTGGTGTGCAGGAGGGTTTCCCGGAAACACCAGCCGGCTACACCTTACGACCGGTTCCTTTTTGGCATTTCTTACGGCATTTGCGCAATTTCTTGCTACCGCTCTGCAGCTGAATACGGCGGCCATTTCGGTTTTAAGCATTGTGCCGCTGTTTGAGAGAGCTGCACCCATTCTGCGTGCGCTACCCGAAGTTGATGAAGGTAAAGCGCATCCAGGAGAGCTGAAAGGAGGCCTGGAGGTCAATCATCTGAATTTTCGGTATGGTACGGAAACACCATTGATATTGCGGGATATTTCATTCAGTGTGGCGCCTGGTGACTTTATTGCTCTTACAGGCCCTTCGGGAAGCGGAAAGTCCACTCTACTACGTCTGTTGCTCGGTTTTGAGCAGGCAGAGTCGGGAACGATCTCCTATGACGGTCAAGACATCGCCGGAATTGACATTGAATCTGTCCGGCGGCAGATCGGCGTGGTTCTCCAAAATGGACGCCTAATCTCAGGAACAGTATTCGAGAATATCGTGGGTTCCTTGCCGCTCTCCCACGATCAGGCCTGGGAAGCAGCCAGACTCGCGGGGCTCGACCGGGATATAAGGTCGATGCCGATGGGAATGCATACGTTTGTTAGTGATGGAGGAGGAGGCTTTTCCGGGGGCCAGCGACAAAGGCTTATGATCGCTCGCGCGATCGTGAGCAAGCCGCGCATGTTCTTCTTTGATGAAGCCACGAGCGCCCTCGACAATACGACCCAGGCAATCGTAAGCCACAGCCTGGAAACTCTCAGAGCCACGCGAATTGTCATCGCACACAGGCTGAGCACGATCATCAATGCCGATCAAATCCTGGTGCTCGATAAAGGCACGATCGTGCAAAGAGGCAATTACAAGGAACTGGTACACGAGCCTGGGCTTTTTCGGGAACTCGTTCAACGGCAGGTAATCTAAATATGGAGAAGCAGCTGACACTACGAAAGCATGTGCTGCTTGATTGCGGAGCAAGGCGCGGAGAAGTAGCAGAGCTGCTGGCATATAACCAGCAACACTTCGATCGCAGCCAAATATCGCAATTGAAGTTTCCGTTGCCGGACGAGCGATTTGTCAGCTTCTGGGAACACTACAGCCGGGAAGTAAACAACGCTGGAAGCATTCGGATTTTGGATCAATATCTACCGCAGCTCAGGTTTCCAATTCGGCACGGAATAAGCCGGGATCCAGACTACGTTGCGGCAACCAAGTGTGGGATTGCTCCCCCCCCACGGGCTGCTACCGGCCTGAAATTGCGCGAACCCCATCGGTGCAAAGTGTTACTGTACACCACACCCGCAGGGAGAATTCCCATCCTCCAGGTCGGTGCACGAGAAGACTTTGTGCTACTGGTTCAAGCGCTCACGAAGGGCAACGAACCGGTTCCCATTCTGGAGTCGATGGGGGCATGCATGGTATCGGGGTACCGCAACTGGGACCGAATTCGACAGATCGCCGCGCATTCCGAGACATGTGGTCTACCAGACCGCGACACGGGTGAAGTACTCAAGAACAAAGCAAACTACCAGGATCGCTTCATCATTTTGAGCAGCAATTATTACAGCGGAGTATTGCCGGCAGATGTGGGGTTATCCGAACAGGAGTGGCGTAACCTCTCAATCGTCATTCGGCGCGAACATGAATGCGTGCACTACTTCACCCGGCGGGTATTTTCCTCTATGCGCAACAACCTGATTGATGAGGTAATCGCTGATTACCGGGGTATTGTTGCCGCCCAAGGTTACTTCCGATCGGACTGGATGCTGCGTTTCTTTGGATTAGAGGAATTTCCGAACTATCGCACCGGAGGACGCCTGGAAAACTATCGCGGCTCTCCCCCACTTTCTTCCGGAGCATTCCGGGTTTTACAGGTACTGGTGAAACAGGCTGCAGAAAACCTGGCTGCATTCGACAATCAGATTGCCGCGACCCATGCGCAACCCGGCGATTTCTTGCGCTGCGTGCTTCTTCTTTCCGCGTTTACGCTGGAGGAGTTAGCAGCTGATTCCGCACCGGAATCGCTCCGCGGCGATTTTATCGAGCAATTTGGCGAGTCGATTTTGGGATCACGGGCGCACCGCTCTCAAAAAAACAGAGTATGGCAGGACCCGTGTGTGTTGGACAACTAAGGAGGCAAAGATTATGAGAAAAGTACTGTATATGATGGGAATCTTGAACGACGACGACATGGACTGGCTGCTGACCTGCGGACGAACCGACGTGCTCAAAGCAGGCGACATGCTGATCTGTGAAGGCCGGGAGATTGACGGTATTTACATTTTGCTCGACGGCAAGCTTTCCATCACCACATCGAGCACCGGAAGGGAGATAGCTCGACTGGGCTGCGGTGAAATGGTCGGCGAAATATCTTTCCTCGACTCAAGACCACCTTCTGCCTCCGTCACCGCACTTGAGGACTGCTATGTATTGACTGTCCCACGGACCGCTGTGAACGCACGGCTCGCGGATGACATCGCCTTTGCAGCCCGATTTTACAAAGCCGTTGGCGGATTTCTTGCAGATCGCCTGCGCGCTACCGTTGGCCAACTGGGGTATGGAATGATTCCCCAAAATCTATCTGCCGATGAACTGGATGACACGTGGGCTGAGTCAATTTCTTTTGCAGCAGACCGCTTTGATCGGTTGCTGCGCCGGGCTGGTGTTCGCGAATCAGTGCAGTAGTTTGGAAGCATTTATGACAATGGGACAAAAGAGTATCCGAAATAGTGAAGAATCCGCACGGCAGGTTCCTTCCTTCACGCCGGACATAATCGTATTATCACCGCGTGATTCCTTAGAACCCCACGCTGGTGCTATTGCACTGTTTGCCGCGCTCGGGGTACCGTCATGTATTTCTTCCGGCCATGACGCTCTTTTGAGAGGTTCTGCTTCCCTGATCGATGTCGTGCGATCAGTGAATCAACGCCACAGCAACAGTGGACGCGCGATGTTGCTCACACTTCGTTATTGCGAAAAGCCAATAATCTCCATATCACTGAACGGCCCCGAGGCGGCATGTGCGTCAATGATCCCATTTCCGGGCGGAACACTTTCGCTGAACAGATTTATGGTCGAAGGTGATTCCGGGAGTAACGGTCGGCACCTCGAACTTCTGGTAGTCGTGCAACCGCCTGCACTTTCGTTGCTGGAGCAAGAGCTAACTGCGCGCTTCCCGTGCGATCTCCCACACATGTCAAGTCCAATCTTGACTGCTTACCCTCACGACCTCTTAGTCACGGACGAAGGCTGGGCCGTTGGCGGCTACGTGGCACAAATCACTACGCTAAGACTGCGGCAGAAATGGAGTTCGGAAGGAAAAATCCACTCCTCGCAGGTGGCTGGCATTTCCAACAACAAGCAAAGCCAAACGAACCTCGATCTTAGACTGCCAGCGCTCGATTTATTGGAAAGATATCGGGACCGACAAATGAGGTAAGCAATATGAAGGCGACGGATTTGATCATCATCGCACTCCTGGGCATCTGGTTTTCCGGCTCGCTTCTGGTTCAGATGAGGGTTTTTTCCAACCTCGCAAGGAAGGAGCATCTACCGTTGCCCAAATGGACCCGATGGGACTACTTTGCCCTTTTTCCCAGGTTCAGTTTCTTTTCGTGGATCCCCAACTTTAATTTTGAATTATTGTATCGAGACAAACTCTGCGACATGCAAATCGGGCCGTGGACTACAGTCCCGATGCCACCGCGAACCCTATTCCGATTCATCTGGAATCCTGGTAAACGCAAACGTTTTGTGGTTGAAGACCTTTCAAGAAGCCTGCTAGCCCGCGCTGAACACCAGCTTGCCACGTCAGCCACGCCGTCTGCATTTTCATATGCTTATGTGAATCTTGCATATTACATTGCGGGCCTTCCCTCGTCGCCGCTCAGCGTGGAGAGACAGTTCCTGATTGCGAGAAGCTTTGCAGAAAAGCACAAAAGCGCCGAGGTTGTCTTCGTGTCCCCTTTCTTTTACTTATCAAAGCCGGAACAAGGAGTATGCCATGTGGATCCAGGTTGCTGACGTCATGAAATTCACATTAACCCTTGTCCTGATTCGCATGATAGTGAATCTGTGCGAAATGTTTGCCAACCACAGGGAATTTCAAAATAACGGTACTTTTGGGTGGACATCGCGCAGAATCCAGTATCCATGGAGTGCGCGCCAGGGACGCGTTGTTTGGTTGTTGAACCAGAGCTGCCAATATCCCACTTACCTCTGCCTTATCGCCCTTGAACTTGCTGTCGCCTTGCTCCAGTTGACTCTCCTTTGGTGGTCGGGATCGGTATGGCTCTTGTGGCTGATCCTTCCGATTGAATTACTCTCCACGATCCGCAACACAGCTTACGGAATAGATGGGTCAGATAGAATGCATCTTATCGTTCTGCTGGCAGTCACCCTCTACTACGCTTTTCCCCACAGAATTGCCGGCGTTGCTGTAGTGTGGTTCATCGCGCTTCAGTCCATGCTCGCCTATTTTACGTCCGGAATGGTAAAGCTCATTTCGCCAGTGTGGCGCAAGGGCCGGGCTATACCCTCAATCTTAAGCACGGATGCCTACGGCAGCACCTTATTTAGCCGCTTGTTCAAGCGATTGCCGATTGCACCAAAAATTCTATGCTGGACAACGATCATCTTCGAGTGCTCATTTCCGTTCATCGTTTTAACAGGTCCCAGGGCGGCACTGGTTCTGCTCGCATGCGCATTGTCATTTCATCTCATGATTGCAGCTACCATGGGTCTGAATGGTTTTGTCTGGACATTCGCCGCCACGTATCCAGGAATTATTTATTTTTCGCAGGAGTTTTATCACATCGTGCATTCGCATTATGAATCTTTGTTGCCTTTGTTGACAGGCGGTTTCTGCTTAGTTTCATGAGAAGGTTCCAAATATAGGGAGAATGAATCGAAATGCGAGCTGTATTCCTGCCGGTAGCCAACAACGATCTGGAGCAGGCGAAGGACCGTGATCCCCAGACAGGCGTTACGGGATCGACGGTATATGCATCGGCGGTGCTGAAGGCCTTGCTCGAGTTTGGAAGCTATGACCGCTATTACGTGATGGTAGGACCGGAGCAGGGCTGCCTGGCGACTGCTGATGGCAGACGGCGCGTAAACCTGATATCGACAGACAATCTGCCCAGGTTCAGTCACTCCGATGAGGTGATCTTTTTCGCTGCTCAACCGGCACTACACATTTTGTCCCCGTGGCGCCGCTCTCTTGGCGTCATGGCTGCGCCACTTTCTGGAATCATTCATTCTATGCATACCCGGCTGTTTTTCATGCTGTTGATGCGTCTATTGTTGACCGGAGATTTGCACTCTTATGATGCGTTGATTTGCTCAAGCCGGGCAGGAAAGATAGTCGTGGAGAAGGGATTGGCCCGTATAGCATTGCAGTTCAAGCAGATGTATGGTTCGAGCGCAGAGTTTCAGCCGCAGTTGCCGGTGATTCCCCTCGGAGTACGGGTATCCGATTTCCAATTCCGGAATAGGGACGCGCTTCGAGCAAATTGCGGTTTTACGAATGACGCAGTGGTATTTCTTTATCTGGGCCGCTTTTCTGCAATGGATAAGGCCGATTTAGCGCCCATGATCATTGCTTTTTGTCGCAACGTGGCGCCTCGCTGTCCGGCAGCACGGCTGGTTCTTGCGGGAGACGATACTGCGCACAAACTGACTCCCAGCCTTCAAGGGCTCGCAGCGGGGTTGAATTCCGCAGATCGAATTCTGATAAGGGCGAATGTCTCGCGAGAACACAAGTCGGAGCTGCTCGCAGCTGCTGATGTATTTGTAAGTCCAAGCGATAATATTCAAGAAACCTTCGGCATCACGCTGATTGAAGCCATGGCCGCAGGTCTGCCGGTGCTGGCTTCCGATTGGGACGGTTACAAAGACATTGTCGTTCATGGCCGGACAGGTTTTCTGATCCCAACGTACATGTATCCCATGGATTCTTCAAAGCCGACTAGCCTCGCCAGCTTGTATCCGCTAGCGCCTTTCCTTGCAGCAAAAACCGTGGTAGATGTCGAATCGTGGACGCAATACGCACTCGACCTGGCACTCCATCCAGACCTGAGAAGAAGTATGGGAGCTGAAGCCAGATTGCAGGCGGAGAAAACCTATGATTGGTCTGTCGTCATTCGCGGTTACGAAGAACTCTGGAGCGAATTATCGGCGCGAGCCGGAGTTGCCAAAAGCTCTCCCCTTAGCGTTGGAAACTTTTCGTTTGATGAGATGACTTTTGAGTCGATTTTTGATCACTATCCGACTGCATACCTCGGAGGACAGGCTCTTCAGGCGAGCCCCGGAGCAGCAGCTCTTTTGCAGAAACCTGAGGTGGTTGCTCATCTTCTTCAGCCGGCACGGGTGTTCGAAAATCGAGTATTCGCGGCCGTACTTTCAGCAATCGAGATTTTGAAAACCGCCGCAGCTGACGAGCTCGTATCGCGAATCGTGCGAGAACAGGCTTTACCGGCAGCTCGAGTTCATCTCCATCTGGCTCGCATGATGAAGTTCGGCTTGATTTCATTGGTCGACGATTGCCGAAGGGAGGATTTAACAAACAGTGAACTTGCGCCCATTCGCGGAGTTGCTGCGGCCCAATGAGGAAAAATCCATGCATGATTCACCTCGCATATTTTATTTTTGCTATGACCATAAGTTACCCCTGGGTGGACAAAAATCCACCTACCAGCACGTTGACGCGTTGAATCGATGCGGGTTCGATGCTGCCGTCGTTCACGGGAAGCGTGATTACAGGCTGACTTGGTTCGAGAATGAGACAAGGGTAATTGCGTGGGAAGACTTTGCAATACAGTTTGACGCCGCACGCGATTATCTGGTGCTTCCGGAGGATCTCGGCCGGAAGATTGCCGCATACCCAGGTAGAAAAGTCGTATTTAATAAGGGCGCTTATAACGGATTTTTCTCCTTGGGATTCTCGTCCGCCATGGATCCATGTCTCAGACAGGATGTGGTTGCAATACTTACGCTATCCGAACACAACAGAAGACACCTGCAGTTTGCCTATCCCCACTTGCCCGTAATCCGTATCTGGACGGCTATTGACAGTTCGCTCTTTCAATTCAGAACGATGCCGGCAAAAAAACCTCAGATTGCCTATGCCCCAAAGTCCAAAATTCAACTCTTGACTGTTCTCAACATGCTGAAGTCCAGGACGCAGTGCGGGCTCAATGCGGGAGAACAATTCAGCTGGATCCTCCTTCAACACAAAACTGAGTCGGAAGTGGCCGAGATTCTGGGAAATTCAATGGCATTTGTGTTTTGTAGTGTCGAAGAAGGGTGCCCAAGGATCCCGTTGGAGGCAATGTTGTGCGGCTGTTTGCCAATTGCTTATGGAGCCGGCCCATTGAAGGAATACCTTCCGCGAACCCTGCAATGTGAATACGGAAACGCCATCGGAATGGTGCGAATCATCGAGCAGGTGATGGCATGGGATCCCTCTTCGCCATTCCCATTCCAAAAAGAACTCGATGAAAGTTATAAAACTGCCTTGACCTATTCGGTAGAGAAACAGCGGGAGACTGTCTGCGCCGCTTGGGAGACAATTTTCAGCATGGCAGGAGTATCCAGCCCCAAGGTTGGAACTTATCTCAGCAACGAGCGCATGATTACACTGACGCACTGAGGAAGGTGAAATTGGAAGATATCTCACAAATGGTTGCGCACGGTGTCGACTGCGTGTGCCTTGCGGGAAGTACCTCCCAGACTGGCTGCGGATATCGACTATTTATGCAGCAGCCAGAGCGCCGGCGACAACGGGTGTTTAGCCGTGCTTGATGACTATCCTGGTCTACGAAATGAATTCGCCGAGGGGATTGCCCTACTGGCGGCAAGGACTTGCCCGCCGCGTCGCCTGCGGGCAAAAACGGCGTTGATGCGGCCGATCAGTGATAAAGGCTCAAGTGGTTTCATTACATAATCTTCCGCGCCCATTTCAATGCAATGTTGGACAATCTCCATGTCTGCATTTCCGCAGAACAGGATTGTCGGCGGAGCGGCAGGCTGAAACCACATTTTCTCCAACGACCCGTGCTGACCGACCTCCACAAGAATGACGTCATAACGCTGTTCTCCCAGCAGCCGAATGGCATCCTCACCATTGACCGCAAATGACACCCTGAAATTCGATTGCAGCAACATTCGGGACAATGCATCACGACTGAGCGAGTTGCCGTCAACCACAAGCACATGTGCTGCCTCCAGCCCACCCTTCGGCTGCCGGTCCCCGCTGGCAGTCGCCTTGCTTTCGAACGACCCGGCTTCAACGAACGCCAGCAGCTTGCGGGCAGCTTGCGACATCCTGTCGACGTCGGCGTGTTGGGAAGACTCCGGAGCGAGTGGAATTTCCTCGAGGATCCGGCACATTTGCCGGAGTGTCTCAGTCATTCCCGCACAAACCTCTCGAGTGCATTCTTCGGTCATTCTTGTGTCTGCGGCAGGGAGCAGCCGCTCAATGGTTTTGAGGAGGTCCTTTGCCATCCCAGTAACCTGCCGGACGGAGGTAACCCAAACCCCATTGCCCGGCTGTTCCCCGGCATCTTCCAGCAGCAGTTGCGAGTAACCGAGAATGTGATTAACATGCGTTCGCAAATCGTGGCGGAGCCGGCTTGTCTGGCTAATCTGCATTAAATTCTCGCAACAAAGCTGCTGACTTGATTTATTGATCAACTCACGGGATGTTCTTGTCCAGGAGTCTCATCATTTTTTCCAGCAGCCTCGGCAATTCGATAGGTTTTGTGTCGTAATCATCGCATCCGGCTTGCAGCGCCTTCTGCCGATCGCGCTCCAACGCGTGAGCCGTAAGCGCAATAACTGGGATCGATTGCGTCTCGGGAATATTCTTGATCTTTGTTGTAGCTTCCCAGCCGCTCATTTCAGGGAGGCTCATGTCCATCAATATCAAATCAGGCTGAACGCCTTGCGCCATCGCCACACCCTCGATTCCATCTGTTGCGGTCACTACATCGAATCCTTTGCGTTGCAACCGCCGCGAAAGCATATCGCGGTTCATTTCATCATCTTCCACAAGCAATATTCTTCGCATGATCTTTGCTCCTTTCAATTCAATGGAGCGGTTGTCTGCTATGCGCTGGAGACCGCAGTATTTACGCCGACTGTAGAATTGATAGATTTTGAAATAACCGCAACCAGTTCGCTCCTCACAACTGGCTTCAACAGATAGTCATTTGCGCCGAGCGCGAAAGCAAGTTTCCGGTCGTCGATGATGGACATCATGATCACTGGAATTGCGGCGAGGTCCGGGTCCTGCTTGAGTTCTCTGAGCAAGCTCCAACCGTCCATTCCAGGCATGATGACGTCAAGGGTCACAGCGCTGGGCCTCAGTTCACGCGCCTTCCGTAGTCCTTCTTCCGCGCTATATGCGGAGGCCAGCCGGATCGGCATCCGCGCAAGAAACCGGCCGATTAGGTCGTGCATTATTGGATCATCGTCAACCACCAGCAAGGTCTGTGGATTATCGCTGTTGAACTGGATCGATGTCGGTTGCATTTTGTCTAGCTCCTTTTTGTAATAAGAGATTGCGATAGGCAAAGCTACCGTAAAAAGAGACCCTGCGCCGGGCGTGCTTTCCACGACTATGTCGCCACCCATCATTTGACAAAATTGCCGGCTGATGGCCAATCCCAACCCTGTGCCGCCATATCTTCGAGTCACCGAGGAGTCTGCCTGCTGGAATGGAACAAACAACTTGCTGAGCTGCTCGGCAGATAAACCTATTCCCGTGTCACGAATCTGAAAGTGCACCCACCCAACGTCATCAATGCGGTGAGTTTTTACGCGAACTGT
Organism: Candidatus Angelobacter sp.; assembly: GCA_036518395.1. GTDB lineage: Bacteria > Acidobacteriota > Terriglobia > Terriglobales > Acidobacteriaceae > Angelobacter. The sequence continues at coordinate 25,328 of DATDNH010000131.1, read as the reverse complement.
GATCGTGCCGTCTCGCGTAAATTTTGCCGCGTTGCTGATTAAATTAAACAAGACTTGACGGACCTTCGTGATGTCCCCTTCCATGGCCCCCAAATCGGATTCAAATTCCAGTTGGCATACATTGCCATGCTTGGCAATCATGGGGCTGACGATGCTTAATGCGTCAACCACAACTTTTTCGATGGGGAAAGTTTCCAGAAAAAGTTCCATGCGCCCTGATTCAATCTTGGCGAAATCAAGAATTGAATTGATGAGTCCTAGCAGGTGTTTGCCCGCACGGTGGATCTTATCCAGGTCAGAGATCATGTCATCTGCATGAATTTCTTCCGCCTGCTCCCGCAGCATCTCGCTATAGCCGATGATCGCGTTCAGAGGCGTACGTAACTCATGGCTCATGTTTGCGATAAATTCGCTTTTGGTCTGGTTGGCCCTTTCGGCGGCAGCTTTTTCCGCGTTTTTTTGCTCCCGTTCGTGGATTTCAGCAGTCAGCTGCGCAACAAGCCGGCCGTTCTCAATAGCTAAACTGGCTTCCGCAGAAAGAGCATGGAGCAAGCGAAGTTCAAAAGTCGTGTATGGCCTGTCCGAATGTTTCGGTCCCAGGCTGATGACCCCTACCAGCTTTTCCGACGCTTTTAACGGCACCAGCACTTGCGAACGAATAAATCTGAGCTTGGCTTGTTCAGACTCCGGAAGGCTGTGGACAATCGCATTCCTGTCGTCAAAGTAGATCAGGAACGGTTGCGCTTCCCCTTGAAGGATTTCCAGAATCTTGCTGTTATCCGCAAAGCAGACAGAATCCAATGGACTGCTTCCAATCCAGTGTGCAACGCAGAAGCCGTTGCTTCCGTGCAGCAGTACTGCAAGACAATCGATGTCCAGCGCGACGGCCAGCCGCTCGCTTAGAGTTTCCAGGAGAGGTTTGGTCTGGCGCAGGCCGCGTGTGCCATCCAGGACGTGTAACAAAATTTGCTCTGAATCGTAATCAGCGCGGAAAAAACGCTTGTCAACCCATATATTTACTCTAGACAGAAAGCGCGGCTGCATTAAGAGAAGCAAGACGATTGCCATTACCAGCGTCTTGAGCGGCATCAGGCCGGCGAAATAGAGTACGCTCATGATCGCCAGTGCCAGCACCGAAACCCGCACTGCCGAACCGCGTTTCCCCAGAAGATACTTGAAGCCGTGGCGAACAATGCCCCGCACTTCCAGAGCACGATGCACGACGATTACATAAGCCACCGCACAAGGGAATACCGCAAGCAGAAGAATAACTGGAACCGCGACCCAAACCGGCACGCTCTGAAAAGTAGATTTCTTTAAGAGGATGGCAATGACAACGAGCGTAAAGGTAGGTCCTAATCCGACGATCGTGCCCGCAATCGTAATCCGGAGTCTTCGATAGGCGTCGGTTCCGCGGGGTGTTTGCTTGAGCTTCAACGCCAATGTAAACACGCAAACGCAAAGCGCAAACAAGGTCAATAGGTTGATGCTGTTTTGCAATTGTCCATAGCTGCGCCTGATGGTGACGGCAAACTGAAAGCGTGTTTCTTCCGCAAATACTGCAATTCCATCCAAAACAGCATTCACCGCAATCGCGGCTATTGGTATCCACGGCAGCCACCGATATTTGTTCTTCCAGTGGACCGATTCCGGAAAGTGAATCCCAAAAAGTATTAACCATATTCCGAAGCTTTCCGGCACCACCGTTTCATAAATCAAGGCAGCCGTGCGAGCTGGACCATCCCAGCCGGATTCCACATCAATGAACGAGAAGCTGATGAGAAGCGCCAATAATAACCATGCTCGCGCGTCATTTATTCGCATTACAACGACCCAGAGCGCCAGCAAGCTGCAAAATGCCGGCAACACAACTTCGATCAGGATCGGGACCATGAAATGGTCCGACGCTTGGGTGCCTCGCAGTTTTATAACAACAGTTGAACGGCTGCCGTCCTCGTGTATAACATCTATTTCGAGCTTGTCGTCAGGGCGCGCTTGATCCAGTATGGTCTCAAGAACCGATGCACCCACAAAGCGTTTGCCCGCAACCTGATCAATTACGTCTCCTCTTTTCAATCCCGCTGCTTTGGCCTCAGGACCGGTATGAGTAATAGCCTGGTTCACATCGTAGTTAAATGGATGGTGCACATGGGACAGCAACGAGAGATGTGTTTGAATCACGTGCGTCGCATAAAAAACCTGGAACGGAGCAATCACAATAAAAACGGCGCCTAAGGCGATGTATCTCAGGATTATCATTCGGGGTTTCCCGTGCAGCTGTCCCGAATCACCAGCACCGAACGATGCACCCGCCGCTTGCTCCGGCCATGGCTGCTTTTTCATCATGGTTCTCTTATTCCAGTTTTCGTGCCGTCGAATACCTCGAGTTCCCTCTGGAAATATCTCTTGTAACGTTCACGAAAGGGGGCGGCAGGAAATTCCAGCGCATCTGCGGAGAGGGCGGGCAGAGGCCCTTCCACAAAGTACATCTCTACCCATCGATTGCCTTTGATTTTTACCTCGCCGCGTGGAGCACAAAAAAAGAAATCCTTGACCCGGTGAAAGGTTCTTGCCGAAATGTTGATCCGATTGGGGGAACCCGAGCTGACCATGCGAGAAGCGAAATTGACGGAATCTCCCCAGACATCAAAGGCAAATTTGCGAGTTCCAACCACTCCTGCAATGACTGCCCCGGTATTGATTCCAACTCTCATGGCCCATCCCGAGAGTGGATGCCCTTGGCGTTGCTTGACACACTCCAGCATTTCCATCGCAGCCAGCACGGCGTCCACGGGATGCGATGGCGAACGTTCCGGCACGCCGGAAAGAAAGATATAGCTGTCACCTACCGTCTTCAGCTTTTCCAGGCCATAACGGTCCACCACCTCATCGAATTTCGTAAAGTAGTAGTTGAGTTCTGTGACCAGTTCATCCGCTGCCATTTTCTCTGTCGCAGCAGTGAAATTGACAAAGTCGGTAAAGACAATCGTAGCGTCCTCAAAGTACATGGGAGAAACGCAGCCGCTCACCTGCAATTCGTCGGCGATTTTCTGAGGCAGCACATTGAGTAGGAGTTCTTCCGTCTTGCGCTTTTGGACTTCAAGCTCGCAAAGGGTTTTTTCCAACTGCTGAGTTCGTCTGCGCTCTTGATCGCGGAACTGTTTGCGCTCAAGAAGTGAACGTACTTTGGCGCGAAGCAGTATGGCATTTACAGGCTTTAGGATGTAATCGATTGCTCCAGCCTCGATGCAGGCCGCAACTTTGTCGATTTCGTCAACACTGGAGATCATCAGGACAGGAAGCTCGCCAAACTGAAATGTCGCTTTGAGCTTTTGCAGGACTCCCAAGCCATCAATGTCCGGCATCATCAAGTCGAGGAGAACAATATCAACCCGCCGGCTGCTTATGATTGCCAGGGCCTCATGACCATTACTGGCAAGAATGATGTCAGGTCCTTGAAAAGCTAGAAATCGGCGGACAATCTCGCGATTGTCATAGTCGTCATCGACAACCAGGAGCACCTGCTTCTGATATGTAGTGATCGCGAATCCTTTTGCCTCAGGACTATGGCTCAGTGGCTCTTCGATCTGTGAACTTGGGTCGAGCCTGCTCATACATCACTCCCAGCGAAGTACCGACGGAACATCCCTAGGGCGCGCGAGCCGCAGCAGTTGATAACCCACTCCTGCCATTCCCTGAAAGAACGATGGAACAAATGCGCCATCTTTCACCCCGATGGCGAAATCCCCGTTCTGCGCGCTGCGTTCAAGAATCAACATTCCAATCTCGCGCGCTCTTTGCAGAGCTTCCGGCCGCCTTAGTTTTTGCGACGCCTCTATTAGGATTTCGATACGTCCGAAATTGCCGCAACACGGGCCATCAGAGTCATTGAGTTCGGGGCGGCTCGCCGAGGCAATGGCATTCTCTAGATCCTTCTTCGCTATGGCCTGGTCCAGAGAATTCATGCTACCGAGTCGCGCCAGACCGATTCCGGGTGCTCCATGACACCAGCTGTTCCAGAAAGCAAAGCCGCCGCTTCCGTCAGGCAGCAGGAGATTCGGCCAATTCTGCTTCTCTTCCGAATAAATCGAGTCTTCGTATTCCTGGGCTTCAGCAGCAGCTTCCAGATAGGCCTTATTTCCGGAAAGCTCAAATGCTTTCACCAGCGCCAAAATGATTCCGGCTGCTCCGTGGGAAAAGCCGGCGAGGAATTGATCTTGAATGGTTTTCCAGGATCTCGGCTTCGATGGGCTGGGTAATCTTGTTTCCAGCAAATGGTCCGCACAATCAATCGCACGGTCAAGAATCCATCCGTCAGGTTTAAACCCGTAGAGAAAAGCCAAAACCAGCAGGCACCCCGCGCTTCCCCCCATGACGTCCAGCCGGCGATCTGCAGCAATCCTTTCCCGAGTAATGAGCCGGGCTGTTGTCAATGCTGTATTCAGGATCTCGTCGTCTCCCAGCAATAATGCCATCCTTGCTAACGAGTAGACGATCGAAGCCGTGCCAGATGCGGCCCCTATTCCGTTGTAGGCCAGACGCTGAACAACGCGAAGTGAATCATGAGAGAAAATCTTGTTAACGGCATTAATAAGATGACGAAAATCAGATCGTCCGGTCACATGCTCCACGGCCGCGAGAAATAAAGCAATTCCACAAACTCCGTCATAAAGATAGACACCCATTGGCTGGAGCTGCCAGAATTGAGAATCAGCATTGTAGGCTTGGCTAATCCAGTTGGCCGTGCCGTCTGCTCCATGAATTGCTTTGTTCCGGATCTTTTCTGCAATGTCAACCGCATTGTCCAGAAATGCTTGTACATCTACAGCTGGCGCTTGCCTGAAAGTATCTGATCTCACCGGCACTGTGCACTTTGAAGGTGCAACGTATTCAAAAGCGCATCGGATGTAGCGCTTTTGCAGATCCAGGTCCTGTTCTGACAAAGAGCTAAAACGCTTCCTTAAAAGAACCATGCTTGCCTCAACAAAGTAACCCGGCACATATTCCAGTGGACCGATTTGCAAAGCGTCTGTTTGAGTTGGGGCCAGGAAACGCGGGATGTTAAGGTCAAGAATCGCGGCATGTTCAGCGGCAATCATCGGCCAAATCGCCGGTTTATTAGGTAGAAAGAAATAGGCTCGGGCCAGAGAATCCACCCAGATGCTGGTATCCATGCCATCGCGCAACTTATCAGGTTGGAGGCATTGGTCCAGAATTCCCATGTAGGTTGTAGTATTCCGCGGAATAAATCGCGAAGAGATCTCTGTCATCTTGCTGAGAGGACCGTTATGGGTCCACAATTCGTCCGATTTGTCCATCAACATGCGATACATGCACTCGAAGCCGCGGATGATCACGTCCACGTAATCGGTCGGATTGACGGTTTCGGCTCCCAACCGCACGCCCAGCAAGTCGCGCGCTACAGGAACTCTCTCCCAGGCAATTATCATTCGGTCGGTGTTTGTGTCCCGCCAGACCTTTCGCTTGAAGTAGCCTCGCCGCATGCTTCCCGCTCCAAAGCCGCTGACGTCGAGTTTTTCTCCATTCGGCCGCGCAATCCATCGTGGCAGCAGGCATAAGCGGAACACAGAATCGTAGTAAATTGCCTGATTGGCTGCTTCCAAGGCTTTCCAGGGGTGCGTTTGGAACTCTCTTGGCTTAGGTTGGAGAAGAGTTTCGGTATCAACTACGACGGGATGCTCGCCCTGACAAATGATATTGTCGTAATTGCAATCACTGGCTTGTAGCACAAATAATAAGGCCAGTAACATACCGCCGCGTTCATAGTAACGTTCAACTTCATCGATGGTTTTGCAGGGCAGAGCAACCATTTCTTCCGTCCAACCGTGGTCTGCCCTGTCGAGAATTTTGTATGTTTTGAATGGAAGTGGGCTTCCGTGTTCGTTGAGCCAGGTGAGCAGGTCATTGTATTGCCGTTCCGACTTACAGTCCTTTGGTTTGTAAAAACACGAAATGCCGGAATCAAACTTAACCTTCAGCACCGACTTGCCGCTGTTGTGCTTATCGGAGAAGCCATTGCAAATCTCAACCACTGCTCCTAGTGGTCGCCCGGAATTGAAGATTATTTCTAACTCCCGAATATCTTGAGTCACATGACCAATAAATTCGGCCAAAGATAAAACCCACATTTCGGCAGTGCGGCCCAGGAACCTCGCGAGCACTGGATATTCTTCACACAGCCGCGCCAAACCGGCATTCCACATGTGGTGCACGAACCCGCTGTAAGAGCGTCGATCGCCATCCTCTGCTCGGTCAATAACACCGGATCCCGGCAGAATCCGCCATGCCAGGAATTCAATGTATAGGACTCTTTGGGCTACCTCCGAGAGTGTAGCCTGCAGTTGTTGTTGGAGCTGAACCTGAACCGCCTGAGAGACGAAGCTCCAACCTGGCCCCGAAAGGTTCTTCAATCGTCCACTGGCATATTCAATGAACGAGGTGAACACATGCGCAAACGGGGCTGCATTCGAACTATTGAGAAATAAGTTCGAATGTTCGATTTCCTCTAACGAATGTTGCCCAAGTTTGGCGCATCCGGCCAGTCCACCTTCTAGATACTCGACCCATGTTGGAAGATAATTTGGATCCCTGATTTGAACCCCTGCTGATATTTCTTCTGCACGGTTTCCATCAAGGCCGTCCCAGGCCAATCGGCGTTTGAAATAATTGTCGTCGCCACGTGCAACCTGTTGGCGCCACTGCAGAATGCGCCCTTTTCCTGCTTCAGCGTCATTTTTGCTCTTCTGTTTACTGACAAAAGCACTGGTGATCCTTTCATAAAGAAAGGCGGATCGCTCTACAATGCTGATCATTGCATGGGAATGTTGGCTCATCGAAGCACTCTCTTCCATATCTCAGTTGGTCAGGCTCAAGCCGTCTCCATTGGCGGCTTTGCGCCGCCGCAGTTCAATGGGTGCCTCCAATGGTTCGTTGCGCGGCAGGCTTCCGCTTCCCAAGAGAACCGACGAAAAACGTGCAATTTCTGCTGCTATCTGTGGATCGATCGGAATATCCTCTTTTAGGTCCGACCAAAAAGCTCTTCGACTGCGCAGTTCCACCATCAAAGTGAACAAATAGGCTGCAGCCGATAAAACTAGATGGTGGTGAAATCCCTTCCACGATCTTCCCTGATAACAGGTCAAATCCAAATCGCCTTCGAGCCGCCGATGATAGTGTTCCAAATAATGGTGGCAGCGGCTTAAGCGCAGGCATTTAGCTTCGCGTGGGGTGTCCTTGAAATGGGCTAAGTAACAACGATAAGGTTGCGCGCGCTCAGTCGGGTGATCAACTACCAGCCACAAACGTTCCAGTTGTCTGGGGGTTTGAGAGGCATTTGGCTCTAAAAATATTTCACGAATCGCGAGCCGCGTGCGCCGTGGTATATCATCGCCTTCGAGCCAGCAGCAATTTCTCCATTCGCCCAGAGGCATGGTTTTTACGATTCGATCCAGAGAATAAGAGTGCGGTTGTAAAGTCTTGTCCCAATGCGGACCCGTTCCCTGAAAGTCCCATGCTCGGTGCAGTTCCGGATTGATTTCAAGAAAGAATTCCAAGTCCATGTTGAGCAGCGCAGAGCGAATGTTGGCATCGTTGCCATAGGAAGCATCCGCAATGACAGTACCGCGCAAGACACCATCACGAACTACCTCTTTTAGCAGTTCAATTGCCAGCCCAGGTTTGGTGGTGAATTCTACGGCATCGGGAATTTCGGTCGCCTCTCGCAGCTTTACATCAGCAGCCCAATTTTCGGGCAGATATAGCCGACCTGCGGCCGGTGCAGCAATTGTCCCGTCGCTGACCAGGAGTTCAAGACTGACCTGACAATGGGCTTTCTTCCCTTCCGCGCCGCATCTCTGATTGCCCACTCCAACCGTTGATGGTCCCTGCTTGGCCCATGCACGTTCGTGAATTACCCAAAGATCGAAAGGTTCGAGGAGCGGGACCATCTCAGACCGCAGCGCCGACCAAACTTCCTGGTCATCCCAGGGACTGTGAGTGATTGCCTGCTGCAGACTCTGTGGATCGACTTTCAACCGCTCTGCCAGTGGACGAATAAATTTACGGCGCCCCGGTAAAAGCAGCCCTTCTACATACCTCGCAGTCGCTACTCGCCTCTCCGATCGCCCGATACTCGCTAATAATATTGATAAAAAACCCGCCATATACGGCAGGTGCTGCTTGTATGTGGTTAAATCCCACCTATTTGAGTTCCGAATTCCCTGCATCCATGACATTGGCCGTCCTCCGGGGGTTAAGGTTGTCGGTTGGCAGCATCACATCACAGGCGATCAGTGATGCCGGTTTTACTGCTGGCCACTGTCTTCATCTCAAGCACTTATATGACCAGAAACCCATTTTCAATACAATTGTCCTTGCGGTCGTCGGAGGAGGATCAGGTGTGCTGTACCAAAATAAGACAGTCGAACATAATGGGAAATGTGGTACTCAGGTTTGTTCTCGCCAAACGGCAATACCCTCTTCTACTTTGAGTTCTAATTCATGTTCTATCTGATTCTTGTATTCATCATTTACTTAGGCTTTATGATTGGCGAAAAGGTGCTCAGGAGAGATTAGGTTGCTTTTTGTGCGAAGAGCTTTTTTAGCAAACCTGATCCAAGATAAGCTGCTTGTGGATCACAGGACTCGCTCTATTGGTTATCGAGGATTTCTGAAACCCTCATTGCCAAAATGGACCTGGTCACAATTTCGCTCAAGAGTAGTTATTGAATTGCGGCCGCCACGTTTTTCAAAGCAACGGGCATGCTTCGATCAGAAATCGATTTTCAGAGTGATTAGAGTCATGTCGTCATATTGCCGGGCGCCGGCGGTGAAGGTGTCGGCAGCTTGCATGACCTGTGCGAGTATCTCCGCGGCTGGCATTTCCATAGACGTAGAAACGGTCTGAATCAGCCGCTCCTCCCCCCATTCCTGCTCGCTGGCATTCATGGCTTCCGTGATGCCATCCGTGAAAGCGACCAGTACGTCTCCGGGTTCGAGCGTAACCACCTCCTGCTGGTAGCAGGAATTCTCAAATAACCCCACTGCAGTGCCGCTCGCGTTTAGACGGACAACCTCCGGCCTGGAAGCTGGCTTACGGAACAGCATCGGCGGGTTGTGCCCGGCATTCACATAGCTCAATCGCCGAGTCTGCGGATCGTAGATGCCGAGGAAGAGCGTTGCATAGCGATTGATTGGAGAGGCCTGATACACGAGAACGTTTACGTTGCTTACTAAACTGGTAAGTTCCTCGCATACGCGAATCGCCTCGGATCGCAGCGCAAATACCAGACTTGCCATTAGTAAAGAGGCGCTGATGCCTTTGCCTGATACATCTCCGATTGCGATCCCCAAGGCCCCGGTACGTAACTTCAAGAAATCATAATAGTCGCCGCCCACGCCCTCCGCAGGACGACATGCGCCGTAACAATCTACTCCACGGATTTCCGGAACTGCCTGCGGGAATAATCGTTCCTGAACTTCGCGGGCAATCTCGAGTTCCCGGTTGATCCGTTCCCGTTGTGCCACCTCCTGCGTAATCGCAGCCAGGAGTTGTGTATTTTCAAGCGCCAATCCAGTCTGAGTAGCCACCGATTTAAGCAAGCGGAGATCGCTGCCGGTGAAGGGCTCCCCCGACCTTTTTCCCCCCAGGCTCATGAAACCAAGCAGCTTTTCGCGTCCGGCTAATGGCAGCAACAACTCAGTTTGAAGGCGCGCCATTTCCGCACGCTCGTTGTCGCCCACTTTGGGATCTTGATAAATCCACGATTTCTGGTCTTCAAGATAGACTCGGATCGGCTCTTTGCTTCGAAGCTCGGTTACTGTTCGCGAGTGCCCGGCGAAGCAGAGCTGTGGAAGTTTTCCAAGTCCATGAAGATACGCCGGACGAAATTGGCCCTCGCTGTCCAGCAGCACAGCTATGTGGGGCACGTGCAGACTTGTAGAAATGCAGTTAGCGACTAATTTCAAGAGAGAGTCTGGCTCTATGATCGTGCGCACCTGGTCGCTCACTTCACTCAACACGCGCTCCGCATTGTATGCTTCGCGAAAAAAGCGCTTGTCCACCCAAAGACGCACCTTATCGGAGCCTCGCCCGATCGCCTGAATCAGAAGCAGTCCTGCAGCAATCACCGCAATTTCACGCAGGCGGTTGCTGCTGCGGCCCACAACCAGAATCACCGCCATAAAAACAATGATCACGGTCAGGATGAGCTGAATGAGTCTTACTCCGTTCCGTGCCAAGGCATATTGCAAACTCTGACGCAGGACGACACGAATATCCATTGCCTTGTGTACGAGGATCACGTATGCGAGCACAAACGGAAACAGAAAGAACACCACATAGACCAGCCAGGAAATATCCTGGTGCGTTTGCTCAAAATTAAAACCACCAATCACTTGCGCGAGTTCAATCAGCAGATACGGGCTCAGCGTAAGAACGGCGCCCACGAACAAAAGGCGCAGCCTGCGTTTCGAATCCAAAGACACGGCGCTGAGATATTTGGCTCCTAGCGCCAAAAAGCCTCCAGCTACGGCAAAATACTGGAGCACCGCTCCAGGGACTGCCAAACCTTCGGGCAAATGGCGAAGCCACCCCAGAGAGTTCCAGCTTTCTAAATCACTGACTGCAATTCCCATCCTCGAAAGCGCCCGCACACCCAACGGTACTAGCAGTATCCATTTCCATCGGCTAATTTGTCCCCATCGGCTTCTCGATGGAAAATCTTCAGGAAAATAAATTCCAAATAGAAGAAGCCATATTGGCAATGAGGATGTGGCGCCTGCACGAAAGGAAGCTCCAAAATCCCGCAGCCAGCGGGGCCAAAACTCGGATCCTGAGTAGTAGAAGCACATGTAGGTCCACATCAACCCGAGTACCAGCCATGCTCGAAAGTCGTGAGGACGAGCAAAAGCTACCCAGAACCCTAGAGCCAGGGCCAGCCAAGGCAACACAACCACAATCAAAATATTGACAGGGTCCGCGCGAATTTCACTCGGGCGACGAAGCACGATGGTTTTCGCGTGCTCACCCCCATTTTCTTGGGCGTGGATAACAAGGGCCAGCACCCCGCCTGGCTGTGTACGATTGATTTCTTCGCCTAGGATCGCCTTGCCCGTTAGTGATCTGCCATTGATCTCAGTAACGATATCCCCGTTATACAAACCCGCATTCCTGACCTCGTTGTCAACAAATGCGGCTTCAGCAACAGGCTTGCCCGGAGCACGCTCTGATAACGACACTGTGAAGGGCGTCCAAGTCCTCTGTCCATATTGGTCCCAAACTCGGAACCTTGTAGCGTGGACTTCGTAAATGACGGCGAGAATGCAAAGGCACCCAAGGCCGGCATATGTCAATCTGGTAAGTGTTGTATCGTTGAATTGGGGCATCTCTGTTTACATCGTTATACACAAAAATGCGAACTTGCTGCATCTGGAAACTCATTTTGGGTGGTCTGAGTCGTTAAAAACGTCACAGGCTAGTTTAATCCAGACTTCTGCGAGGAGCGCTTGTTCAACGAACTGAGACCTCGACCGGCTTTCGCGTATGGGAACACACAGAATCCTCCTGGGTAACATGCGCCCGGGAGGTTACTCGGTTTTTGAATGTCGTTTCGCGCAGCGAATCGAGGATCACTGACCTCCCATTTTTCGTCATCTGGAGATACCTAATCCGGCTCGGAGAATGGGTTGTGCAGGGGTGTTGACGCCGTTCGATTAACCTCCCGCCATGTACACCTGCTGCGGATCGCTGGTCAGTTGGATCAAATCGCGGCGCGTCTCCACCTTGGCTTTCTGAAGTATGTTGGAAACGTGAAATTTCACAGTTCGCTCGGAAATTCCCAGAAAAGCTGCTATTTGCTTATTGGAGAGATTTCGTACCAGAAAGTTGATCACTTGTTCTTCTCGTGCTGTGAGCAGGTGCGCTTCGGGCAAGCGGGCTAGTAGCGCGTTTGTCTGCTTCACGTACTCTTGCAGTATGCCGGGATTCATCCAGAGGTCGCCACCCGCCACCGCGCGTATCGCTTTTGAAAGTTCGCGACTGAAATTCGAGGCGACTAATACAACTCCCCATACCCCTAAACCAAGTAATCGCATTTGCTCAGCCGGTTCAATCGCCCCGCGTGAAATAACAGCAATGGGACGAATACTCAAACTGACTGCTTTCAACAACAGATCTTCCAAATTGGTTACAGAATCAATATCGACCACTGCAATTCCGGGAGCTTGAGATGACTCGAAGTACTCGGGCGACTTCGCAGCTGGCCGTGTCGCAAAAACTGTGTTTGCCTCGGACTCGAGCGCGGACGCCATTGCCATTTGAACAAGCGGGTGTTCGCTGCATAAATACACCTCGACCGGTGGCCTTCCGGCCACTGGCTCTCTTGGTCCGGCTTTGCTCAAACTACTCGCAGCCAGTTGGATTTCAGTGGATCCGTTGCTCCCGGAACGAGATGCACTTTTCGAATGATGGTTCCCGTTGATGATGTTCATTGTCCCTTCGCTTCAGGCCCAGGTGCAGCAATTGAGGACTGCGGGCGGAAATATAAATTGCGGACCGTGCGGCGCGGACGTCTTTCTCCGTACCTTCATTTTGGGAAGCAACTCAGCTGCCACACCGCAAACATCAGCAGACCTTGGAACTTTACACCCCTCGTATGAGGGTAGCTGCGACGGTTTTTGTTCTGTGGCATTATTTCGGAGTCGGCCTTTTCGCACACTCATCCAAACCTGGGGGCGGAATTCTAAGTTGTTATCCCTTGTAAACTGTTGATTCTCGAACAGACCCCTTCTTCGGTACTCGGCAGATCCTGAAATCCGATATTTCCCCTGGCAAGGCGCTGCGGGGCGCAGCTGGAGAACGAACGCAGATGCGCATTAGTAGACGCGTATCAATGGAGCATGCCAGGAACAGAATTTAATAAAATCAAGCGGGTCGAACTGCTTTTCAAAGCCTAAGGTCCCATTTGTGTCCACAAATGAAAATCGTTGTCCACCGCTGGACAGTATGCCGATTCAACGGGTCGTCAGTCGCATGAATCCTTAAACCAGCCTGATTACGGTACCGTATTCTGCCCACTCGGCATTACATAATATGGCGCATGATTCATTTGGTGCTCGCTCTTCATGAGCGGACTGAAATTCATCAGTTCGGGAACGGGAAAAACACTCCTTTTGCTTGGATCCTGAAGGCGCAGCAGCACCGGCAATACTCCGGCATACCCGCTCAGGTATCCGGGTGCTCCGACTCCGGTATCGCGGCGAAAGCTGCGAAACTCGCTAAACTGATGATCGCGTGAACGCAACAGGCTCTGGTAAAGCGAGCGTACTCCTTCCAGAAGCCATGACTCTTGCAGGTATTGATAGACCTCCAGCAGGAAATCAATATTGCCAGCGAGACCATAGCCCAGGCTTGGACCGAGCCAACGAGCCGCAGCCGCCGTACGGGCGGCACGTAATGTGAGTTCTTCGGCCTGGGGAAAGAGATTGTGCTGCCACGCATGAAGCAGGAACCGGCCGATTCCACCCGCCCCCAGGGCCTGAGAAGCGCCGGCAGCTTTTTCGCCTTGCGTTTTGGGCCACACAACCAGACTCTCATTTTGAATAGGAAATGTGTTAGCTGCGAGCCACATTCCCGCTTCGCCTGCTGCCCATCGAAATTCCTCTTTACCCGATACTTGGCTCAGACAAAGCAGGGCATCCGCTACGCCTGCGGTCCCATGCAGATAGGAGAAGTATCGATTGTCCTTGGATTCTGAATCCCAGTTTTCGTTGCGCCAGCAGATGCCCCGGGTTCCCGGCTCGGCGCTGTCGATAATTTGCCTCCCACAATGTTCGGCGAGCGCCAGATACTTCGCATTGCATGTAAACCTGAATAATGACAGGTAAAACAAAATAAGACCCGATAGGCCGCTGTGTACATCGACTGATGCCACTGAAACCGATGCGACTTCGTCAACCAATTCATTTGCTCGTACAAGCAGGTCCTCGTCGGACAAGAGCGAACCTGCGTAAGCAATGGCCAGGGCGCATCCTGCCTTCCCGGTAAATAGTCCCGCTTGCCGAAACTCAGGCCGCTGTTTTTGCAACTCAACCAGCAGCTTTGCTGCGGAGCGGATGTGCGTTGGCGCACTGGCGGCCAGCTCATTCCCCGTGATTGAAAGTACCAATAAGATGCCACTCAGGCCAGAAGCCAAATCGAGAGAGATTCTTTCGGAGCCTTCGCCCCAGAAAAAACGGGAGTCCCTGCCGCCGGAAGCGACACATTCGACTTCCTGTTCCATATTTCGATACAACTCGTCGCAGATTACGTCCGGATTTGCGGCTGGGAAACTCGTTGCATTCTCCTGCGGCGGCGCTGCCTGTCTGCTAAGCCCGGAAATGGCTGCCTGGAATTCCGCAACGCATTGAAAGCGTCGTTTAGGATCCCTTGCCAGGCAGCGGATAATGATCGCAAGCAGACTTTCGGGCAAATCCGGCCTGATTTGTCGGAAAGTCAGTGCTACCTGCGCGGCGTCGAGCAGTAACCCCGGTTGCTCATGTGCGGCGATGCCTGTGCAAATAAACAATAATGTTGCGCCCAAACCAAATATATCGTCGGTCAAAGCGGCCGGTGACCCGCTGAATTGCTCGGGACTTGCCCATCCCCGCGTCCCTCTCCCGCGCAAAGATGATTGGCTCAAGATCTCAACCGCGTGGTCAAAATCTGTCACATACAGTTGCCCTGAGTTGGTCACCAAAATATTGGCGGGTTTGACATCGCCGTGGATGAAACCGGCGCTATGTAACCCAGCCAGCGTGGCAGCGAGCTCTGACGAATACTGAATGATGGTTCGCCAGGGAACGGGACTGAGTTCGTCCAGACACTCTCGTACGCGCAGGTCCAGGCTGACAGATTCAATCCATTCGGCCACCATGACTGTGTCATCTTCAACTTTGAAGAATTCAACTAAACGGGGAATACCGGGGAGGTGAGCCAGCTTCTTCAGCAACGTGGCTTCATGTGCCAGCCGCAGCGAAGCTTGGCCGCCCAACATGTCTGTGACTCCGTCATCTCTGCTCCGCTTCACCAGACAAGGAGATTTATTGTCCAGATCGATTCCCAGAAGCACATCACTTTGAAATCCTTGTTGCAAAAGAGAGACGAGGAGGAATCTGTTGGCGAATATCGGCCGGTCTTCCCAGGCTTGGATTAGGCCGGCGGAAACGAACGGATCGATGGCCCAGCGTGGAGGACTGTAGCATCCAAGGCGCCGGTCGGGGACCAACTGACCGTCAGCAGCCTCGATCGCATGCATTTCCCTGCCGCGAGTGTCTTGCAGATACCGGGATCTGAAGCCTCCGTAGCGATAGTGGACGATGCTGCCACGGCAGAGCGCTCGGTCGGTCCGAATGCAAGGCCCGCGACAGCCTTCAGTGGCACTATGCAGGAGCTGCGCCAGCCGAACCGCCTCGGCATCGTTTTGCGGATATACAGTGATGAATTTTCCTGACTGAATGATCGTTTCGTGGAGCCGGTGCAGCGCCTGCCGCGATTTCGCGAACTTGAAATGACACCGGTTGGAAATTAAAACGGGCAAAGCCTTGTTCAGGCAGGAAGACGCCGATTGCGGAGTTGCAGAAAGGTGCAATTTCCAGCCTTGCAGCGGAAGTCTGCTCTGTTGCGGCCGAACGGAAACAAACACCGGATGCGAATCAGCGTCAATGACCCAATCCGCTCCCAGCTCGACTCCAGGCAAACTGCTAATTACTGCCTCGACAAAGCTGTCCGCCGGCTCGCCTGCTTTCGTCATCCTTCTTTCCTTTTTCAGCCCCGGAGAGTAGTGCTGGCCGAAGCATCGGATCGAATCCATGGGCAGTCGCTTATTCGGTCAGCCCTTGTCTCGTTACAATGCATGAAGGTACATCGCAAGTAACGGCATCGCACGGCCACGCCGGTGCCTGCTCATCGAATTCATCTGCTTCGCCCACCGAGCCATAAAGCTGATCGAAGCTAAGATTCAATTTTTCAAACGCAGCCAGATTCCCCTGCCTGAGTTGTTCAGCCAGGCTCTGATCGTTCGATATTCTTTCCAAAAATGTTTGTGCGCTTTTCATGAGACGTTCCTTTCTGAATTTGGCTTTCTCCGGCCCCGGAGCGTAATACCGAAGCAACCGGATAAGACTCCAGGGACAGATGCCTATTCGGTTAGCGCCGGTGACGTAACAACACAGCCCGATGGTGCGGTGCAAGAAACGAAAGTGCACCCCGCCAGAGTCTGCTCATCGAATTTATCTTCGCCGCCCACCGAGCCATAAAGCTGATCGAAGCTAAGATGCAATTTTTCGAAGGCGCCCAGATGGCCCTGCCTGAGCTGTTGAGCCAGACCTTCATCGCTCGATATTCTTTTGAGAAGTGCAGTGTGATTCGTCATTCGATTGCTCCTCTTCCGGGTTGACCTGTTGTGCCTGATCCAGGAAATGAGTGCCCGGTTTCTTGCTAGGTCTTGTTATCCGAGATCCTCGATTTCCGCGATCGTGGTCCCGGAGCCCGAGCAGCCTGTAAAAGCCAGAGCACATGAAACGTTACACACGGGCACGGGCCCTTCTTCTTCGGTGGAAGCGTAAAGTTCATCGAAGCTCAGGTTCAGCTTTTCAAACGTATTGGGGTCGCCTCTCTTGAGCTGTTGAGCCAGACCCTCGTTCGATATTTTTTTGAGAATATTGGTATGATCCATCATCTGATCGTTCTTTCCTTTCCATTTACTTTCTCGCCCACATGCTCAAACTAACCTGTAAAGTCGGAGCATATGCCGGGCGTTATAGCGCACGAACCGCACGAAACGCCGCACAGAAAATCGAATGATTCATCTTCCTGGTTCCAGGATGGCGCGTAGAGTTCCTCAAACGTAAGATTCAATTTCTCAAAAGCAGCGACCCTGCCGTGCCTGAGCGCCTCAGCCAGCTTTTCATCGCGTGACATTGCCGCCAGAATGTTATGGTGATTTGTCATAAGAGAGCGCCTTTCCTGGGCTGCTCAGCGAGAGACTCGCCGCACATTGCTTCCAAACGCTGGCATGGTTATCCATCTGTTCCTGAATTTGGACAGCAGAGAGTAGTTACGTTACATGGCAGGCCTAGTTCATTCTCGTCCTGCTTCGAAGCATAGAGTTTGTCAAAGCTTAGATTCAGCCTTTCAAACGCGGACAGATCGCCGTTCCTGAGATCTTCAGCCAGACCCTCGTTCGATATTTTTTCCAAAATAGCGTAGTGATGTGTCATTCAGTTTTGTTCCTTGCCTTCCGTCTGTGCGAAGCTCCGACTTCCAGCGAGTGGCGTCGAATGAGAATTGTGAGCTGAGGCTCGCTGCACCGCAATCGCAATCATGGCGTGATGTTGTCGGTGAAAGTATCGGTGAGAGTGCCAAGTAAAGTGCAGCGCCACTGCTTCAATAAGCCCTTCGCGAAACCCGGAACGCTGAGATTTCCCACGATCATTTACGTGACATAGTGATAGCCCTTTAGAACATACCCCCTCAGTGTGCGTCATGGAATAATCTTGCGCGGAGGATCCATGCCAGACAACGAAAGCGCGGACGGAAGTATCTCGCCGGGTAATGCAATTGAAGAGGCTATCAAGCTGGCTGCGGTCCTGCGGCGTCAGTGCGTTCAATCCGGAACAAAATCGGTTAACTGGAACTCTTTCTGTTTTGATCCAGCATCGCGCAAGCGCGCCGTTCGTCCCATGAACTTTCGTCTCTACGATGGCATATGCGGTCCCGCGCTCTTTCTGGCGGCACTGGAACGAGTCACTGGAGGCGCAGGTTGCCGTGACTTGCTGGTGCTGATCGCGGACCAGTTGATGTCACAGCTTGGAGCGCCCGAGGTAGTCCGCGCCTTTGATATCGGAGCGGCAACAGGAGTTCCGTCAGTCATCTATACTTTGGCGCGAATCGCGGCTTATCTTGAAGATACTTCTTTTCTCGACAAGGCGGTGCAACTGGCCTGCCTGCTAAGTGTAGACGCGATCCGGAATGACTCTGCTTTCGATTTAATGGGAGGGTCGGCTGGCTGTATCGTCGCCCTGCTGGCGGTCCACCGGATGCGACCGGGCGCAGGCTTTCTCATCGATCTGGCGATCCGCTGTGGAGAGCATCTCCTCGCTTGCCGCAAGCCAGGCGATGCGGGCTTGCGCAGTTGGCCTACCTACATGGGCCGTATGCAAAGTGGTTTCGCTCATGGCGCGGCCGGCATTGCCTATGCTCTGGCTGCCTTGTACAAAGTCACCACAGAAGAAACGTTCCGCGATGCTGCTGTGGAAGCCTGCGCATTCGAAAACACGCTTTTTGTTGAAGAGACCGGCAATTGGCAGGATTACGCGGGAAGTCCGCCCGACCTGCAATATTTTCAGTGGTGCCATGGCGTCGCCGGCATCGGGCTCGGCCGCCTCGGAATGCTGCACCTGGACTCGCCATTTCTGCAACACGATGGCCTGGGTGCAGCGCTGCAGACAGCAGTTACCCGTCCCGCGCCGCTCGATCATGCCTGCTGCGGCAATGTAGGGCGGGTGGAGCTGCTTTTGGTCGCCGGCATGCTAGATGAACTCTACGATCGTCGCGCTCGCCTGCTTGCAGGCTTTATCCTGCGGCGAGCCCGCGCACGTGGGAACTATGGAATGGGTATCGGCTCCGATCAGGACAATCTTTCATTTCATCAGGGCATTTCCGGCATCGGCTACCAATGGCTGCGGTTGGCCGATCCGATCCTTGTCCCCTCCGTGCTGCTGTGGCAATAGAGAACGCATTCACCCAGCCATGGTCTTCGTGAAATATACCTGGAGCATTTCCAGGGATGGTATAGATAGCCCAGGGTTTCAATGCCAGGTCCCTCCACATCAGCGCATTTCACACGCTGATGTTTCGGGATGACGATCTTTTTGAGGGCTATAGCAATTGTGGAATCGCTCTAAAGCTTCCATTTATCTACCTTCGAAAACAGGGCTCACGGTAAGTCTGCACCGCTAAGTGATCTATCCCAAACCAAACTAAGTCACCTACACATAAGTCGAACATCGTTGATATGCAGGTGCCGTTGCAACAAACTGGTTTTCTGCAGCAGCTCTCTGCCAGGAGGCTATGATGAGCACCCATTCTGTTCTTGCTGATTCTTATATGCGCCTGCCGATAGAAGAAGACAAAACTGGGGTAATCCATGCTTTGCACAACGCCTATCGCACAGGACGGTCTAAACCCAAGTCCTCCAGCGCAGAACAATGGAGGGAGCAATTACAGAACAGCTTAACAACCAGCACCTGGGAAAAGGACCGGCCGGTGCTTGTGCGTTGTGGACACTATCTGAATAAAGCCCGCGCGAGCGCGGCCGCAGGAGAAACTGAAGCTGCATGCCTGTTTTTCCTCAAGGCACGATTGTCGGCTGAGAGCAAAGATTTGAGCGCCGAAGGACGGTTGCGGGCAAAAACTGAGCTTGGTGCCAACGAGGCTTACCTGGAATACTGCTTCGGCCATTTTGAAAGAGCGAAGCAATCCCTGCTTGTATCGATGGAAGCCGGCCAGCAAATGGAACAGCGATTCAACTCCCCTTTTTTTCACCTTCATCGAATTCACCTGGTGAACAACATGGTCAAAGTCGAAGCGGCGGCCCAAAACCTGCATGGAGCCATGGAACTTGCAGCTAATGTTCTTCTATATCTGCAACAAAAAGCGGAAAATTTGCCGGTTCCAGGCAATTGGGGTAGTTGCTATTTTCGGGAGATACCATCTGATGCCATTCGTTTTCTTACGGCACAAACCACTGGAGAGATAGCCGTGGCGCTGGCGGGATTGCCGCCCTCCGTTGTAAAAAAAGCACTTCAGATCTTACTCAGCCGCGTGAAGATCGATGAGCTCTGTGATTCCTGGCAGCCAGAAATTAGCGCCTGGCTGCGCCTTAAACTTCTTATGGCGGATGATGAAGCTCAATACGCCGCATACTTTGCCCGCTGCATCCCATACTTTTCGCAAGGACCAGGTTACACGGCGGGTCTGTGGTATTTGACTGCGCTCGATGTCGCTGCGGTATGCCAGCCGTTCCACGATTCCGAATCTTCGCGGTTAAAGCAGGACATCATCGCCGATCTTCGCCGGATGACGCATTTGCCCCGGCGCGTTCGTGCCATCGTGAACCATCTGGCGGCGAATCTTGAGCAACCAGGCAGTCCGGCGCAGGTAGAAATCGCGTGAGAGTAGGCAGCGGTTCTTATTGACGCGATTACCAGGAGCACCGCAACCGCTCCGCAACCGGTTACAGCCAGGAAGATGTCGGCGCAGCTTACTAACATCGAGTTCAGTGCGTGTGCACGACCCCGGATTTGCTATTCCCTTCGCCCGCATTGCGTCGCCAATTTGCTGATAATCTCGTCCGGAGATCACACTGCAACATCATCGTATGACCAGCTTTTAACCAGCCCGTCCACATCGGTCAGCGCAACGATTAAGGTTACTCAGGAAGGAATGGATCAGTGCCAGTGCCGGACTGGACCGGAGGACACGTGGCGGCACATAGAACTTCAATGTCTTCTGCGCCGGAAGCATAAAGTTCGTCGAAGCTCACCTTCAGCTTTTCAAGCGCAGCCGGATTACCCTGCTTGAGCTGTTGAACAAGTGTTTCGTCCGTGGATAACTGTGCCAGGATGGTCTGATGGTTCGTCATTTGATATTCCTTTCGCCGGAGCTGGATGTGCGCACCTTGCTGGTTTTTTCCTATCGCATTCCTGGATTCATTTATCGAACGGCGCTCCTGAAACCAGGACATCGCAGAAATTCTCCATGGGTCTGGCTTTTCCTTCAAGCCCAATCACAGGCTGATGACATCGCCAAAAGCGTGATTGAAAAAGTGAAGTACAGCGTAGCCGGAAAAATCAACTAAGAACATAATTTCAAAAAGCCGGAAGGGCATTCGGTTTCTTAATTCAGTCGAAACCATCAGCCGGCTACATGACATTTCCACACATTCTCTAGCTAACAACATCAGCAGCTCAATTGAATTGAAACCAGGGCGCATTTTGTTCACAGTGGAGAAGCGTCCAGTTCTGCAGGGACGCTTAGACACCGCACGCCAGAACAGCCAAAAGCTCCGAGGGAACATCATGGTATCCCGTCCTGAAACGCCGGCCTTCAAGGATCAGTCGCCGCGTACGGATGGGGAAGCGATGGTGGGAACTGTCTACGCCGCCTATGTCGAAGGCCGCAGGCGCCCGAAAGACAGTTCCCTCGAAGCGGGTCGTCTTGAGCTTTTGTCGGCCATGAGCGCCCGACTTAAATCCAGGCTCTCAGCTGGCGATTTGTTGCTCATATCGCGATGCAAGCGCTGTTGCGACGCGTCTCGTAGTATCGCCGACCACGCAAATATCGATGGGGCTCGCCTGTTGTTGAACGCAGCCCGCGTATTCGCTGGCGCGGATGAGCTCAGTGACGAAGCCCGAATCCTTTGTCGTTCCGAAATAATACCCGCGCACGCTTATGTTGAGTTCCGGTGTAGAAATTTCCTTCAGTCGCGTCGCCTCGTGCGGGAGTCCCTTGTGGTTGATCAGCAACTTGAGGAACAGTACGGATACAGTGGTAGCCACGCGCATCGTTTGCATTTGCTAACCAGGATGGTGGCGCTTGAAAGCCGGATTTCGGGAGTCAAAAGCGGTTTGCAATTGTCTGTTCAGGTATTCCGCTACTTAACCGGTAAATCAGAATCTGTTCCCGTCCCGGGAAATTGGGGGCGGAAATACAAAACCGCGATTACTCCGCATTTGTTGCGCTTCTTTGCTGTGCAACTCGTGGGAGAGATCGCCGCTATAACAACGGATCCAACGAAGAAGCGATTGGCGAGCGAAGCGCTGGACGGCATGGATCCTGAAATCTTTGATTGCGACGATGATTTTTGGCGGACCCAGGTGCTCGCCTGGCTAAGACTGAAAGCACTCTCGTCCTCTGATGTTGGGCCTTATCTAACCTGTTGCGCCACCTATCTGGCGCAAAACTCGCCGAAAATGCCCATTCTCTGGTACACAGCCGCCCTGGACGCGGCATTGGCTTGCGCATCCTTCACAAGCGAAGAGTCAATCAGGCTACGCCAGGAGGTCGTCTCCGATTTGGCCCGTTCCAGGTATTTGCGGCCAGAGCTGCAGCAGGCAGTTTCCGTGCTTCGGAAAGGATTACGTAGAGCACTCGCGACCGGATGTCTGCCAAACTGATTCATCCGTCGCCACTGGGCAGACACGTGCCGGCTCGAAACCGCGCCTCGCACTTGCGAAGAGATTTGCGATTGAAGGAAAGATCAAATGATGGTGACATTCACTTCGGCTATCGTTGTGGCCTTCATGGTTTCATGGTTTCTGGCCTCGGTTGCTGTCCAGGTTGCCTATCTTTTTGCCGGCAAGTCTGGCCGGACAGGATTCTTGAAGTTTTGCCATCGATGGGATCATTTGGGTTTGCTTCCCAGATGGACGTTCTTCTCCATGGTTCCGGATTTTGACTTTGTCATCGCATACCGCGTTCGGATGCTGGATGGTTCTCTGAGTGAATGGCACATAGTTGAGATGCCTGCGCGCCCTGCTTTCCAGTTTCTTTGGAATCCGGGAAGGCGCAAGCGCAAAGCGGTCGATGACCTCTGTCTGGCCCTCCGGCACTCGCTCGCGGTACAGCTTCGCAAGCACGAACCATCATCCCCAATTACCTTTCGTTTCCCCAGGCTCGAGCATTATGTCTCGCAAATTGGCTCTCCCTGTGGCGAAGCCCGGCAGTTCATGATCCTCAAAATATTTGGCAATTCACAAAAGTCCGCAGAAATTTTGTTCGTTTCGGCGCCATTCCGCGTAGCCGAATCAGCAACACAGGAGATACCGGGTGTCTTGGTCCGTCGAAATGCTGATGCACCTCACGTTGGTCCTGGTGCTCGTCCGTGTCATTCTTAATGGCGCGGAGGCATTGGCCAACAGAAACGACTACGCTGCTCTCGGGGTCGTGCCCGGGCCAATGCGGCCGAAGACGAGGCAATGGCTGAGCAACAGCGCGCGTTCCCGAGCGCTCAATGCCAGGCCGCAACAAACTGCACAACTGCTTGCGATCGTCCTGCAATTGATATGCGCGCTGGTACTGCTTTTACCCTCGGCCAGATTTATGACCGCCCCTCTCCTGGCGTTGCTTCTCGCCTTTGAATTCCTCATCCCCGCCGGGAACCTTGGCGGCGAAGGCTCCGATCAGATGCACTTTATCGTTTTGTGCGCCATTACCATTTTTTATTGCACCACCGATTCCCTGGCCCGTTCGGCGGTTGTTTGGTTTGTTGCCCTCCAGTCCATGTTGGCCTATTTCACTTCGGGAGCCGTTAAGCTTAAGACACTGCCCTGGAAACAGGGTAAAGCGATTAGTTTGGTGTTGAGCACTGACTCTTACGGGAACAGAAGGCTCTATAAATTATTGGAGCGCGCGCCCCGCATATCAAAATTCATTTGCTGGGGAACTATCCTGTTCGAGTGTGGATTCCCTTTCGCGGTTCTTGCCGGGCCGAAGTCCGCCTTATTCGTCCTTTCGTGCGGAGTTTTCTTCCACTTCACCATTGCGGCAGTGATGGGCCTGAATGGCTTCTTCTGGACGTTTATCGCCACCTATCCTGCAATCTTCGAGTTCTCGCGAGATCTTCAACAGCTCATCCATACCCGAATCCAATAGCCAACTGGGCAGCCGGCAACCCTTCTTTGCTGCTGGCCCGGCGCAATGAACGGGCCTCCCTGATCCGGTCTGGAACTTTCCCATGTACATGATTCTTTTTGTGACTCTTGTGCTCACACCATCAAAGCATGTTTCCGATTGAAACCACCTTCAGCAAGGATAGAGACTGGTTGCGCACTCGCTCCTTGAGTGAAAAATCAAATTGATCGTGAGAGATTCCTATGACTGCAGCAGACAATCCTTCGCACATTCTGGCTGAAATCTCGGTAAACAGCGGGATTCTCCAGCGCTTAAAAAAAGGTGACGCAAGTATCTTCGAAAAGCTCAATCTCAGTTTCGAGCAAATCTATTCTTCCGTACCAGAAACTCGCCAGATTGACGGAACACATGTTAATGCCGGCGATGAGTCCTGCCCCAGCTTTCCGGTGGAAATGTGCCTGCCTCCCACCACAGGTTAAATTGCAAACCGGGAGAGGAGAGTTGTTCATTAGCGCAAGCGATAAATACAAACAGGAGGTAAATCCATGATGATGGCCGAAAAGACTGAGGAGATCTGGAAAGCAATTTCCTGCAACAAAGAACTTTCGCAGCAACTCAGAAGCGGTAATCTCAATGCGCTGCAAGAACTCAATCTGAGTTTTGAAGAAATTTATGCCGCCACAGACAGCATAGAACTGCTATGCGGTGCTACAGGCAGTACCTGCCCCATTACCAGCGACAACCACTGACGCATGAACAGGAGAATTCAACGGCATTTGCCCATGAGAGATCGCGGGGCCGTGGCTGACAAACCAACATGTTGCGTCGCAAGTCTCATTGCATAGGGAGCAAATCTATGATGGCTGAAAGGGCCAACGAGATCTTGAAAGCAATTTCAAAAAACACAGAGCTTTCACAGCAGCTCAGAAGCGGCAATTCCAGTGCGTTGCAGGAGCTGGAACTGAATTTTGAAGAAATTTATGGCTCTACAGATAGTGGAACCGCGCTTGGCGTGGCGTCGGGGAGTACATGCAACATTACCGTCCAGGACTTCGACTGCTGCAACATTACTGTTGTCCCCACCGTCGACGACTTGCTGCGAGAGTGAACCCCCGAAAACAGCATTTCACGGAAGGGATAAAACCTATGCTGACTGAAAAAACTGAGCAGATCTGGAAAGCAATTTCCGGCAACAAAGAACTTTCGCAGCAACTTAGAAGTGGTGATCTCAATGCGCTGCAGGAGCTCAATCTGAGTTTTGAACAAATTTATGCTTCCACAGAGAGCGATCTTGTGGGATGCGGCCTCTCGTGCCAGTCCATGACCGGTGCTTGCCCATGGTTCGGGGAGCTGTGACTGCGGAACCACATTTCACATGGTATCTAAATGCATTGAGGTCAACCTATGATGATTGAAAAGGCTAACGAGATCTTGAAAGCAATCTCAAACAATAAAGAACTCTCACAGCAACTCAGAACTGGAGATTACGGTGCGCTGCAGGAACTGGCGCTGAATTTTGAAGAAATTTATGGCTCTACAGATAGTGGAACCGCGCTTGGCGTCGACTCGGGTGGTACGTGCAACATTACCATCCAGGACTTCGACTGCCAGCCATGCAACGTCACTTGCAACGTCA
>DATDNH010000130.1:0-23264 GCA_036518395.1 Candidatus Angelobacter sp. | reverse complement strand
CTGGTAAGTTTGAGCTGGTGCTTGAGTTTTTGAATCAGGTCTCCAAGCAGTTTGGCCATGAGGGGATCGACCATGGTGGTGGGTTCGTCGTACAGGATGCACTCCGGCTGCGCCGCCAGCGCCCGCGCAATGGCTACACTGCGCTTCATTCCCGTGGAAAGATCGGAGGGCAGCAGGTCCCGCATGGGCTTCACGCCAACCATCTCCAGCAAGCCATCCACGATCTGATAGATCTGTTCTTCGCTCAAATCATGACTTTCGCGCAGTGGAAAAGCTACGTTCTCGCCTACAGTGAGAGAATCGAACAGCGCTCCATTCTGAAAAACCATCGTCACTTTCTTGCGGATGCGTTGCAGGTCTTCTTCCTCATAGTGTGTAATGTCCTCAAAAGCGACGGTCACGCGGCCGGCCTCGGGCTTCAGGAACCCCATGATGAGCTGCAGTGAGACGGACTTTCCCACACCGCTTCTTCCCAGAATGCAGACGGTTTCGCCTGGCATCACGTTGAAACTCACGTCGCGCAGAACATTGTGGTCTCCAAACGATTTGGATACATCGCGGAATTCAATGTAGGGCTGCGGCGGCTCTTCGTGATGGTTATGGTTCATGGCTCTCGTTTGTCCCGCTGAGCGGGACCCGCACGCTTCCTGGCGCGCTCGAAATCTTCCGGCGTATTCAAATTCTCGAACATATCTGCCGCCAAGGCAAACTGTTGCATGTCGGCCTCCGAAAGTACCAGCGTCTGCTCCCGTGGAAACAACGGCTCTACTTTGTAGTTCCCGGATTTCAGCGCCGCCTCGGCGATAGGAAGAAAACTGCGGGAAAAGACCGCGCACACGGGCTGAACCACGCCGCCAATGCGTGGGGCTGTCACCATGGCGGACGCCTTGAGTGCCCTCTCGACCATGTAATCCAGGAATTCGGCGCTCACAAATGGAGTATCCACCGAGGTAATCAGACTATAAGGGGTTGGCGAATTGACCAGGGCAACATGAATGCCGCCCAGAGGGCCGCAGTTGGGATAGATATCTTCGTAGCACTCACCAAAACTGCCGTAGATTTCTTGGGACCCCAGCAGAAAAACTTTTTCGCAGACCTGCTGCACGATTCGCTTAGTGCGTTCCACCAGAGTGCTGCCATTCAGGGAGAGCATGGCCTTATTGGTCCCCATGCGGGAGCTCTTCCCGCCCACCAGCACAAATCCGGTGACGTCCTGATGCATACGATATCTATTTCACCGCAAAGGGCACGAAGTACGCAAAGAGAAAGAAACACCTCACCACTGATGACACTGATTGCCCTGATAACGATGATTGAAATATGAAGGGATGGGCCAAACGCTAAAAGCCAAGAGCCAAAAGCGGCCGTTTCTAATTAATTTCCAGGCCAATGATGCGGCCCGCCCCATCCAGTTCCAGCTTGGCTGTGGCCTCAAACACGGAATCGCCATTCAGGCCGGGCACGGTTACAAACACGCGCTGGTCAATCAAGGTGGCGGAATCAGTTCTCTGTAGAAACAGGAGCGAGTCTTTGTTTTTCTGGCACGGTTGGGGCAGTTCGAAGGCGAGGTCCGCCAGTTCGCCCGTTTCCGTCACGGACAGCGCCACATCGATTGGGAAGGATCTTTCCGCACCCCGCTGGTCCGCAGTTGGATCCACGGTGGGCTTGAACGCCACATAAAAATGAAAGCGTCCCTTTTCCGGATTAAACGTTCCCCGCGCAACCGTCAGTGACATATTGAAACTCAGCTTTGTATCACATTCCAGAGTACGGTTCCAAGGGTACGAAAGTTCGCTGGTTATTATTGCGATGTAATTTGCAGTTTTGCGCCGGTGAGCAGCAAACCTGGGGATTGAGTCGTCAGTTTTTGATGGGTCTTGCGCTCGTGACCTTTTTTCGCCCCAACTGCCTGGCCGGCTGAATGTCGAAGATCCCGGCGTGCCGTGGGCTGATTGCTGACTACTTGTTTAGAATCTACCTGTGCTCGTCTTTCTCACCGGTGCGACTGGCTTTGTCGGCGGACAAGTGCTCACGCGGCTTCTCGCCGAAGGCCATACCGTCCGCGCGCTGATACGCGATCCACAAAA
This sequence comes from Candidatus Angelobacter sp., assembly GCA_036518395.1. Taxonomy (GTDB): domain Bacteria; phylum Acidobacteriota; class Terriglobia; order Terriglobales; family Acidobacteriaceae; genus Angelobacter. Next base: position 21,177 of record DATDNH010000130.1, on the reverse strand, counting down.
ATCAAAATTACCGGCCAGCACTCAGTTGCAGGTTATCCGGGGAGACGTTGCCGAAGGGACCGGGCTCGACGAAGGCTTGAAGAGCTGCGATGCCGCAATCCACCTGGTCGGCATCATCGTTGAGAACCGCAAAGCTACATTCGAGCGGGTCCATCATCTCGGCACGCGCAACGTGGTTGAAGCAGCCAAAAGCCACAAAGTTTCTCGTTTCATCCAGATGTCAGCCATCGGAGCGCGCGCAGACGGCGTGAGTGAATACCAGACCACGAAGTGGAAAGGCGAAGAAGAGGTCAGACAGAGCGGCGTCCCGTTTTGCATCTTGCGTCCTTCACTCATCTCCGGCCCCGGTAGCGGCTTTGTCACGCAGATGCTGGACATCATGCGCAAAGCTCCGTTCTTTCGTCCGGTTCCCGGCAATGGCAAACCGCGTTTTCGTCCGGTTTATGTCGAAGATGTCGCCGCGTGTTTTGCCGGCGCGCTTACGAATGCGGCCGTTACGGGCAAAACCATTGAATTGGGTGGTAACGACGAACTCTCGCTGGATGAAGTGCTGGCGGAAATCGCCGGCTGTGCAGGAATCCGCAAAGCTGCTGTACATGTTCCTCTGCCGCTGATGTTCGCGGGCGCAGCCCTGGCGCAAACATTGCTGCCGCGGCCTCCAGTAACCATCGGGCAATTGCGGATGCTCCGGGAAGGCTCGACCTGCGATATCCGACCGATGACCCAGCTCTTCGGCTTCAAGCCTTTGGGGTTTCGGGAAGGCCTGAGGAAGTACCTGTGCCCTTAACTCGAAGGAGCCACAGAGTTCAGCAACTAACAATCAAAAAAAGGGTTAATATAGGCGTAGGAGCAGTTTGTCTCCAGAAAATAAGTCCTCTGTTACCAAAACTTTACAGGCTGGGAGCTACCAAGCCAGCAGCTCTGCATCTAAAATTGATATAAAGCCACTCGTTCAGGAGCAAATATGAAGAATATCAGGAGATATCTATGGTTCGCCCTGCTGGCCTTTGCGCTGGCTGCTGTGGGCTGCAACCGCACGGGCAGCCGTTCAGACTCGCAGATCGCGTCTGACGTGCAAAACAAGATTTTTGGCGACAGCAATGTCCCCGATAAGCAGATCACGATTAACGCCAACAAAGGTGTAGTGACTCTCTCAGGTAATGTAAGCAGCGATGCCGCGCGCACTGCTGCGGCCACGGATGCGGCCCAGGTCGATGGTGTGAAGACGGTAGTGAATAATCTGGAAGTTGGTTCCACCACAGCGTCCAACACGCCTCCGCCACAGCCCACGACTCCGGCTGAAACCGCGCCGGCTACGCAGCCACAACCTACACAGCCTGCCACCACAACTCATACCCGTAAGAGCCCACGTTCGGAGAGTAGCGGCAATAACGGACTGCGAACGACTGTCCCTTCGAACAACAGCTCCAGTCCCAGCAACGTGAGCGGCGGTTATACGCCGAGCGCTCCCGCGACTCCGCCACCGCCGCCTCCGCCTTCCAAGGTGACGGTTCCGGCGGGCACGCAGCTCAGCATTCGCATGGGCGACACAGTTGACTCCGAAAAGGCCCAGGTGGGCGATGTGTTTCACGGATCCATTTCCGCCCCGGTTACAATCGATGATCAGACAGTGATCCCAACCACTGCGGACGTTGAAGGCCGCGTGGTCGACGTGAAATCGGCTGGTCGTTTTGCCGGCGGCTCAGTGCTGACCCTGCAATTGACCAAGCTGACCATGAATGGCAAGTCCTACAGCATTCAGACGGACCAGTGGTCCAAGTCGGGCACCGGTAAGGGCAAAGGTACAGCGGCCAAGGTCGGTGGTGGTGCGGCAGTGGGTGCAGTACTTGGCGGCATCTTTGGCGGTGGCAAAGGCGCAGCCATCGGCGGCGCCGCAGGCGCAGGCGCGGGTACGGCGGGATCAGCGATCGGCAAAGGTCAGCAGATCGTGCTAAGACCTGAATCTGTGATCAACTTCACGCTCCAGAATTCGATTACTGTAACTCCAGGCGCCAGCCGCCAGGCGATGCAATAGTCGAAGCCGGGCACGAAATGTCAAGAAGCGCCGCCCCATCAGGCGGCGCTTCTTTTTTGCATCTTACATTCTGTGGGGATGGGGAGGATCTCAATGCCGAAGCTGAGCGGGCTCATTCATATCTCGAACAACGATTCTCACCTGGGCCGCGCCCTGGAATCGATGCGTCAATGCGACGAGGTACTGGTCATCAATCATGGAGCCAAAGAAGAAATTTTGAAAGTGGCGCGCGATCATGGAGCCCGCATCGTCAACGGCGTGAACGGAGTGGACCATGGCGCATATGTGCAGGACGCGCACCATGACTGGATCTTGTGCCTTCGGCCCGATGAGGCTGTGGCTGAGGAACTCGAAGCCTCCCTGCTGGAATGGAAACAATCCGAGAAAATCGACGACCAGCTCGGTTATAACATTGGCATTCGGGCGCAGAACGGGACCGGATGGAAATCTCTTGCTCCAGAAATGCGGCTTGCCAATCGTCAAAGAATCAACTGGACCACGGATTGTCCCCCGTCCGCTCCCAATGCTCCAGCGCTGCCGGGATACATAGCCAGAATCCCCGACCAGGAATAATCACGCGTCCAAATTACCGTGGTTCCAGGATTGGAAACAGGTTTAAGATTTCTTTGAGCACAATCTGATGTTCACAGGTTTTGTTTACAAAATGCTGGGTGGCAAATCAGCTACACAAAAGAAACTCAGGCAGCATTTCCACGGCCTGCCTTTGCAGGAGACGGCCACCACAGCGCGCACTTTTCCGATGGCGTCCAGAGCGGACGTGCAATTGGCAATCAATCAGTTTTTCGAGGACCGTAAAAGCGGGAGCCTCCTGGGCATTCATTCGGCCCTGGGACATGAGACTGCGACGCTGGCGCATCTGTTCGCTCGTGGACCATTCCCGCTCGATATCGGCCCATTGCAGTACGACGACATCGATATTGGAGAAGCTTCCCCGATCCGCTGCCTCAAAAATGGCCTTTGGCTGGACCACGAATCAGACATGCCATTCGCCGTTTTATTGAGTCCCGCTCTGCATTATGGAAGGGTAGGTGGAGTCCATGTCGAGATGGCGGTGCCGAAGGGAATTCCCGGAGTGCAGTTCACTGAAAACTTCTTCCGCCAACTTGAGCACGGAGTAAACACGGGAGGTACCTACCGTGGGAGGGTAATCTCACTGGAAATGCAGCGAGAGTACTCGGGGCGCGGTGGTCCAGTGAAAGTGCACCGGCTTCGAAGCGTTAAACGCGATGAAGTGATATTGCCCGAAAAGACTCTGGCCCTTCTCGATCGGAACGCAGGCAAGTTCATTGCCGCCCGGGAGCATGTTAAACGTCTTGGCCTGACTTCCAAGAAAGGCCTGCTCTTCTATGGGCTTCCCGGAACCGGCAAGACGCATACCATACACTATCTTGCGTCCCAGTTGCCGGGGCATACCACACTGTTGATTACGGCCGAGCAGGTCGGGCTCCTCGATGAATATTTCCGGCTGGCTCGGTTTCTCCAACCTTCATTGGTGGTGGTTGAAGATGTAGATCTGATCGCCCGTTCTCGCGAAAACATGGGTAGTCCGTGCGAGGAGGTCCTTCTAAACAAGCTGCTCAATGAGATGGATGGCTTGCGCGAGGATGCGGATGTTCTTTTCATCCTGACCACGAATCGACCTGATCAACTCGAACCTGCGCTGGCTTCCCGGCCCGGGCGGATTGACCAGGCGATTGAATTCCCGTTACCGGATGAAAAGGGGCGCACAAAGTTGATCAAGCTTTACTCCCGCGGTCTCGAGTTGTCGGAGGAATTGACAGACCTGGTTGTACGCAGGACCAAAGGAGCCAGCCCTGCATTTATCAAGGAATTGATGCGTCGATCCGCTCAATTTCAGTTTGAATTGGGAGGAGGCGCGAGCCTTCAACAATCTGCCCTTGATAGTGCCATCGAAGAAATGGTATTCAGCGGAGGAGCACTGAACCTCAAACTCCTCGGCGGCTCCAGCACGGAGCTAAGCGCATCGGCGGAGAACCGCATTTCAGCGTCTCGGCCGCAGTAAAAGGTATGGATGTACCGGTCTAGCTGAGAAACGTACAGCTATGCTTTGGCTGTCTCTCGCATCGGCCCGAGGAACTCCTCGGCTGACATTTGCGGCGAGACCTGCTGTGCCTTCTTAATGATGGCGGTGCGGTCCGCTTCAGATTTGGCTGCCCCGTATCGTTTGCGCAGCAGATTGATTTTTTGCCGCCGGCTGCGCCGCCTGTCGATCACCCATCTCTTGGTAAATGCGCCCACAGTTTCAGCTCCTTTTTGACGCAGCAGCATTGTAAAACACTGATGCTCAGCCTTGCTTCCAGTATCCTGTTGCCTCGAAGACAGCCAAATCTCCGTATAATTGTTGGTCTGGCGGAACTGGAGGCAGACCTGTTATGAAAAAGCGAACCACCAGAAAAACGTCCGCAAAAAAGGGGCGCTCGGCTGCTCGCCCCGCAAAGAGCGTAGCTGCCAAAACCAGGCCGAAAAAGCCTGTGGCTGCACCGGCTCACGACGGCAATAAGCTCAGCTTCAACCATGCCATGATCTATGTGAAAGATGTTGACCGGGGGCTTGGCTTTTACCGCGATCTGCTTGGCTTCAAGCTCATCGAGGATTTTCGCTATGAGGGCACACCGGTCTATGCGCGGCTGCGGGCTCCGGGTGGCGATGGAACCATCGCTCTGCACCAGGCTGGTCCCGGCGCATCCCTTGTCAGCGAGGGCGTACGGCTGTACTTCGAGATTCGTGAACTCGACGATTTTTGCCGCGCACTCCAGAAAAAGAACTTCTACATCACCCAACTGCCGAGGATGATGCCATGGGGCTGGCGGCACGCCTATCTGAACGATCCTGACGGACACGAGATCAGCATCTATTGGGCAGGGGAAAATCGCATGAAAAAAACGATTATGAAAGCCGCGCGAGAGGCAGCAAAGAAAAGCAGTAATGAGTGAATCAGTATTTAGTAGTTAGTAGTTAGTATTTAGAGTACTTAGCCAAAACCTCTTTTCCCCGTTTCTCTCAATTTTTCGTATCCCTGGTGGTTAAAGTCTTGGTCATTTACCAGATTACCCAATTACCAAATATCCTTCGTAACCACTCCCAGTCCGCTGTAACCTGTACCCTGTTCCCTGGGTCTTCGTATAATCACTGCATCCCCTACCAACTGGAGAAATATCCTGGACCTGTTGATCGTTGCCGGATTTTTTGTGTTTGGGCTGGTGTTTGGCAGCTTTCTGAATGTCTGCATCTATCGCATGCCGCGCGGCCTTTCAGTGGTTCGCCCGCGCTCTGCCTGTCCGTCGTGTAATCACCCCATCGCAGCCTACGATAATATCCCAGTATTCAGTTGGCTGATTCTGCGTGGCAAATGCCGCCATTGCAAAACCCGGATTTCTCCGCGCTATGCAGTTGTAGAACTACTGACCGGCTGCCTCTTTGCCATTTCCTATTACGCTTCTCTCGCAACGCCTGAGCCCCTGGCCTACGCAATCAAGCTGTGTGTGTTCGCATTCCTTCTCATTGGGTTGGTTTTCACCGATGCTGAAACCCATCTGCTGCCTGATCTGCTTACCAAACCGGGAATTGTGTTGGGTCTCTTGCTGAGCATCTTTATTCCTCTGGAAGGGCCCGCGTACGTGATTTTGAGCCGCTGGGGAGCCTTCGACTGGCGCCTTCTTTCTTTTATCAATTCCCTCGCCGGTGCAATCTTTGGAGCGGCATTCATTCTGGGTGTAGCCTTTCTGTATAAGGCCCTGCGCGGTGTGGAAGGCATGGGCATGGGCGACGCGAAATTGATGGCCCTGATTGGGGCATTTCTCGGCATCAAGCTCACGCTTCTAGTCCTCCTTCTCGCCACGCTCACGGGAAGCCTTTTTGGGATTGCGCTGATGCTGATCGTGTGGCGAAAACGGATTGCGCGCCGCAAAGGACGCAGTTCAGAGTCCGCGGCAAAAATTCGCGCGCGAGCATGGCAATCGGCAACACTGATTTTTCGCAACTTTGAGATCCCCTTTGGCGTCTTTTTGGGTGTCGCGGCGGCCTTTGCTGCCTTTTTCGGCGCGCCCCTGATTGATTGGTATATGCGTTTTGTATGATGCAGCAACTATCGCACAATCCGCTTGCCTGGAAACTCGGACTGCTGACCTTCCTTAGCGTCTGCGCGTTCATTACCGCAGTCGCGCTGATCCGTCGCCTGCGCCGCAACTTGCAATCAGAGGCAGAGCCGTTGGCCCAGAAACAGAGCAACGCCGGCCTGGCGCTTTCCACTTACGATGGCCTGGCTCGCCAGATTCGGGAACAGCAAGAAGAATTGCAGCAGGTTCAGCAGCGATACCAGGAAGAAACCGCTCTGGCTGCCAGGATCAGCGAAGCACTCCTGGCTAATCTGAGCTGCGGCGTGTTGTACTTCGACCGCGTGGGAGTGGTCCGGCAGGCAAACCGCACGGCCAAGTCCCTGCTTGGCTACGCTTCTCCTATCTCTTTCCACATGCGCGACCTGTTTCGCGGGGTGATCAAAACCAGATGGCCGGAAAGCGGCGAGCAAACGCAGTCACCGGTTGCATTGCTCCGCGCATTTCAGGAAACACTCGCCGGTGCAAAGCCTTTTCCCCGGAGCATCATGGAGTACCGCACTCCCTCCGGGCAAAAGCGGAGTCTTGGCATGAATGCCTGCGCGGTCAGGAACAAAGCTGGAGATGTGGTTGGCCTTTCCTGCGTGATTGACGACCTGACGGAAATCACCGAACTTTCCGAACGCGTTCACCGCAATGAAAACTTTGCTTCGCTGGGAGAAATCTCCGCCGGCCTGGCCAACGATTTCAAGAAGTCGCTGGCCACCGTGGTCGGCTATGCAGAGCTCTTGCTCAAAGAGGATTCTGACCCGACAACGCGCTTCTATGCGGAAAGAGTAATTTCTGAACTGGATTCGCTCAGCCGAATCCTGGATGAATTCCTCGAATTCGCATCTTCAACCAAAAACTGAGTCCTATCGGGACAATCTTCTACTGGCCAATGAATTGTTCCATGCAACATCATCTCTGCGTTCAAATTTTCGCGTTTATTCGCAAAATTCGCGGCCAAAAAAGTTGTCGCCCTTGCGGTTGGTTTTGATTTTGCCTTGGGCCAAAGGCTAAAGGGCCAATAGCCAAACGCTCGTTGCAATGTTTAGCCGGCAGCTAGAAGCTGGTAGCCAGCAGCTCTCTCGTTACTTTGGTTCTAGCGCTTAAGCTAAGCATTTACCCTGTCGTTTCGCCCCTGTAAATACACAAAAATAGCGACGTTCGGCGGTAGAATGGAACCAGCAACTCTGCTGGAAATCTTATATGCGAAAAATTCTTGTTCTGTTTGTTATTTGCTTTGCCGGTCTGATTACAACTGCCGCCGCACAGTCGCTGGCCGACATCGCGAAGCAGTCGCGCGCGCAGCAGAAGGCGCACCCCAACACGACCGTGATTGATAACGACGTGATCCCGTCTGTCGTGGATCTATCCTCCGAGACCACACCGACGCAAACACCATCAGCGGACGCGAAGAACGACGCAACGGACAACAAAGCACCCGCGCAAAAAGACGCAGGAAAATCCGAAACCAAAGACGACACCGGCAAGCAGGGCGCGGCGGAAGATGACCACAAAAAGGCTGACGAGTTAAAGAAAAAGATAGCCGACCAGAAGAAAGAGATCACGCAACTGGAACGCGAAGTCAACGTGGCCCAGCGCGAAGCCGGCGTGCGCGCCGCCGTATATTACGCCGATGCCGGCACGATGCTGCGCGATTCGGCCAAATTCGCCGAAGACAGCCGCAATCTGAAAGCTGAAATAGATTCCAAGACGCACGCCCTTAACGCAGCAAAACAGAAGCTTCAGGACTTGCAGGAGCAGGCGCGCAAGGCCGGACTCTCCTCCAGCCAAATCGAATAATTTTTTTGAAGCACTCATCCTCGAGCACGCGCTGGCATCCAGCGCTACGCGTGGTCTCGTCTAGAATGATGAGAGGGCCGTCAAAGGAGAAAGATGAACAGATCCTGCTTGTTCTTGTTTTGTGCAATGGCGCTGTTTCTCGCAGGCTGCGAGTCGGAGCAACCGGAACAAAAGAAAGCTGAATCAAATGGCCCCCAAGTGGAGACCGGCCGGTTCGCAATTCAGAAGATGATCGCTCCAGCACACCTCTGGGCAGGAGATGCACAGCCGGTCCGGATGAAATCGAGCAGCGGAAAAGACAATCCCGGGCACGATGGCAAATCCTCATTCTGGCAAACCACCTTTGCCTCCACCGCGCGCGGAAAAACCGAGAACTTCAGTTGGTCAGGAACGCCGCCGCGAGGCGTCGACCACGGCACTGAAGACACCTTCAATCCCGCGAATCGTTCGACTCAGCCCTTCGATCTCGCCTTCCTGAAAGTCGATAGCAACAAAGCCTACGAGGTGGCGCAGGAACATGGCGGCAAGCAGTTGCTGGCTAAGAATCCCAACCAGGAGGTGTTTTATCTGCTGGATTGGGACTCGCGCGTGAACCAGCTGCGATGGCACGTGATTTACGGCAGCAGTGAAAATAGCGCCCTGCTGACAGTAATCGTGAACGCATCCACTGGTGACTTCCTGCACAAGGAATGAACACGACAAGTTACACGTAATAGGGGACAGGGAACAGAGAAACCGAAATCCCGCTGCTTACCGTTGGATTCACGCTGACTTACGCTGATTGGATGAGGCCGAGACCCACGAGTTAGACAGTTTTGCTGTTTGGGGTTGACCCAACGGCCAAAGGCTAAAAGCCAAGAGCCACTCATTTTCCTAATGTGTAATTGATCTCGGTGATCTGCCGCTTTGCTTCCGCAGCCATTTTCCCGTTGGCCTCAAGCGTGAGGTATTTTTTGTAGAAGATTCTCGCTTCATCCAGGCGTTGCAGCCCCTGCAGGCTTTGGGCCAGGCGAAAATTGGCCACGGGATCGTCCGGCAGGATCTGAAGCGCTTTTACGAAACTGGTGTGAGCCGCCTCAAAGTCATTCTTTGTCAGATAAGCTTCGCCTTCCTGAACCAGTTGCCGCGCCTGGGCAGACTGCTCCTCGCTCGGTTTTGCGGTCTGTACGTGCGGGCCAATCCGGGTTACGGCGGCCTGCGCCTGCTTCGCCAGCGGGCCATCGGGGAGCAATGTAAGGTAAGCGCGATATCCGCGATAGGCCAGATCATAGAGCTGTAACTTGTCCTGCGTAGCTGCCAGGTAGAAGGTAGCTTCGGCGTCATTAGGTTTGTACAGCAGCGCCTCGTTGAATCGATCAAGCGCCGCGCGGTAGTTCTTTTGTTTCAGATAAAACTGCCCTACTTCAACATCCTTGGCCGCTTTGTGGGGATTCCACTCACGAATCTCTACTACGTCAGATCCGCCTGATGCCTTGCTTGGGCCTTCAAGAGTGATCTGGGAGTCCGTGCTGGAACTCTCGCCTTGCTTCTCCGGCAGCTGCTCCTTCGGAGGAGGCTGCGTCTCCTCCTCAGGCAGGTTCTTGGGCTTGATGTGGACCTGGTCGTCCGGCGAGGGCGGCTGCTGCTGGCCAAGCGCAAAGCTGCAGAGAACACACAGAAACAGTCCGAGGATAAAAACGCACTTCATGTAAGTATTTTAGAGCAGAGGGGAGACGCTTCCACCCAGCACGCGCAAAAACCAGAAACCGCGCGTGCCGGGGACCCCGGGGGGACCCCGGTGCAATGCAACGTCTTTACGTGTGACTCGTACTGTGTAAAGCAGATCCTTCTCCCGCAGGGCGGGATCAGGATTTCGGCGGCGGGCTCGCGCTTCGGTCACGCCCGCTAGCGCCTCAAATTAAAGGCCGCCCGAAAGGGCGGCCTTTAAGCTGCGCATTTTATCTCTGGGGGAGGAGAGACGTCTACTGGCTCGAACTGGGAGCCGTATTTTGCGCAGAAGCTGGACTTTCCTGGCCGGCAACGTTGGTCATCAACCGAACGTCCACGCGGCGGTTCTTGGCCCGGCCTGCGGATGTCTTGTTGGACTCAACAGATTTGTCTTTGCCCAGGCCAATCACGTAAATCTTGTGTGGCGGAATGCTGTTCTGTGACAGATACTGAACCACCGCGGACGCCCGGCGTTCGCTCAGGCCGTAGTTGTAGGCAGAGCTGCCCACCGAATCGGTGTCGCCTTCAACCACAACGATGTAGCCCTTCGTATTCGGCACATCCGCAATGAGTTGGTCCAAAGCAGCCTTGGCTTTGGAACTCAGGTTAGCTTTGTTAAATCCAAAATGGACTGAGGTCTCGACTACGGGACGATAGTTGTCCAGATTGGCGACCTGATTGGCGAGTGCATCAGCACGGGTCACGGCCTGCGATGCCATGGTCTGTGCCTGGTCAGCGCGACTGCGAGCATCAGTAGCCTTCTGGTCGGCGGCCGCCGCCTTCTCATTCACACCCTGGATGCCGGACTGCGCGCGGGCATCTACGTCCTTAATGGCGTTGGTGTTCTTTGCCGTCAGTGTGTCGAGTTCATTCGACTTATCAATAATCGGCTGCGACTGCTTCCTTACATAATTCTTGGTGGCGCAACCAGAGCTGAAAGCCAGAATTGCACCAGCCATCAGTACTGTAAGACTGGATTTCGCGTTCATGGGGGAAACTCCTTGGGGACCTGACGCGGCTTCACTCCTGCCGCTAGCAACGCTTTAGCTAATGCAAACGGCTTGCCATGTGTCTCCAGATGAGAGCCTAGATATAAGCCATTTAGATTCAACGGCTTAGCATAAAGCTTGAGCCAGACCTGCGTCACCTTAGTGGCCCCTTACAGTAGAATTTTTACCCACCTTCACCCCAACACGCGCAAAAAACGAAAACCGCGCGCGCCGGAGACCCCGCCTTAGACCCTGATACCATGGCATAAGAAGCAGCATCTGCCGCCTGAGTGTCGCATCCGAGGACCGCTGCTCTCCACCCGCCTCTGAATTTAAATGGATCTGATCGAAAAAATCCGCACCTTGCCCACACAGCCCGGCGTGTACATGTACAAGAACGCGGAAGGCGAGGTGATCTATGTAGGCAAGGCCAAGAGTCTGCGGGCGAGGGTCCGATCCTACTTCCAGGAGGGCGTGGGTGAGGCGAACGCGAAAACCGGATCCCTGCTGCGTGACGCGGTCGATGTTGAGTACATCGTGGTGGCCAATGAGAAGGAAGCCCTGGCGCTCGAGAATAACCTCATAAAACTCAAGAAGCCGCGCTTCAACATCCTTCTTCGCGACGACAAAACGTATCCCTACATCAAGTTGACTCTGGGCGAGCGCTTCCCCAGGGTCTATGTAACGCGCCGCCTCAAAAAAGACGGCAGCATCTACTACGGCCCGTATTTTCCGGGAAATCTGGCGCACCGCATCGTCGATCTGATCCACCGCCACTTCATGATTCCGTCCTGCAAGGTAGACCTGACGCGCTATCACCCGCGCCCGTGTTTGCAGTTTTACATCAAGCGCTGTCTCGGCCCGTGCGTGAAGGACCTGACAACCATCGACGCCTACACCGAGGCAGTGCGCGACGTGCAACTGCTTCTGGAAGGGCGACAGACGGACCTTTCCCGGTCCCTTCGGCAGCGCATGGAGCAGGCTGCCGGCGATCAGGAGTACGAACGCGCAGCCCGCTACCGCGATCTGCTATCCACAGTGGAGCAGCTTCAGGAAAAACAACGCATTGCCGCTGCTGAGGGCGAGGATGTGGATGTTTTTGGCTATCACTTCGAAAACCAGATGCTGGCCGTAAATGTCTTTCACATGCGCGGCGGCAAAATTCTCGATCGTCGTGAGTTCTTCTGGGAAGAGCTGCCGGAACAGCAGTTTGGAGAGAGCTTTGATCCCGGTACCTTTTTTTCTGCGCTACTGAAGCAGGTTTACATTGACCAGCAATATGTCCCTCACAATGTACTGGCGCCGGTGGATTTTGAGGATCGCGCAGCCCTGGAGGAGCTGCTCACGGAGAAGCGCCACAAAAAAGTTGAGATTCTGGTGCCGCAGCGCGGAGAAAAGCGTTCCTTGATCGACCTGGTGGCCCAGAACGCGAAGCAATCGTACGACCAGCGTTTCCGGGTGATGAAGCCCGCTGCCAAAGCCATTCAGGAGGCACTCCAGGACGCGCTCACACTTCCGGAACCGCCCAAACGGATTGAGTGCTTTGACATTTCTCACATTCAGGGCGCGGAAACCGTTGCTTCCATGGTGGTTTGGGAAGATGGCAAGATGAATAAGTCTGAGTACCGCAAATTTATCGTCCGTACCGTCGAAGGCGTGGACGACTTTGCCGCCATGCGCGAGGTCGTCACGCGGCGTTACAAGCGTCTGCGCGATGAGAAAAAGGATTTTCCCAGCCTGGTGCTGGTGGATGGCGGGCTTGGGCAGCTTCACGCGGCAGCGGAGGCGCTGGAATGTCTGGAGATCACGAATCAGCCGCTTGCGGCGATTGCCAAGCGTGAGGAGATCATCTACGTCGCCGGACAGGAGGACGAACCCGTGGTTCTGGACCGCCACTCACCCGTTTTGCACCTGGTGCAGATGATCCGCGACGAATCTCACCGTTTTGCCGTGACCTTCCATCGCAAACGCCGGCAGATGCGCGACCGCAAATCCGAACTGCTGGAGATTCCTGGGATCGGTGAAAGGACGCGGCAACGCCTACTTCAGCACTTTGGCAGTGTCCGCGCCGTGCAGGAGGCGGACGCGGTGGCGCTGGGCGCAATCCTCACCAAGCCACAGGCGGAGGCAGTGTTGAAGCATTTTGGAAAGACAGTAGTTGGTACTTAGTACCTGGTAGTTAGCGAAAACAATCTTACATTCTGGCTATAATTCAATCATCGAATGCGAACCGTAGTTTTGATCCTCATCTTTTACTGCTTTGCGTGTCTCTTCAGCGCGGCGCAAGCCCAGCCGCAGGCTGGCAACCCGCCTGCCCAGCCTCAGCAGCCAGCACCGCCCGGCAAGGTTGAGCAATTACCTGGAACAAAAATTACTACTTCCGTCGACGTGGTCAACGTCGTTTTTACCGTGACCAACGATGACGGCAAATTCGTAAGGGACCTGACGCAGAACCAGTTCAGGGTCCTGGACAATAACAAACCGCCACAAGAGATCACCAGCTTCGAAGCGCAAACCAATCTTCCGCTGCGGGTTGGCTTGCTGATCGACGCCAGCAACTCCATCCGGGAACGTTTCAAGTTCGAGCAACAGGCGGCGACTGAATTTCTCCAGCAAACTGTCAAGCCGGAAGCAGACAGGGCCCTGGTGCTCGCCTTCGACGAGCAATATGAATTGATTCAGGATTTCACCAACGATATTGACAAGCTTTCCGCTGGACTTCACAAGATCAGCCCCGGGGGAAGCACTGCATTGTGGGACGCCATCTACTACACCTGCCGGGAAAAACTGCTGAAAGAAGGTACTACCAATCCGGTGCGCCGGGTCATCGTTTTGATCACCGATGGCAATGACACTCAAAGCCACGTTTATCGCCAGGAAGCGATTGACATGGCGCAGCGGGCCGAGGTGAGTATTTATACCGTCAGCACCAGCCTGGGGTTCACCCACGGCGACGGCGATCACAATCTGAAATTGCTGGCCGACTCCACGGGAGGGCAGGCGTTTTTCCCGGCGAAACTCGACGACGTGGCAGATGCCTTCGTTCACATTCAGCGAGAGCTTCGGTCGCAGTACGCCATCTCTTATAAGCCAGAAAATTTTCTGCCCAACGGCCAATTCCACTCGATTTCAATCAAGACCGTTCACGGAAGCTACAAAGTCCGGGCGAAGAAGGGGTATTGGGCGAGGAAGCAGTAGGGGTTTTGGAGTTTTACCTCGATCCCGCGAAGCGGGAGAGAGGTCCCTACCTTCTTCAAGATCCTCTCTTGGGCATGCGCCCTGAAAATTGCTTGTAGCTGTAGGGTTCCCTCTCTTCGCTCGGGATAAACTACAAAAAACAGCTACAGACCACCAGCTCTCTTCTCCACCACAGCCTCCAGATAGTTCCTCAGCTTCTCATCCATCCTGGCGCTGTGCAGAGCATCTTGAATCACGCGCACCGGCAATTCGCTGGCAAACTGGAGCACCTTGGCAAACGGTGTTTTCTGATGGGTCAAGAGAATTGTCTTGATCTCCTGCCGTCGCGACCATTTTTCATCGTGGCTGACCGCCGACACCAGAATGTCGGTCACCTCTTCGACTCGCAGCGATTTCACGACCAACGGTTCCGTCATGTGGGGATTGGCCAATGCGGCCTGCATGATGCGCTCGTCTTCGTCGAACAAGAGCGCTGCTGCCACGCGGCCCGGGCTTTGTTTGGCCAGCGCGTAGCGCTCTCCGGCCGAGATTGTCTCTAATCGCCCGATCAATGTCTCTTCCGCCGCGCGCTTCACATCGGCAGCTACCGCGGGAAAGAGTGCGACCTGCATCAGCTCAAAAGCATAGAGATGACGTATAGCAGGAATGGACACGTGCCGGGGCGTGCGCGCGTGCATCACAATCGCCAGTCGCACCTTGCGATGCTTTGTGACAGCGCCATTTTTGTTGAGTTCTTCCAGCGCTTTTGCGGGTAAGTCACGACGAGTGAGCAAAGCCAGCGCAAGATCTTCGCTCAAGCGCGAATCGCCGGCCGCAGCCACCAGCACTTCAGGCGAACGATCATGAATGAGTTTTTCCAGCGCAGCATCCGGCGAGGCGGAATTTTGCGCACCTTCTTGCGAAGGCCCAGTCACTTCAGCGCTCCGGGTTGTGCGGCGATGGCCAGAGCCCCAAGCACGGGACGCACATACGCGAAACTGACAGCAGCTTTGGGGTAATCGGCTTGAAGTGCTTGCTGAAATGCGCGGCGCACCAGCGTTGAACCCTGAAGCACGCCGCCGGCCATGGCTACGCGCACCACGGTATCGCTGGGCCAGAGACGGGTGATCACTACGCCCGCCAGGGCAGCCAATTCCTCCCCAGCGCGCGAGGTAATCGTCTGTGCCGTGGTGTCGCCTTTTTCCGCCATTGAAGCCACTGTTTCTGCCAGTTCAGTAAATTTAGCGGCAGAGTCCGTGTTGGCAATTCTTATTAAATCCTCCAACGAACTTGTGCCCCACAACGCAGAAATACTGGAGAGCAAACCGTTATTTGCGACGCGATCATGCAGGCGCAGAGCAACTGCCAGGGCTTCACGACCAATCCAGTAAGCAGAGCCTTCATCGGAGATGCCAGGCCCCCATCCACCAGCGCGCGCGACCTCTCCTTTTTCGTTCCGCCCGTAAGCGAAGGACCCAGTACCCGCAAGCACGAGCACCCCAGGCATGGTCCCAAATGCTGCGCGGTGCGCAATGGACTGGTCTCCAGAAACCATGACTTCGCCGGGCACCAGCTCATGAATCACGCGCTCCGTCCAGGCCCTCATCCCCGCAATCGATGCGCCGGAGATACCAATGCACACCCGGTCGATGGCCTGTGGACTGATCTTGGCCGCCTCGCATGCCCGCACAATCGACTGATGCAGGTTTTGGCGCGCCTGCTCTTCACCAACCCGCGCGATTTTCGCAGTCGGAGCCATCGCCTGGCCCAGCAGCTCAGCGCCATTGCTCACCGCGCTTTCTGTCTTGGTGCCTCCGGCGTCAATTCCTAAGTAGAGCGACATGGTCTTGGATTTCGAAACCTCTGAAACACAGAGGAACAGAGGCAGCGGAGAAATACAAATGAAGAAAGTCTTGGCACAAATGTTGAGCTCTCTCCGTTTTCTCCATTTTGCCTCTTCTTCCGATGTCTATTTTGCATTCGAACCTACAATACCAGAGGCGAAAGCGGGAGGTTATGAGAATTACCTTCATCAGTTCAGTTTTCCCACCCTTTATCTCCTCTGTTTACTCTTTTCCTCTGCGTTTCAAGGCTTTTTGGATTTTGTTTTTGCTTTACAGCCTTTTTGCTGCTACTGATATTGCGTGCGTCTTCACCCGGTTGATGTCGCCATCATCGCGGTCTATCTGATCTGTATCACACTCTTTGGTCTGAGGTTTCGCAAGTCTCAAAGGTCGTTGCGCGATTATTTTTTGGCCGACCGCAACATTCCCTGGTGGGCCATCTCCCTGTCCATCGTTGCCGCGGAAACCAGTACTCTTACCATTATCGGCACTCCTGCGCTCGCATACGGAGGAAACTTCGGCTTCCTCCAGTTGGTATTTGGATACCTGCTGGGACGCATCATCATCTGCATTCTCTTCATTCCGCAATATTTTCGCGGAGAGATGTTCACTGCATATCAGCTTATCGATCGCCGCTTCGGTCCCATCCTGCACCGCGTTACGGCGGCAGTCTTTCTGGTATTGCGATCTGCCGCTGAAGGGGTGCGCGTCTGGGCTGTCTCCATCGTTGTACTCACCGCGTTTGAGGCGAGCGAGGGACTGCGTCAAGACGTGCTGGCGGTAGCCATCGTTATGGCGCTGACTTTGATTTACACATTCGAAGGCGGCCTGGCAGCAGTGATCTGGACGGACGTCATCCAAATGGCGATCTATGTTGCGGGCACGATCATCGGTTTTGTAACTCTAACTCATCTTATTCCCGGAGGATGGCAGGCGATTCACGCCACTGCGGCAGCAGCCGGAAAACTCAGAGTGTTTGATTTCTCCTTCAATTTTTTTCAAACATACACTTTCTGGGCGGGATTAATGGGAGGAATGTTCCTCACCACCGCGAGTCATGGCACCGACCAACTCATGGTGCAGCGACTGCTTGCGGCACGGGGTGAACGGGAGTCCAAGCTGGCTCTGCTTTCCAGCGGGGTTGTGATTCTGGCGCAATTCACTTTGTTTCTGCTGGTCGGCGCCGGGTTGTGGGTGTTTTACGGGCTGCATCCGCAGGAAGCGCATTTCGGCACCCTGGACCGAGCGTTTCCCACGTTTATCGTCGAGCACATGCCCCCCGGTATTTCCGGATTGCTGATCGCGGCCATTCTCGCGGCTGCCATGTCCAATCTGAGCGCAGCCCTCAACTCCCTTTCTTCGACCAGCATGGTTGACTTTTACCTGCGCATGAGACCACAGACCTCCGACCAAAAGAGGATCTTACTTTCACGCATTGCCACGGTGGTTTGGGGAATTGTTCTGTTTGGGCTGGCCCTGCTATCGCGGCGCGGAGGAAAGGTGCTGGAAATCGGCCTGAGTATCGCCTCCGTGGCGTACGGTGGATTGCTCGGAGTATTCCTGTTGGGAGTACTCACTCGCCGGGCAAAACAAACCGGCGCAATCATAGGTATGCTGTGCGGACTGGCTTTGAATCTTTACTTGTGGCGTTGGACCAAAATTGCTTTTACCTGGTATGTCATCATGGGATCACTGACAACTTTTGCTATCGGCTATCTGGCCAGCCTGATGGAGTCTGATGCACGCGCCTGAAAAAGCACCCAACCGAGAACTCGTTCGCGACCTGAATGTTTGGCACGCCATCGCCATTGTGGTGGGCACGATCATCGGGAGCGGTATTTTCCTTGTTCCCAAAGAAATGATGGAAGACGTTGGCTCGCCGGGCCTGGTCTATCTGGTCTGGATCGTCGGCGGCCTGCTCTCCTTTTTTGGCGCGCTGACCTACGCCGAGCTGGGCGCCGTCAGACCTTTCGCCGGAGGAGAGTACGTCTACGTTCGCGATGGATACGGCCCGCTTGCCGGATTCCTTTATGCCTGGACCTGGTTCCTGATCGCAAAGCCCGCCTCGATTGCGTCCATCACCAGCGGGCTGGTGCGTATTCTGGGACATTTTTCCAGCTTCAGCTTTCTGCCTCATCCGCTGATTTCCTGGCATGTCTCAGGTGGACGGGTATTTGAGGTCACTTACGGACATCTGGTTGCAATTCTGGCCACAATCCTGATTACCGCGCTGAATTATCTTGGTGTGCGCAAAGCGGGAAATTTCCAGCTTATCTTCACCGCGCTCAAAGTCTTGATGATTGCCGGCATCGCCGTAGTGGGCTTTACCGCCTCGTCTGGAAGCTGGAGCAATTTCGGAACAGAGTTTTTGGGCGCGAAGGGCGGCATGGCCGGCTTCATGGCCGCGCTGGTGGCCGCGCTATGGGCTTATGACGGATGGAATGATCTCAACATGGTCAGTGGGGAAATCCGCAATCCCGAGCGCAGTATTCCCGTTGCTCTGATCGCAGGGGTGGCAGTTGTAGCTGTGCTCTATATGGGAGTGAGTGCCGCAATTCAGTACGCCATGCCCGCCGCCTTAGTGGCGCATTCAGAAACTCCGGGATCAGACGCCACGCAACTTGCCATTGGAGCCTGGGGCGCTGCGCTGGTGTCAGTCGGCATGGCGCTCTCCATGCTGGTCACGCTGAATGGAACCATCATGAGCGGAGGCCGCATCCCCTACGCGGTGGCGCGCGATGGCTACTTCTTTCGCGTTCTGGCGGAAGTTCATCCGCGGTTTCACACGCCTTCGCTGGCTCTGGTCATTCAGGCGCTTCTGGCTATAGTTCTATTGCTGGTAGGGGGCGCTTTTAAGGAACTGTTCTCGCTGGCGATTTTTGCCGAGTGGCTCTTCTACATGATTGCGGCCAGCACAATCTTCGTCTTTCGCTGGCGTGAGCCGGACAGGCCGCGACCCTATCGTACATGGGGATATCCCGTTGTGCCAGCGCTGTTTATTGTTGCCGCCGCCGTGCTCCTCTATTACACCTTCACAGACAATCTGCAGAACTCAATTTGGGGAAGCATCGTTATCCTAACGGGGGTACCGACCTATTATTACTTCGCAACGAGGTCCAAGTTTTTCTTGATTCCACTTTTAGCAGAGGCGACGGCATTCATTTTTTACATTGGAACCCACAATCTTGAACTTACAACCAAAATCCTCTGGTCGGCCGCAGGCACATTCTTGTTGTCTTGGCTAGAGTATTGGCGCCGTCGCAAGGCGAGGAGGTAAGCAATCAACCCGTCACTCAATCAACTGCTCTGTACTCTTCAATGTACTCTGTGGTCACGGTCTCGAGAGGGTTAAAACGATTCGGCTGTAGCCGCTCGTAGACCTTCACGTATTCTCTAGCTGCAGCAGTCCAGGAAAAATCTTTGCTCATGCCGTTCAGCATGAGTTTTTTCCATCCAGCCTTGTCTCTGAATGCCTCCAGGGCCTGAAAAATCGCCTCCAGCAGCGCCGCGCTGGAGTACGGAGTGAACTTGAAGCCTGTGCCGCTGCTGCTGGCCGGGTCCCATGGCTCAATCGTGTCATCCAGACCGCCAGTCGCGCGCACGATGGGCACGGTGCCGTATTTCAGGCTGTACATCTGGTTCAGGCCGCAAGGCTCATAGCGCGACGGCATCAGGAACATGTCTGCGCCAGCCTCAATCTTGTGCGCCAACGCATTGTCATAAGCAATTTTGACGGCGAATTTTTCCGGATACTGTTTGTTCAACTTGCGGAAGAGCTCCTCATAAGGCCTGTCGCCGCTTCCGAGCACGGTGACAATCAGCGGCAGCCGCGCCAGCTCGCTCGCGATCTCCGCGATTAGATCAAATCCTTTCTGCGCCGCAAAACGGGAGATGATTCCAATCACCGGCAGGTCCCGATCGGCCGCAGCAATCCCAAACTGTTGCAACAAGTCGCGCTTGCAAGCCTGCTTGCCTTCCAGGTTCTCAGCAGAATAGCGCTGGGCGATGAACTTATCGTTTTCCGGGCTCCACTCGCCGTAGTCTACGCCATTAAGAATTCCCGTCACCCTGCCTGATCGCTCGCGCAGCACACCATCCAGCCCAAAACCAAATTCCGGCGTCTGTATCTCCTGACTGTACTTCCGGCTGACGGTTGTAATCATTTCTGAGAACGCAATTGCGCCTTTGAGAAAATTGGCTTTGCCCCAGAATTCCATCTTGTCGATGGTGAAAAGGTCCCACGGCAGCATGAGCAACGGCAGAATGTCTGGTGGAAATGTGCCCTGGTATCCAATGTTGTGAATAGTGAATACCGCGGACACATTGCGGAATACAGGGTCTTCAGCGTAGCTGCTGCGCAAAAGGATCGGCACCAGCGCTGACTGCCAGTCGTGACAATGAAAGATTTCCGGGGCTCCCAGAACTTTCGATCCCTCCAGAACGGCGCGCGAGTACAAAGCAAAACGCTCGGCATTGTCCGGATAATCACCTGCGGGTGTGCCGTACAGCGCGTCGCGATTAAAGAATGGTGGGTAGTCGATAAAGTAAAATTGCACACCAGCGTGTTTGCCGCCATCCAGGATGGAGCAGAAGCGGTACTTATCGTCGAACGGGATAGTGACGCTGGGCAGAAGCGTTTTTGCCTCGCCGAGTTTTGTCTGTTTGTATTTAGGAAGGTAGACGGAGACGTTATGGCCAAGTTCGGCCAGCGCCCTGGGAAGCGCGCCCACAACATCGGCAAGGCCGCCAGTCTTGGAATAGGGGACACATTCCGACGCGGCAAAAACGATCTTCAAAGGGCCTCCCGACAATAAAAAGTTTAAATGGCTGAAAGAAGCGTGGTCAATTTGCGCAGCCCTAAGAAACCCAAACTCGGACAGAATTTCCTCACCGACCGCAAGGCGGCAGAGAGAATTGTAGATGCGCTGGGCGACGTCTCGCAGTCGCTGGTGGTTGAGATCGGCCCGGGCCGCGGCGCACTCACAGACCTGCTGGTGGAAAAGGCGGGTCGGGTCATCGCAATCGAGCTTGATCGCATGCTGGCAACCCAATTGCGCATGAAATATGCGCGCGATTCCAAACTGGAAGTGCTTGAGGGCGACGTGCTGGCCATCGATTTCCGCACCGTGCTGCATCGCACGATCGGGCCCCTGGGCGATCTCCGGCCGGAAAAACCGGAACGCGCGCGCCTGCTGGGCAATCTGCCCTACTACATCACTTCAGACATTCTGCTGCACCTGTTTGAGTTTCATGATCAGTTCGAAACCCTGGTCATCATGGTGCAGCGCGAAGTAGCAGACCGCATCGCGGCAAAGCCGGGATCACGAGACTACGGACTGCTTTCCGCTACTGCGCAGCTTTATGCGCAGGTGGAAAATCTGTTCACTTTGTCGCCGCGAGCATTTTCCCCGCCGCCGAAAGTGCATTCCACGGTGCTGCGGCTGCGCATTGCGCCGCGATTTGACTCTCTCGGCGTGAAACCG
>DATDNH010000129.1:0-2487 GCA_036518395.1 Candidatus Angelobacter sp. | reverse complement strand
AGACAGAATAGTCTTCCAGCGACACTCGCTGCTCCAGCTGTGTATTGGCCAGCCATTGCTGGTAGTTCTGATAGCCGGCGGCATTCTGCTTCACGTCGGTAATGCGGCGCAGCTCATCCTGGGCTTCGCGTTCGGTTTCGCGCACGATGGCGTAGGCGGCAACGCCGTACTGCATCCGCGGCAGGCCCCATTTCTTGCGCCGCGCAGACAGATCCTGAATCTTGGCAACAATTTTTTCCGGCGGATCACCGTGCATGACGTAGGCATCGCACTTTTGAGAAATCAAATTCTTGGCCGCCTCGGATTCGCCACCGGCATAGATCACCGGACGCGGGCGCGAGAGCGGTTTGGGCTGAAGCACCAGGTCATTTACCTGGTAGTACTTGCCCTGGACCGAGAAGTGATCCGTCTTCCAGGCCCGGTCCACAATGTCCAGCCACTCTGAGGTGCGGGCATAGCGATCATCATGCTGGTCGAAGTGGACGCCATATTTGCGCGCCTCCTCGGCCCACCACGAAGAAACCACGTTCAGCGAGAGGCGTCCACCGCTGATGTGATCAATGTTGGCAGCCTGCTTGGCCAAAAGAGCGGGATTGTGAAACGTTGGACGCACAGCGACCATCAGTTCCAACGTTCGCGTGACTGCAGCCAGGGCTGCCGCGGTGGACCATGCATCGAGCGAGGGTGCTTCCGGCCCTTTGATGTCGTTCAGGTTCAATTCGGCAATCAAGGTGAGATCAAAGCCAATTTCTTCGCTGCGACGGGCAAGCCGGCTCACGTAGTCCCAGCTTGTCTCCATGTTTTCGTCTTCAACATTGCGCAGCCAGCCGCCAAATACAGGAAGCCAATATCCGTAACGCATTACGCAGCCTCCTGTTCCAGGTAGTCAACCAGGCGAACGAAAGGATTGAAGCCAATCACCTTCGGGCCTTCGGACACGAAATTGGAGAGAGCGTTGATGTCGTAGAAGTAGAGCTGACCATCGCGATCGTCGATGATGTATTCCACGCCACCGACCTCGATGGTTGCGGCCTGCATGATGCGCTCGACGGAGTGAATGATTTCGTCGGGCGGTGTGTAGCCTTCGACGCGCAGCCCGGTTTTGGGAGCATCCACCGGGCAGGCTGAGCGTTGCAGATCTTCTCCCTTGGTGGTCTTGCAGATGTCGGCTGGGCAGAGGTCGAATGTCTCTCCGGAGAGGTGCACCTTGATGCCATAGATGAACCTGGTGCCGACGACCTCCACGCGCACAATGTGACCGCCCCGGGCAGGAATGTATTCCTGCACCAGGGCGGTGTTGTCCAGGCCCAGGTCAAGGGAGTTGGCGTGCGCCGCTTCTTCAAGTTGCTTGCGCTGGTTGAATCGCGTGACTCCGGCGCCGCTGCCGCCGATGTTGGGCTTTACCACGATGGGAAAGCGCAGCCCGCGAGAGGCCTCCACCGCGTCGGCCGAGCTGTTGATGACGCGGCTCTTCGGATAGGGAAGTCCCAGCGATTCGAGCAGCGAAAGCTGGAGCGCTTTGGAGGTCTCATAGCGAAAGGCTTTTTGGCCATTCACAATGCGCCTGCCACGCTGCTCCAGATGCGCCAGGTAATAGAGCGTGTAAAAGATTGCCTGGCCATGGCCACGACGATACGCAGAAGGGCTCATTCGATTGAACAGCAGGGAATAGCCGCTTTCTCCGTTCAGTTGGGCCGGATCAAAATGGTGCTGCGCGGCGTTGATGCGCGTAAACGGAGTCCCGCGCTGTTCCAGCTCGGCAAAGAGAGGAAGAAACCAGTGAGGATGCTCGTAATAGATGGCAATTGGCTGCTTCAGCTTTGACATTCGGATGTCCCTCAGTTCCCGGGACCACCTGAAGAGCGGCAGGAAAAGCAAAAAGGCCGCTCATTTCGAGCGGCCCGATGATCAAAATTGCCTGAAACTTAAGATCTTCGCCACACCGGCCGCTCCTGTGTACACATACAACAACACATGCACATACACATGGCCATGGCCGAATTGTGGGATGAACGAACCATTTAAGGTCTTTAATCTACATAAAAGGATGCGCGTGGGTCAAGTGGGGATGCGAGAAATAATTAGCCGCAGATTTCGCAGAGGGCCGCAGATCCGGTCAGGCAACAGTAAGCCCAACTGCGAAAGCATTTAGCCGCGAATTCACGCGAATAAACGCGAATTTGCAAAAGCAGAAGAAGAGCAGTTCCCATCTCGGTAGAAAATCGGAAAAGGAAAGATCAAACCCCCCCGTTGATGCACTGAAAGCGAGAACGGAGAGAACAAAATTGAATGAACGCGAATTCGTGAGGACGGAAGGAAAGTGATGGCTCCGGGCTTGACCGATGATGTTAGATTCTTGTGTTTATGCGTGTGCCAATCATCGCTTGTCTAGTCCTCACTGGCGCCCAACTATTCGCGGCTGTTCCTGAAGGCATTCCCCGCGACCTGGCGCGATTTCGCGCCAACGCCCTTTCTGACATTCGTTAT
>DATDNH010000128.1:0-18209 GCA_036518395.1 Candidatus Angelobacter sp. | reverse complement strand
TGAAGTACGCAGATGCAGTGGGTCTCACTGGCCTGGTCTCGCGTCCGCAGCTCGCCGAGGGCGCTGCCGCAACGGAAGAAACGACAGAGCCTGCGACAGAAACTACTCGGCGCCCGCAACCACGTCCCGTTCGCCGTCGACGAATTGGATAATCTGTGGGGGCAACCATGGCCACCGCGGAAGTGCGGTTCCAGCCAGAACGCATCAATGGGCGGCGCTCCAACCAGCCGCGCCGCCCGGCAGCTCTTCGTCTGCTTGAGGCGGAACGCTCGGAGGAGATTTTTCCCCTCCTGCTCGAGGAGATTCTTGCGCTCGGCTTTCCCCGCGCCCTGGCGGTGGACGTCAATTTCGATACCGGCGATGTCACTCCGGCAGCCGCCCTGAAGTGGCCGCGGCAGCAGTTGGAAAAATTCAATGCCGGTTTGTGGATGTCCGACCACCAGCTGGTTACCGTTCTCCACAGTGCCCGTCCGGCTGTCCTGAACAAGAGCGCGCTTCATAATCGGCCTGTCTACGTTCATCCCATTCTTTACGCGAACCGCAACCTATGCTGGGAGGCCGACCGCCTGCGCACGGCCACTTGTCTGGCTATGCAAAACTTCCACCGGGAAAAGAAAATTCGCCTGGAAGAACAGGTGTGCGCCACCTGTGACATGCGCGCTTACACTGCCGCCCTGGTGGTGGAGGTGCCGCGACATACTTCTGAAGACTCTATCGCCGAATTGGGCGAGCTGATTGAGCTGGCCAACCGTTATCTCTCCCGCTTGTTCAAAGTGGAGCACTACTACAACCGCATGCGCGATATGGAAATCACCATCGCGCAAATGGGGACCGTCATGCAAAGCATGGCCGATCCTGTGATCCTCACCGATACCCAGCATCGCGTGATCATGCAGAACAAAGCCGCCGAACGCTTCTTCAGGGTGCCGGATGAGATGACTGAAGGACTGGTGCGGGCGGTGGAGTTGAACAACCTGCTCTTCTCGGCCGCGCTTTCTTCCATGCTGGTTTCCGCCTCCGATGCCCATCGCGACCTGACGCTGGTGGACGCCATTGAAGGCGAGGAAATGTTGTTTGAGGCGGTTTCAGCTCCCACGTACGGCCCCGATGGCATTCAGATTGGGACCGTGACCGTGATGCGCGACGTCACGGACCTGAGACGCGCTGACCAGGAGCTGCGCAGCAACTATGACAAGCTGCGCGAGGCCGAAGAAGTTGTGCGCCAGGACCGCGACCGCCTCAACCTGATCATTGAGAACGTCGGCGATCCCATTGTGGTCTGTGACCGTGAAGCCAAGATCGTGCTGGTCGATCCCCTGGCGTCGGAGTTGTTTGGTGATCCCAATGAAGTGCCGCGCAATGCCACCCAGTTCCGCAACCAGACCCAGCTCACCGCATACATCAGTAATTTCACGTATTCGTTTGCCGAGCGCGAAACTTCGCCTCTGCGGCTGTTCAGCCCCTCGGCCCGCCAGGAAATTGAATACGATGCGCGCTCAGGCAAGATCTTTGATGAGGCCGGCCAGGTTTCCTACACCGTCACCGTGCTGCGCGACCTCAGTGCGCTGAGAAGAGTGGAGCAGCTCAAGGTTGAGCGCCGCATGCTGGAGATAGAAAAGTTTGCCGCTACCGGCAGGCTGGCAGCCACGATTGCCCATGAGGTCAACAACCCCATGGAGGCAATTAAGAACGCCATTTACCTGCTTGCAGGGGCCGTTCCGGACACTGCCGCGCCGGTCTATAACATTCTCAAATCGGAAACCGAGCGCGTGGCCCGCATTGTGCGCCAGATGCTGGGACTCTATCGCAGCACGGAACAGGTCAAGCCGGTCAATGTCAATATCATCATTGAAGACACCCTGCTGTTGCTCAATCGCCAACTCCAACGCGCCAACATTGAAGTCCAGAGCGACCTGGGTGTGCTTCCGGATGCGGTCATTGCCGCCGACCAGATACGCCAGGTGCTTTCCAATCTGGTCATCAATGCCAAGGACGCTATGCCTAATGGCGGCAAACTCATCATTCGTTCCAAGCATCTTCCGAATCCTGATGACATTCACGGCTGGGTTCGCATCCTGATTGCCGATACGGGAACCGGAGTGCCGCAGGAGATGATTCGCACGATCTTTGAGCCTTTTGTCACGACCAAGGGTGAGAAGGGGACGGGCTTGGGGCTTTGGATCGTAAAAGGAATAATTCAGAATCACGGAGGCAAGCTGTCCGTGAGGAGCAGAGCGGGCAAGGGCACGGTCTTCAAGATTGATTTGCCTGTAGCGAAGCCTTGAACGATGCCGGCAAATACCGCATTCTGGTGGTGGACGATGAAGCTTCTGTGTTGCTTACCTACCGCCTGATCCTGGAACAACAGGGATATGCAGTATCTGCCTGCAGCACATCGCGTGAGGCGATTGCGGCGGTTGAGCAACAGAGTTTTGATGCTGTATTGTGCGATTACTCGCTGGAAGAGCAGCACACCGGCATTGAAGTGATCACGGCGGCCCGGAAGCGTGATCCCGAGGTGCCCGCGGCCCTCCTGACAGGGTATGCTACTCAGGAAACCGCCGACGAGGCCGAGACCCGGAAGATCGGGATCATGTTCAAGCCTATTGAAATTGAGGAGTTCCTGACAACGACGGCCAATATGTTGAGGAAAAACGATGAGTCCAACCAGAAAAACAGCGGAGAGAAAGACAGCAACGCGCAGGGCGACGGCCAGAATAGACAACAATCCGACAGCAGTGCTCGACGTCGTACCCCAAGTGGTCCCGTCAAAGGCTGAGGCGCCGGCGCGCGTCCAGCAGCAGGAGGGCCGCTACGTTTACGGCGTCATCGAGTCGCGAGCGCCGGTCACCTTCGGCAAGAGCAGCATTGGCGGCGTGAGTGAAGACGTTTATACCGTGCATCACGGCGACATTGCCGCTGTCGTGAGCCGCACGCCCGTTTTCATCTACGATCCTACCCGCGACAACGCATTGGCGCACGAACATGTCATTGAATCCGTGATGAAGAATTACACCATCATTCCCATGAGCTTTGGCACGGTGTTCCGCACGGATGACGATATCCGCGAGGTGCTCAAAAGCATTTATCCCTCGCTTAAAGATGTATTGAAACAGATGACGGGCAAGCTGGAGTTCGGGCTCAAGGTTACATGGGACCGCGACCGCATTATCGAGGAACTTCAGCGCAATCACGAGGAGATTCATCGCTTTCACCAGGAGCTTACGCGCAAGCACCTGCAGTCCACTTATTTTGCCCGCATGCAGCTTGGCCGCATGATTGACAAGGCGCTGGCCGAACTGGCCGCCAACTACGTGCGAGAGATCTATGACGGGTTGCGCAGCGTGTGCGTGGCTTCGCGCGATAACAAACCCATTGGCGACAAGATGATCCTGAACGCCGCCTTCCTCATCCAGAAAGAACGCGAGATGGAATTTGATGCGGCGGTGAACAAAGTCGCGCAGAAATTCGGCGACCGCCTGAATTTCAAGTACACGGGGCCGTGGCCGCCTTACAACTTCGTGAACATCCGGCTCAAGCTGGAGAGAGGCGGCGCAAGCTGATGCTGCTCATTGACGATCTGCTGCTGGCGCCCTTCAGCGGCTTCAATTTCATCATGCGCACCCTGCTCAAAGTGGCCGAAGAGCAGTGGACCGATGATACCCCGCTGAAGGAACAGCTTCTGCTGTTGCAGGTGCAGCTCGATAGCGGCGAAATCACGGAAGAGCAGTACCTGGAAGCCGAAGCAGCGATCCTCAAGCAGATCCGTGAAGTCCAGCGCCGCAAAATCCAGATGGCCGGCGGCGATCCTGATGCCTTCGAAGGTGGCCTCTCAGGCCAGGTTCAGGAAGGCTCCGGCGCTTCCATCACCTGGAACCCGGACGAAACGGAATAGGTGTAACTGGACCAGCGCCTTTCTTAATCGCAAGTACCCACGGTTTAGCAACAGATACCCCCCCGGTTGTCCATTTCGTCCACATCGTCCAGATCGTCCACGCGCCTGCGCCTTGCACGCCCTTTTCATAGTCTAAGCTGCTGAAATCAAAGCCTTTATCTTTCAATTTGACAGCATTTTGACAGCAAATGGCTGTCACAATGACGTACTTTTGACGCTATCCTCTTCCCAAACCCTCCCGCCCCATGTAATTCTTGACGCGGTATGGCGGCGTGTGGCGGGGTGATCGTTCAGTCGCCATCCGAAATCCTGGGCAGGTTGAAGGATCTGCTGTTCGGGTGGCTGTGCCCTCAGGGGCCAACAGCTTGTGGTACTTGTTCTTTGACAACTAAATAAACCTGAGTGCTGCGCTAAATGGACCGCAGCACCACGGCTGTCATTCTGAGCGAAGCATGTAGTGTAGTGTGTGGGCTGAGGAAGAATCTCAAGCTTCTTCCTCTCGGCGTGAGTGGCGGACGCGGTGGGACTCTTGTGCCTCTTGGTTTTCAGCTTCTTGCTCATTGCCAAATTGTCGCAGACCCGCCGTGGTGGGCTAATTGCCAAGTGCTCCCCTCATTCGTGTCCTTGCGCTGGCCCGAGGAGCGCAAGGATGCAGCAGGTGAAGTGTGCCCGGTCGGGGTTGGATCAGGTAGCGGCAAGGAGCGGATAGAAAGGCTTCCGCTCCTCTTCCGCTACCACTTAACTGCTGTGATTGCAATGGGTTCAGCGGATGAGCGGCAAGACGGTGTTTTTTCACTGTTCACCGCCTGGTTAACACCCATCATTATCTGCTGAATGCTGATGTCCTCTGACGTCAGGAATCCCGTGCCGTCAGGCACTTCGTCAGGAGGTTTGCTCAGCAGAATCAATAACTTTGACGGCCTGACGGCGTTTGCCCCGTTTTTTTTATTACCTGTTCCCTGGTGTTATCAGCGCCGATCAGCGCGGATCAGCGGCAAAGGGTTCGGTCTTCCTGTTATCAGGTGCCTGGGTCTGATGTCACGCCTTCTTGGCTGTTTTTCGCCAATGTTGAGCTGTTCTGGCGGCGTGCCAGCCGCCATGCGAAATCCCGCCCTGCGCGGATTTACGCGGGTTGTCACGCTGTCACGGATTCTCGCGCAGTTTTGTTTTTTAGTTTATCCCGACAGCGGAGGGCTCCCTACCGTCCGTTGAGACAGCATCAGGACGAATGCCCACAGTGTGAAATGGAGGTTTGGTTTTGGATCAGCAGCCAGAGGCCAGCCTTGCAGTTACGCATGTCGGGAATGCGAAATCGCCAATAAATACGCGGGTTGTTACGCAGTTACGGATTCCCGCACGGTTTTGTTTTTTTAGTTTATCCCGACGGCAGAAGGGATCACTACCAGCGTCGATGCTGTGTCAGGGCGAATGCCCGAGCAAGCAACCAGTAGATGGTTCTCCGGTCAGGATTCTTTGACGTGAATAGATTCAGCGGCTCGCGCTTGGTTACGGATTTGTTGGTCGATTTTCGCCAGTAAATACGCGGCTTGTTACGCAGTTACGGATTCCCGCACGGTTTTCGAAATCAGCGTCGATCTGCGTGATCAGCGGCAAACGTGTTGCCTTTGGTGCTGTTTTGGCCAAGGGCTAACGGCCAAGGGCTGCTTGCCTATTGCCTGTTGCCTGGCCGTTAAGCTATTGCCCGTTGCCTGTTTTTCCACGCGCACTGCGCAGCATCGCAGCGAGCTTCAGAGCGCGATCGATCTCTCGTAACAGAACGTCACGGCTGTTCATCAGCGTCGCGGTCCGTGTCTCCAGAAGCTTGGTGTTGTTTAGAAGACGACGGTGAGCTTCAAAGTTGCGGCGGCGGCTTGAATTTGCGTTGTGCTGGCCGTGCGGCATTCGAAACCACAAGTCAATTTCGGATTTGAGCGCGATCACAGGGCTGTGGTCTTTTCCGTGCGGACGGCGTATGGGAAAATCCATTTCCTTCTCCCATCTCTGGACTGTCCTGACGCCGCGCTGCGTGTAGGCGGCAATCTCTTTCCACGAATTCAGTACGTCAGTTGACATATAACACCACCAGAAAACCCGTGTGACGAGCAAAGCAGCGATGCCCTTACAGCGAATACGGCTCTTTCTTCGTGGTCTCGTGCGCTATTGGGCCGGCGCCATTTTTCTTGTGCTGCGGTTTTTTTATTCCCAGGGCAATATCGGCCAGTTCCAGAAAACGGGCGCCCGCACCGGGAGGCAGATTGCCGGAACGGTCCCACGCGCGGTTTCCGTTCTCTCCCCGCAGGTTCAGGCGCGGGGCTATCCACAGGTCCTTTGACAGGTCGAGCTTGGACTTTCCCGAGTTCCCCGAACGGCCTTTCTTTGCCATATGGTAATTCCCTTGCCGGCGAAAAATCAGCTTTCCCTAACTCATTTGTAATCGCGCACGGAGTATGGTTCTCGCTTTTCAACCTGCTTTTCTTTGAGCGCGGATTTTCGGTCAGGCTGCTGGAGCCGCGACAGGACACGTTTTAATTCTCTGCGCGATATCCGCTGAAACCTGCCATTGGATTGTTGCTTCATGACTTCACCAATTCCAAGCCTAGCAGCGTCGGATTCATACGGGGAGACTCTTTAAAAGGGTGGATAAGCAGTATTTTATCGTTCGTAAATTGTTGCAGGACTTGTATTTAACTGCTTTTCTGGGCCTTAGCAACTTTTTACTTTTCGCATGCAACAAAATAATGTTACGATACTTATACTTTAACGTTACGTTTACGGGGAGGGACGATCCAATGCCGGGCAGCAAAAAACAGAACTTCAAGACCATTCTGCGGACGGATGTTCCTCATGGACGCAACGGCAAACACAAGCTGATCGTGACGGAGATCCTTGACGATCTCGAGCAGCTCAAGGACGGTTCCGCGCTCAAAATTCCGCTGAAGGAAATCGACTCAAAAGAAAAAATCCGCTCGGCCTTGAACCGGGCGACGCGCAAGGCCGACTTGGTCGTGGCCACCGCCGCCGATTCTGAATATCTCTACATCTGGAACGCCAAAGCCGAGGTCTGACCCGGCCTTCGAAACAGTCTGTACCGAATCTCAGCCAGATCAAGCCGGTTCTCTACTACAATTCCGTCGTGCATTATCTCGACTTCAGGCTGCTCATGTTTTGCGCCTTCACGATTGCAGGCGCTGTGGGTGCCATTATCAATTGGAGAAGAAGAGTTGCCGCCCGGAATTGGCCGATCGTCGCCGGAACGGTTGAGCAGACTAGCGCCAAATATTTCAATGAATGTTATTTCGCCGAGATTTTCTATTCATACGAAGTGAATAGTGAATTCTATTCGGGGCAGTATACATTTCCTGAAAGCCGAAGCAGTTCTGATGGCGCGTTGAAACTGGCAGCTCCCTGGCGGAAAAGAAAGATTTTCGTCCGCTATAATCCTGCTGATCCCCAGAAGTCAGTATTGATCCCGAGTGATACCATGCCTCCGCCAGATTAGAACAGCAGCGGAATTTGCATATTTGTTAAGTTAGCAACTTACCTGACTACCGACTTTTCATGGACCCAGTCGAACTCGAGATTTTTAAGAATATCTTCCACTCCATCGCCGAGGAGATGGGAGCGGCGCTGCGGCGGACTGCGTTTTCTCCCAACATCAAAGAGCGCCGCGACTATTCCTGCGCAGTCTTTGATGGCGCGGGAGAGGTCCTCGCCATGGGCGATCACATGCCCGTGCATCTCGGTTCCATGCCCATGTCAGTTCGCGCGGCAGTGGAGAAGTTGCAGCTCGGTCCCGGCGATGTGGCCATCCTGAACGATCCATTCTGCGGTGGAACCCATCTGCCGGACATCACGCTGGTCGCTCCGGTATTTCTCAAAGGGAAGAAATCCGGCAAGCCATCTTTTTATGTGGCCTCGCGCGCTCACCATGCCGATGTCGGAGGCGCTTACGCGGGCTCCATGGGAATTTGCCGCGAAATCTACCAGGAGGGAGTGCGCATCCCGCCGATCAAACTGGTGGAAAGCGGGCGCGTCCAGCAGGACGTATTGCGTTTGCTCCTGAACAATGTGCGTACGCCCGAAGAGCGCCAGGGCGACCTGAACGCCCAAATCGCGGCCTGCCACACCGGCGCGGCGCGGCTGCACGAGATCGTGGAGCGCTACGGCTTTCCTCGTGTTCGCAAGGTAATGCAGGGACTCCAGGATTATTCGGAAAAGATCATGCGCGCCTTCCTGGCCAGAGTGCCAGGCGGTCGCTACACAGCGGAAGATTTCCTGGATGACGATGGCGCGGGCTCAGGCCCGGTGCGCATTGCTGTCACTTTGACATTCCAGCCGGGTGGCGGCAAAAAGCCTCCGGTGATTGTGGATTTCACCGGCAGCTCGCCGCAGGTCGCCGGCAGCATCAACGCCGTGGAAGCCATCACTTACTCCGCCTGCTTCTATGTCTTCCGCTGCTTGCTGGCGGAAGATGTTCCGGCCACGGCGGGATTGATGCGTCCGGTGCGACTGATCGCTCCGATTGGCACCGTGGTGAACTCGCGTCCACCGGCTGCGGTAGCTGGCGGCAACGTGGAAACCTCGCAGCGCATTGTGGATGTGCTGCTGCGCGCGCTGGCCGAGGCCATGCCGGAGCGCGTGCCAGCAGGCTCTTCCGGGACCATGAACAATCTCACCATTGGCGGAATGGATCCGCGCACCGGCGAACCGTTTGCATATTACGAGACCATTGCCGGAGGGATGGGCGCGCGGCCTGACCGCCCGGGCGTAAGTGGCGTGCATACTCACATGACGAATTCGCTGAATACTCCGGCCGAGGCGCTGGAATACGCTTATCCTCTGCGCGTTACCCGATATTCCCTGCGTCACGGCAGCGGTGGAAGAGGCAGATACACAGGCGGCGACGGAATCGTGCGGGAACTCGAGCTGCTGACCGATGCCGAGGTGACTTTGCTCGCAGACCGCCGCACTCGCGGGCCTTATGGATTAAATGGAGGCGCAGACGGCTCTCCCGGCAAAACCAGGATTCTTCATCACGGTGGCAGCGAAGAATCTCTGCCGGGCAAGGCAAGCGTTCGCCTCAAAAAAGGCGATCGCATCAGAATCGAGTCCCCGGGGGGTGGTGGATGGGGCGAGTAATCGGCGCGTGATCGCGCGCGGTCGGTCGCAGCGGGATCGCGCGCGAGCTGGTCTAGCTCCTTGATTCTCCTTGAGACCTGTTTCTCCGCGTCTCGGTGCCTCCGTGGTGCGTTCGATTTTTTAGATCACGTGCGCTCCCGCGCGATCACGGCGATCCCGTGCGATCATTTTGGCGGATTCGGCTGCTGCTTCTGGTTCGGCTGCTTTTTCTTCCCAAAAAGTTGGTTCAGCGCATCACCCACTGGATTCTGGTTCTGATTCGGTGGCGGCTGGCTCTGATTTTGTGGCGTTTGCTGCTGGCCCGCGTTATTGCCCACCGCTCCATTGTTCTGCTGCTGGTTCTGCTGTTGTTGTTGTTGCTGTCCGCTCAGCGTGCCCAGAATTCCTCCAATGCCGCCTTTGCCCTGATTATTCCCAGTAATCGCGCCCAGGATTCCGCTGGTCAGCGCGCCGGGATTCTTACTGGTCGGCAGCAGGTTGTGCAGCTTCATCTGCGCCAACTGCTGCACGTCGGGCGCAACCTGAGGATGCTGCAACGTACCCGTCACAATCACTGGCATGACCAGTTCACCGTCATTGTTGGCCAGAGCGGTATTCATGAAGCCGCCGATTCCTGTTCCCCCCACCTGCTTGCTCAGCGCGTTGTTCAGCACCGCAGTCACATGCAGATTGAGCGAATTATCAACCAGATTGACCAAACCTGCGGCAGCCAGCGTTCCGCCCTCAATCTCCGCTTTCAGATTGTTGGTCTGTGCCACACCGTTTTTCACGTCGAAATCACCGGAGAGCTGGACAAGGTTGGTGAATCCTGCAGGCGCATTGGGCAGTCCACCAACAAATTTTCCGACTGCCGCCAGTTCGTGCAGCAGGTCCAGGTTCGCCAGCTTGCCGTTGGTGAGATTGATGCCCAGCTTGCCATTCAGCCCACGGGCGATTGCTTCCGCGCTGGTGGAACTGAAGGTGGCATTCACGTTGGAGTTCAGCAATCCGTACAGCACCTGTTTCACTGACGACACGGACGAGATCAGTTTATTGGCATCAACCTTGTCGGTTTTGAGATTGACGGTATAAATCGGCTGTGCCGGACGCATATCAATAGATACAGATCCCGTTTGCTGGCCGCCATAGAGCTGCGACGTGAGCGGATTCATCTGGATCAACCCATGATCCAGGGTCACGTTGGTGTGAACGTTATTCAAGAGCAGGTCGTCGTATTGGACGGCTCCGATGTCGATTGTTCCGCCACCGGTCATCTTCTCGATCATGCCTGGCTGCGCAGAAGCGGGCTTTGGCGCCGGCTGCTCAGGCCTTTTCGCCTGTGCGTTGGCGGTTGGGACCAGTCGCCAGAAACTTTGATCTGTGGCTGCGCGGTTCGGCGTGGCGGACGTTGCTCCGGTAATCTGCTGCAATTCAGCAACGTTCACTTTGTCTGCCTTCAGCGTGAATTGCACCTGTGGAGCGGCAAAATTCTTTACCGTCACGTTGCCATTGGCGTTGGTCTGCCCCAGGGACAAAGCTACATTCTGAAGCGTTGCTCCGTTCTGGCTGAAAGCAAGATCACTGTTTTTGATTTCCACCGGCTTGGTGAGCGATGGCATCTTCAACGATGCATTCTGGATCTTGCCGCTACCGTTGAAGATCATGGCATCAGGATTTTTTGTTGGGCCCTGCGCGTGGACATCAAGGCTAAGCAGGCCGTCGCCGCTCATTCCATCTACGGCCGAAACTCCATAAGCTTTGGCCATGTTCAGCAACTCGCCAACCTTCGCGTTTGCGGCGCGCAGAGAGGCGTTGACCACGCTGTTGGGCGCGGTGTACTGCGAAAGAGCAAAGTTCACTGATACGCTGGTCGAGCCGGTTGTTGCAGTAAAGTCATTAGACTTAATGGTATCGGGCGTGAGCGCCAGCTCAATAGCATCCACCTTCACGGGCTGGGCCAGTTCTTTGCCGCTGATTTCCAGGTTGCGCGCGGAAAGCTGCCCGTTCATGCTGGGCTTGTCCATCGCGCCTTTCGCCTGGATATCTGCGTTGACGTTGCCCTTCACGTCCATGCCCTGACCAAAAGCCACCCCAAAGGCCGAAGCAAGCCGCGCGGCTTCGGCAATCGAGGCGTTCGACGCCGTCAATTTCATATCGATCTGTGACGGCGTTGGCCTGGTGTTCAGGGTTCCGGCAATGGTGATGGGAGTTGACCCCAGCTTGATGTTCCCGCGATGGATCTGGATCACGTCAGTCTTCAGATCATCTGCCACGTCATAATCGAGCGTGATCGGGTAACCGACATCGACATTGCGGATCCGGGGATTCTCCAGCTTGATGCTGCCGCTGGATGCCATTTTCCCATCGCCATTCTTTACTTTGGCGTTGCCGGAAATCTGGGCTTCGATGCCGCTCAGCGCCTGCGAATTCAGAAATTTTTCAACTCCGGCAATCGAGACCTGGTTGAGGTTCAACGTGCCATCAAAGTTGGTGTTCAGCATGTCAGCCTGCTTGATGGGACCGCCCTTGCCTTCCAGGGCCACGGTCTGTTTGCCTTGACCCGGAAGATGTGCTGTCACTTTGACATTGAATTCACTGTCCGGAGAAAAATTGCTGAGACTGAGATCAATGTGATCGTAGACCGCGCGCGACTCGTGCTTTTGTAAGTCGGTAATCGCCACCTGGCCGTCAGTGATTTCAAGATTCGCCAGCGTCAACTCGCCTGCAGGCTTCTTTGCGCTCTCGTCTGGCTGAGGATTTTGTTGCGCTGTCTGCTGTGGCTGTTGCGGCGCCGGTTGCTGAGTCTGTGTTGCCGGTGCATGCTGTTTGCCGGTCTTATTCGACGGCTGCTGCGCAGGCGTAGTCTCGGTTTCCGCCGGAGCCGGCTTGGCGTTGCCTAAAGTGGCAAAGTTCCATTCACCCTGCGCATTCCTGACCAGCTCGATGTGGGGGCGCTCCAGTTCGAGAGAACGGACATCGAGTTCTTTATGCAACAGCGGTAACAGTTTGATTGATACGGCGAGTTTTTGCGCCGTGGCGAACGGGCGCCCGGTATCGAAACTCTTGTCTTCGGCGATTACCGGGTCGGCAACCTGAAAGGATGGTGGAAAGAGGCTCAGGCGCATCTCGCCCAGCGAAACCTGGCGCCCGAGTTTTTTCTCCAGCTCTGCCTGAACCCGGTTGTGATATTTGTTGATATCAACCAGGTGCGGCACAATCAGCGCGGCCGCAACCAGCACCACGACGATGATTAAAACAGCAATCCCCAGCTTACGCATTGTGTCCTCCACAACCGTGCGTGCAATAACAATCAGCTCACACTAGTACTTATTAAGGTTGGAAGGTCTAAGTGCCGGAGATGTTGGCCGTTACCAAGTCAAGTGGAATCAATGATATGCGGGCACTTCAACATCGTTTCGACCGCAGAGACACTGGGCCACCGAGGGTGAACGGAGAAGCAACCGAAGGTGACCCCAAAAACAAAATCACGAAATTTGCCAATTATTGCAGCGGCCGGAAGTGCGTTCTCACGCGCGAAACTGTGTAATGCCGCACCTGGTCGCACCATTGCGAATCGAGGGTCTGGGAAGCCGGATTGCCGGTTGCCAGCCGCAGGTCAAGAGCAAGATTCGTTACATACAGGAACTCGCCATTCGTGCTGAATGCCGGACTTGCTGGAAACAGCAGACCGTGAGGCAAGCCGGTGTTGTCCACGCCTTCGAAGTCGCCGAGCCTGGCAATCAGTTTTCCCGTTGGACTCACTACCACGATCTCATCGCTCTGATTGGCCGCCACCCAGAGATTGTCATTGCCATCAACCGCTATACCGTCCGCGCCATTGATGCTGTTGACCAAAACGGTGGGTTGGCCGGGAGTGCCATTGGTCACCGGAATCTGCACGATCGTATCGTTTCCCGTATTGGCAACAAACATGATGGTCTGCGCATGATTGAACTCAACGCCATTGGCGCCGAACGGCGGAACGCCGGTGGTGGTGAGTAACGGATCCTGCACCCAGACTGATCCTGCGCCACCGGTCGGGCCGGTTTTCCAGATGATGCCTTGGAAAGAATCCGAGACATAGACATTTCCCGCCTGATCGAATGTGAGCGCGTTAAGCCCTGAGCTGCCAGTGACCGTCATAAATACTGAAGACGTTCCCGTGACGGGATTCACATTCAACACCTGGCCGGCGCCAAAGTCGATGACCAGGAGCGCTCCTGTCGTGGGATGAAATGCCAGCCCGAGCAGGTGTGGGCTGGAACCGGCAATGCTGACCTGCCGAATGAGATGGCCTTCAGGATTGAAGACAAACAATTGGCCGGAAGCGCTCACCGCGCCACTCGCGTTAAAGCCGAATGTGGCCACATAGACGTTGCCGTCGGCGCCGACGGTCAGACCTTCAGGACCGGTAGAGCCATCGGGCAAAATGGCAAAAATGTCGGCAGCGGTGCGGTTTGAGGCTGTCCGCTGGCCCAGTGCAGCCGGAGCCAGCAGCATAAGAAATGCGAAGATTGTGATCAAAGCTGTATTAGACAAAGTCTTCTCAAAGTTTTTCATCTAAATTTCCTCCTGCAATCACCATCAGCTCCCATGAGCATGGCCGAAACATTCCGGTTTAGGATTTTAGTCCATTTTTCAAACTTGCATTCTGGACGCTGTCATTTATTTGTTCTTTGTTGCTGGATCTTCGCTTCCTGAGTTTTGATTAATCCTATTTCTCGCTGTCTCCGGTGGCGCCGTGGTGAAGGTTTGGATTTTTATGGCTGATCGTCTAAGCTGCGGCCAGCGATATGCGTGCAATAGTGCAGCGAGTCAGCCGTTGCAAGGTCACGGTCGAAGGCCGGCCTGTGGGCGAGATTGCTCGCGGTCTGCTGGTTCTATTGGGCGTGGGAAAATCTGACACCGAAGCTGCGGCCGATTATCTTGCCGAGAAAATCACCGGGCTGCGCATCTTTGAAGACGATGCGGGAAAGATGAACCTTTCTGTGCTGGACATCGGCGGCGAGGTGCTGGTGGTCTCGCAATTCACGCTGTACGGCGATGTGCGCCGCGGGAAGCGTCCATCGTTCGACGCGGCAGCCCGCCCCGAAGAAGCGCGCCGGATCTATGAATATTTTGTGCAGAAAATCCGCGCCGCCGGCCTGCGCTGCGCCACCGGCGAATTCCAGGCCATGATGGATGTGGAGCTGGTAAATGATGGGCCGGTGACGATTATTCTGGATTCAGAGAAGGTTTTTTGAGTTTACCTCGAAGCGGAGCAAGAGGTCTCTACTTCTGCAAGAATAACTCGGGGCGTAAGCCCCTGAGTGCATATAAGCGTGTAGTGGTCCCCTTCCAGCGGTGGCGATAGAACTAAGAACCCAAAGCTTTCACTGGGCATGCCCCCTGAAACATCCTGTGGGGAGTAGGGATTCCTCGCTCCACTCGGAATAAACTACAACAGCAAAAACTAATCCCCAAACGCAACCTGCTTCACGGGCGATTCCGCCCGTTGCGGAAGCTTGTTCAGGTTGGTGAGCTTCACGTCCCAGGCCAGTCCCAGCTTTTGCAGGACCCAGATTCCGTACCAGCTGAAATCAATCTCATACCACCGTAGACCGTGGCGCGCTGATTGCGGGTGGGCGTGATGATTGTTATGCCAGCCTTCGCCAAAGCTGAGAATTGCC
This sequence comes from Candidatus Angelobacter sp., assembly GCA_036518395.1. Classification (GTDB taxonomy): domain Bacteria; phylum Acidobacteriota; class Terriglobia; order Terriglobales; family Acidobacteriaceae; genus Angelobacter. Next base: position 3,527 of record DATDNH010000128.1, on the reverse strand, counting down.
ACCCAGAAGCTGTTCTTGGAATGGTCGCCGGTCAGGAAACGCTGTTTGCCCCACATGTGCGTGGCTGAGTTGACCAGCCAGGTGGAATGCAATCCCCACACCGTCCGGAAAAAGACGCACCACATGAGATAAGGCAGTCCGCCAATGGCAAACATAACCACGCCCTGCACGGTGATCGGGACCCAGTGGTATTTGCTGATCCAGCAATGGAATTTATCTTTGCGCAGGTCGGGAACATAAGGCAGAAGAAGGGGCGACTGGTTCTGCAAGGTGCGGCCGGTGATGATCCATCCCATGTGCGACCAGAAACCGCCTTCGAGAGGCGAATGGGGATCGCCTTCCTTGTCAGTGTTCTGATGGTGGACGCGATGAACCGCCACCCAGAAAAATGGTCCACCTTCGAGCGTCAGGGTGGCGCATACGGTCAGGAAATATTCCACCCATTTATAGGTCTTGAAGCCGCGATGGGTAAGCAGCCGGTGATAGCCAATGCCTATACCCGGACTTCCGGCCAGCCAGAGAAAAAAGAAGCCCAGCAGCACGGCCTTCCAGTTGAAAAAAAATGGCGCAGCCAGGGCGCCCACATGAAAGACGCCCATAAAAAAAGCGGTAAGCGTGCGGATTGGTTCGGTGCGCGTGCGGTCGTTCGTCAAAAAGCCCAAGTCGTTCCCTCGTTCAATGTGCTTCGATTAAAAAACTATCAGGAGAGAAGTACCGCGAATGTAATACTTATGTAATTCCGGAGCAATTAGCAATTGGCGATTAGCAATTGGCAGAAGTACCAGCAAGACCTTCAACGCAGGAGGAACTGAGGCAGCAGAGGAAATTGCCGCTATTCGCTTGTTTTCTTGACTTCCGCGCTGAAGCTTCCTTTCGCTACGCGGGCAGAGATTTCGTCACCGGGGGAGAGCCGCGCGGCATCTTTTACCAGCGCGCCAGTTGAATCAAAGACCAGGGCGTAGCCACGCTCGAGGATCTTTACCGGCGAAAGCGCCTCCAGGGTCGCTGCCGCCTGTTTCAGCCGCGCCTCCTGCGCCGCCAGCGCCGCACGCATGGCCCGAGCCAGGGCTTCTGTGCCCGATTCCAATTTGGTGCGGGTGATCGCCAGCGAGCGGCGAAAATCAAAGTGGCGGACGCGTGCCGCCGCAATCTCCAGCCGCCGGCGGTATTCATGGAGCAATCGCTGGTGCGTGGACCCCATGCGATAAATCAATTCATCCAGGCGCTGCGCGCGCCGCGCAATCACGTCCTGAATGCGGGCAAAGGCGCCATGTTGGGCCAGATCGCCCAATCTTCTCGCGGCAACTGATAAACGGTAGCGTGTGGCCTGGGCCAAGCGATGATGCAGGTGTTGCAGATGCTCGGCCAGCCGGTGTTTGGACTCAATCACCAACTCAGCGGCGGCGGAAGGCGTAGGCGCGCGGAGGTCAGCTACGAAATCCGCGATAGTGAAGTCTGTTTCATGACCTACAGCGGAGATCACGGGAAGCTTGGAAGCAGCAATGGTTCGCGCCAGCGGCTCATCATTGAATGCCGCCAGATCTTCAATCGATCCGCCGCCACGCGCGACGATGATCACGTCAACGTTCTTCATGCGATTGAAATACTTGATTCCGGCGGACACCTCGGCCGACGACGATTCGCCCTGCACCTGCGCCGGATAAATAAGGATGCCAACGCTCTCATGCCGGCGCGCCAGCACGTTCAGCATGTCATGCAGCGCGGCGCCGCGCGGCGAGGTCACAATGCCGATCCTGCGCGGCAACTGCGGCACCGGCTTCTTGCGCTCCCGTTCGAATAATCCTTCCTGCGCCAGCTTGTTCTTGAGCTGCTCAAATGCAAGTTGCAGGGCGCCCGCTCCTACGGGCTCGAGAAATTCGGCGGAAAGCTGAAGTTCGCCGCGCTGGTCATAAATGGTGACGCGTCCGCGCGCAATGATCTGCATCCCGTTATCCGGCTTGAAACGCAGGAGCCGTGCCTGCAAACGAAACATGACCACTCGCAACAGCGCGTCGCCATCTTTCAGAGCAAAGTAGAGATGGCCGGATTCGGAGGCGCGGAAGTTGGAAATCTCGCCTTCCACCCACACGTCGGTATAGCCGCGCTCGACGGTTGTTCGCACGGCGCTGACCAGATCGGCCACGCGCCACACTCTGCGCTGCGGTGCCTGGGTGAAGGTGAAATCGAGTTGATCGCCCAAAGACATTCCGTTGATTTTAGTTTATCCCGATCCCGCCCCTTCTTCTGGAACTCCGCGAGTTTCAGAGCATTCTTGCGAAAGGGCGGGAGAGGGAACGCTACTCGCTTACATGCTGTTTCAGGGCATATGCCCCGAGAAGACTTGGTTAGAAGTAGAGACCTCTCTCCCGCCCTTTCGCTGAGATTGTAAGCGCACTGAACACTTTTCGAGAAAGGGCGGGATTCGAGGTAAACTCAAAAGCCCGAGACATTAGCGGCGGCTCCTGCCTATAAACCAGAAGATCAGAGAGAGTATCACGCTCAGAATAATCGAAGTTGCAAGCGGGAAATAGAAAGTTGTGTTCTTGCCGCGATAAACAATATCTCCCGGCAGGCGGCCGAGAGGGAGATTGAATTTTCCCGCGAGCAGCAGCACCAGGCCAAGCACTACGATGATGCCGCCAATCAGCACCAGGAATTTGCCTAGCTCGGGCATGATTCCGATTTTAGTTTATCCCGATGCCGCGCAGCGGAAGAGGAGCCCACGCGCTCACATGCTGTTTCCGGGCCTGCGCCCCGAGACATTCTTGTAGAAATAGGGATCCTTCGCTCAGGATAAAATCAACTACCAATACTGGTCCCTAAGCTCCGTCTGTTTACTCACCAGCGGAATCTCTTCACCGTTGATGAAGACGTGCTTCACGTCGGTCTTCACGTCCAGCGGATCGCCATTGGCCACGACCACATTCGCCATCTTGCCGGTGTCGAGCGAACCGAGACGATCGTCGACGCCCCACATCTGCGCAGGATTGAGGGTGATCGCCTTGAGGGCTTCATCATGCGGAAGACCAAAGCCCACGGCATATCCGGCAGCATACGGCAGATTGCGCGAGTTGTGCGCCTCATAAGAAGCAAACGCGATCTTGATGCCGCGCTTCGCCATTTCTGCCGGCAGCTTGTAAACAGCGTCATAGCGCTCGGGGTCCTTCGGCTGTTCGTAGATTGGGCCCACGATTACAGGAAAACCTGTAGCGGCAACTTTGTCCAGCAGGCTGGCGGAATGGCCCAGGTGATTGAGGATCACCTTGAGATGAAACTCGCGGGCCAGATCGACGACGGTGAGCAGGTCGTTGGGCTCCTCCGCCGCCACGACCACCGGTTTCTGTTGGTGCAAATACGGCAACAGTGCTTCCAGCTTCAGGTCACGCTTGGGCGGAGCTCCAGCGCCGCCAGCTTTTTCTTTGTCCTTATCTTTATCTTTGTTTTCCTCGCCGGCTGATTTCTTCTTTTCATACGCGGCCATTTTCTGGTCGTAGTCCTGCGCGTCCAGAAATGCCTGGCGGAGTTGG
>DATDNH010000127.1:0-5290 GCA_036518395.1 Candidatus Angelobacter sp. | reverse complement strand
ATCATTGTTCAAAGCCGCCACGTCATGGCCGTCGCGCGAACCGGGCGGGAGCAGCGAATCCAGCGACTCAGCAACCACGCTGAGGTCTCTATATAACTTGAATGTTGTAGAAATGCTTCCACCAGACACCTGCGCGTCGTGAATCAAATTAGGGACGGCAAATTGAAGGTTGCGGCGCAACGCAGCTGAAATCTGCGCTCGATGGGCGCTGTCCCTGCGCCAGAATGCGACCCAATGAAGTCTTCCCTGATGTAGCTGGCCGAGGTCCTGATTGGTGGCCGAAGCCACCCGAGTCAGATCGCTCAGAGTTAAATTCAGTTGAAGGGGAAGAGTTGGCGCCGGTTTGTACACTGCGGCCGGCTTGGATTGCGCGAACAGACCCAGACTGCAGAACACTAAAGCCGCGGTCACAGCACGGTGAATGATGCTCGTAGGCATACAACAACTCCTTCGGTTAAGTGGTGCAAGCATACCGCGATTTGCCGCGGGTTCGAGCGTTACTGTCGTTCAGGCCTGGGGAGGAAGTTGGTGACTGGACGGTTGGTAGCTCGTTCGGCTAACTGGCTGATAGCGCGCGAGTTGAGAAAGGCTGCGGGAATGTGGTAGCTTTGCGCATTTCAGAGACAGGAGCCAAGTTTGCCTGCGGAAGTCATAAGAATCAATCCTGAAACGCCGGACATGCGTCTGGTCTCCTACGTGGCTGACCGAATCAAGGCCGGCCATGTGGTAGGCATGCCTACGGACACGTTCTACGGTCTGGCGGCCGATCCGTTGAATCTGCGCGCGGTGGACCTGGTATACGACGTGAAGTCCCGCAGCCGTCACAAGCCTCTGTCGTTGCTCATTGAAAGCGTGGAACAGGCCGAGTACCTGGCGCGTCCCCTACCTGATGTTTTTTATGACATCACGCGCAAGTACTGGCCGGGACCATTGACCATTATCGTCAAAGCGTCGTCGCGCCTGCCTCTGAAGGTCACGGCAAATACGGGCAATGTGGCGTTGCGCGTTCCCGCCGCACGCATTCCTGTGGAGGTGATTCGTGCTGCCGGCGTGCCAATTACAGCGACTTCCGCCAACGTAAGCGGAGAAAGCGAATGCACGACGGCGGCAGGAGTGCGTGAACAGCTTGGCAGTCGCATCAGCCTGATCGTGGACGGTGGCACCAGCCCACGTGATGTTGCGTCTACCATTATTGATATGAGCGATCCCTATCATCCGACAATTCTGCGCCATGGCGCCATTCCTGAGGGTGAACTGGCTGAGTTTATGAATTGATTAAGTTTTGGAAAATTTTGCTGTTCCTGCTGGTGGTGGTCATCGCCTACGTGGCCGGCGTCTACATTCGTATTGTGAGGCAGTCCGGGAGAGATGAATCACGAAAAGCGGACGTCATTGTGGTGTTCGGGGCGGCGGAATATGTTGGAAAACCGTCGCCGGTATTCAAGGCGCGGCTCGACCACGCTGCCGAGCTCTACCGCAAGGGCCTGGCGCCGGTCATCATTGCTACCGGCGGTCCGGGAGCAGACCCCAAGTTCAGCGAAGGCGAGGTCGGCAGGGATTACCTGAAGTCGATAGGCATACCGGACGACCACCTGATTGCTGAAACGCAGAGCCCCGATACTGCCGAGTCGGCGCGCCGCGTCAGCACCATCATGCGCGCAAACCATATGAACACCTGCCTTGCCGTGAGTGACGGATACCACATCTTTCGAATCAAAAGCATGCTGTCGCGCGAAGGTGTGACGGTATACGGCGCTCCTCGTCCCAACTCCAAACCAATGTCATTCACCAAACGAAACGAAGCGGTGATGCATGAGATTGCCAGCTACACATTGTGGGTCTTGCATCTTTCGTAAACCATCGGTCAGCACTCAGCCAAAGATACATTACCGCGATGAGCAGAGAATCGGGTTATTCGGAACTACCGTCCGAATAATTTCTTTATTCCTTTTCCGATTTTGCTTCCGGTGTCTGAGATTTGGGAGCCTGCTTTTTTTGCGGTATCAGCGACGGTGTCGGCGGCTTTCTTGCCAGCGCCGGCTGCCGCGCCGGCAGCCTTCTTGGCGGTATCGGACACAGTGTCCACCCCCTTTTTTGCCGTATCACCGACGGTGTCAAATGCTTTCTTGAAATCGCCGCCCAGACTGTTGAAGTAACCTTGAATTTGATTTGTTGGGAAGTGCGCCTGCTCCAGCAGGTTCTTCAACTCCGCTGGTCCCGTGTGGAATGCGTCCTTGATGTAACCGCCGACCTCATTCACCGTGTAGCCCGCTGATTTCAGCGCACTCGCAATGGCTATCGCGCTGGTCACACCAATTCCACGCAGCGCATTCCCGACCTCATCCACGCCGTAGCCGGCATATTGCATGGCGGAAGCGATCCCGTCCGCTCCCTGCTGATACGTCTTGCTCAAGGTGTTGGCAATTACCGTGGTGTCCTGCTTTGCCGTCTTCATCAGTTGCGCGGCCATCTTCGGACTTGTGACTCCAAAAAACGTCTTGAGCTCATTTCCCATATCGGTAACGCCGGTGACCGTCTTGTCGCCGATCCAGCGCGCCCAGCGTGAAGCATCGTCAAGGGCGGCCTTGATGGCAATCTCAGCCAATTCGGCAACTTTGCCCGGCAATGTGACAAGCGCTTTGGTCGTGACATCGAGGTCCAGAGTGGGCAGAGATAAATGTTCACCGCCAAATTCGAAGCCACCACCAAACCTGGCCCAGATTTTGCGGCCTTCAACACCAACGTCCAGGTTTCCATTGACATCAGCATTGAGATTGACTTTGCCTAGACGGCCAAAATCTACCATTCCCTGTTTCACGCCCACGATGACTGAGCCGCCGGCGCCCATGTTGCTGGGGCCGTTGAAATGGCCCCGCATGTCGTAACTGAGTCCGGCCCAGGGAGTGTCTTTGATGGCGAAGATGAAGCCCTTGGAGGTGAGGTTGACATAGGTCTGAAGAGTCAATCCCAGCAGGTTCAGACGGCCATCAATGAGGAAGTGCGGGCCGCGCAAGGTGGCATCTTTCATTGATGGCTGATTGAAGGTGGCGGCTGAGACGCGAGGCCCCTGCTTTCCATCTGCCGATTCAATGCTGAAGAGCGCTTCCGTCCCGATGACAACCCGGCTCATGGCGCCATCTACAGAGACGCCCTGGCTCGGCATCACCAGAATTTTCACCATGGCGTGAAACGAGAGCACCTGAATGGCGGTATTGATAAAGGTTCCTTGATTAAACTGCAGAGCGCCAAGAAACGTGGTTTGCGGCACCAGGAAAAACTGCGGATTCAGGCGCACACGGATGGAATTGCCCATCCTGACCAGTTCGTAATGGAACAAGTTGGCCATGTTGGTGATGAACCAGCTCTGTCCCGGCTTACCAGCAACCAACAGCACCTGCGATGCGATGGAAGGTATGGAAGCCCCTGCTTTGGAAAATGCAGCGGACACCACATCAATCTGCATTTTGTCGAGCGCAGCGGCCACGTCTGCGGGGATGGTGAATTCACTGGTGCCAACGAGCGCCACTTCTCCCAGAACAGGGTCCACGGATGACGGCACAACCTTGCCGGCGAAAGTATCAACCACATCTTTCAGGCTGAGGTCGCTCAACGATCCCGCCAGCATGCTGCGGGAAGGTTCCGTGCTGTCGAAAAATACCGCCAGAGACGACTGGAAGTGGCTCACCGTCAGAGTTGCGGCCACTCCCAAACTGGGAATTCCTTCCCAATCGACGCCGATTACGATCGCGAGATTGGACAATGTAATACCTTCAAAGGTGATGGAGCCGACCATGTCGCCGGAAATGAACATGCCCGTGGGAACAAACAGGGCTGTAACGTCGAACTGGGTCAGATGTCCCTGGATTTTGGCTTTCAAAGTTCCGGTCAGGAACAAGCCAACCTGGCCGGAGCTGATCTGGCCGCCAAACTTGCAATCGAATGGAAGTCCTTGAATTGTGGTGCTGTAACTTACGTAGAGCCGGCTTTCCTTGGAGGGATCGAAGCCGACTTGCAGTGTGATTCCCAGACTTGGATCGAGCCCCAAGAACTTCTGCAGCATTTTGTGCTCGCGCTTCGAAGTATCTAGAGTCCAGCGCGCGTAGGCATTAAAACCCGGAACAATGCCGCCAGCCTGAGCGGGAAGCTTGAGATTGCCGGCGCGAATGATGGGACTGTTGAATTCTGCCAGGCTGGGAAAGACGAACCCCGGATCTTCGAACGAGGAGACGACGATCATCAACTCGTGCAAGGTAAAGAAGTCTTCGAAGGGCTTAAGTGCGCCCAATCCCGGCAAAGTCGAGAGATGGATGTTATTGAGATCAACACCGGCGGCGAAGCCCCAGGTATTTTGCGCGGTGCTAGTGCGGCGGGCCTCAAAGGCCACCGTCCCCAGGTCTTTCATGGTGGTGGCGAAGAGAAACACAAGGCCGCTTCCTGATTTTCGAATGAGTACTGTGCTGTCAGTGAAGTCGAGGTCGAAGCTGCCGGGAAGTTTGACGGGCTGATTGCTCAATTTGCTAATCAACTGCGAAAGCCGCACTTCCGGCAGGTCGGCACGCAGAATAAAGTCGCCGGGCGTTTGGTATGCGAATGCTAAGTCCAATTCACTGCCCAGCGAGACCTGGCCGCTGAAGCTGCCGCTGGCTGGAGCGCCCTGGGCTTGGCTCGCGAGCACCGTAACGTCAGATACCACGACCGGGACGGGACCAAGATCGAGCGTCCATGAAGGTTTTTCCGCCATGCGAGCGGCAAAGGAGAAAGAGCCGTTCTTGCTCGCGGCAAACTGCATTTCATTGATGGTCAAGTCTGGCGGCGCGGGCAAGCTAAGTTTGTTGAATACAGCGTTAAGGGGCAGAGTCGCGTTGCCTGTGAGCCGCGCAACACCCGCAACCTCCGGAAGAGTCAATGCCATGTCAAATGGCGCGCCCAGAAATTCAACACCTGCTTCCAGAGTGACAGAGAGAGATCGATCGGCTGCAAATGGCTGGCTGATACTGAAGTTCGCCAGCAACTTTTGCAGGGCGAAGCCAGGTAACACTGTCGTATTGATGCTGGGAAGCCCGACGGCGATCCCAATTCCGTTTACTGCAAATCCCTTCCCTAGTTGAATTGTGAGAGCTTCCAAGGAAAGCTTGTTGAGGGTTTGAAGTCCTTTCTGCACATCCGCCGGAAGGTGCTCCACCAGATCACTTCCACCAGCAAGATCGGCCAGATGTGCCAGTTTGCCCACCGTTATTCCGTCGAACATGCCGAGAATGGACAAGCGATCAGCAGAAGGCAATCCCGCGAC
>DATDNH010000126.1:0-9303 GCA_036518395.1 Candidatus Angelobacter sp. | reverse complement strand
AAAGCCGAAGTCCAGGCCCTTTTCAAAGCGCCGCCGAACGGCGATAAACCCGCCGTGATAGTAGGAGTCGCCGCCCGAGTCAAAGAAGAAGATCTGCCCGAACTGGGGATTAGGACGGAAATAGTTTGCCGCAAATCCCCTGGTGGTAATTGCGCCTACACCGCCGGCTGCCGAGAGCTGATCGATTCTTTGAGCCAGGTTGCCGATGCTGTCCAGTTTGAAGTTGTTCACGGAGGTGCTGCTGTTGATGAAGCTGCTGGATGAGCCAAACGTGCTCCCCGTCAACTGCATCAACAGGGCTGGAACTACTCCGGTCACGCCCACCGGACAGTTACTGCCATCGGGCCTGCAACCGCTAAAGACGTTCTGCTGAGCCGTGAGGAACGCGGCCAGGAATCCCGGCTGGTTGGTATTGATCTGATTTAGATCGTAGGCACGGTAGAGGTGAGTGCCGCGCTTGCCGACGTAGCCAATTTCCGTCACGAAATGTCCCGGCAACTCGCGTTGAATTGTGAGGTCCCATTCGTGGACAGAAGGGTTCTTGAGATTGGGATCAAAGGCTCCAATGCTGGGCGCCAGCAAATAAGCTTGCGCAGGCGGCGCAACGAATTGAGATGGAGTCAGCGTGGGAGAGGGTACGCTGGTGGGAAATCCCTGATTAATGCGGTTGCTTGTCCCGCTGGGCGCATTGCAGCCCGCCGTAGTGGAAAGGACTCCAGCGGTGCTGATGTTGTTGACGCAGTTCTCGATAAAGCCTGGGATCTTGCCGGCGATGGACGTGATCTGGAATGTCGAGATGGTATCGAACAACCATCCGTAGCCCGCGCGGACTGCAGTTTTGTGATCAGGCGACCAGGCAATTCCCACACGAGGACCGAGTGAGCCCAGGTTGTTGTTCTTGTACCAGCCATCTGCCTTTATAAAGGAGACTGGCCCTTGCGAGCCGTCGACTGGCTTGTTGGGAACCAGGGTCTGCCTTGCATCTGAAGGCGGCGGGTTGATTTCCCAGCGCACTCCGGCATTCAAGACCAGATTGGGCCTGATGTGCCACTCGTCCTGAACGTAGGTGTCGTACTGCCTGGCCCGCGTGTAGACAGTGGCATAAAGACCTGGATTGTAAGTGTTGGCGTTGAAGTCTGCAGCAAACCCCTGCTGGATACCGGCGGGAATGCCTAGCATCTCGACAATCGCTTGCTGCAGCGTGCCATTATCGGCAGAAGAGATTCCCGCTGCGGCAGGCAAACCTCCCTGACGCAGAGATTGGTTGAAGAACACAACTGGCGCCAGAATGCCGCTGCCGAAGAAACCTCTGCTGTCATTGTGGTAATAGAAGCGGAAGTTGAATCCCGTACGGATGGTATGCGCTCCATGCACCCAGCTCAGGTTGTCGATGAATTGGGGCGCAGTGACAGCACGCTGTGTATGCGGCGAGACACAAAGAGGCGAGGACATGTTGATGAAGGAACCGAACACGCATTGATCACTCCATGGCGGTAGTTTTGTAGCGTCGCCAAAGTTCGGGTTGGACTCGCCGAAGGTGAAGTTAAAGGCGAATCGGTTAAACCCGGTAGTGAATTCGTTGATCAGGTTCGGGGAGAAGACGTGCCTGTAGCCAACGGCCAGATTCTTGCCAATGCGGCGAACTTCGCCCAGCGGCGGGAATCCCGGGAACACTTGGGGCCGGGCGTTGAGGAAGTCACCTTCGGTAGTGTCGAAGTGATTTTGCAGGTAGCGGACAAAAATCGAGTCGTTCTCGCTGAAATTGTGGTCCACGCGAACAAAGTAATTCGGTCCAGTAAACTTGGTCGGGGGATTCCAGTTGAAACCGGCGGTGTTGAGTCCGTCACCGACGGAAGAAAACGTGTTCGGTAACGGCGTGCCGTTGATCAAGCCCATGACCGAAGGATCGCCTCCAATGTGGGCGGGATCATTGCCAAAGATGTTGTAGCTGGCAACACAGTTGGTGGTGACGCTTACTGAACAAACTGGCACGCCAGGGAGCAGATTGCCATTAGCGTCCACCAGGCTGCGCGAGTTGCTGGTAAATCCGTTGATGGTTCCCTTCACGTAACGGAAAATTCCTGATCGTGCCGTCGCGGTGTAAACCAGAGGAATTCCGAATGCACTTGAGATCGGGCCAGTCTGCCGGATGTCGTTATTCTGAAAGCTTCCGGAGAAGAACATCTTATTCTTAATAATCGGGCCGTTCACATCAAACCCATATTGGTTGAGCTTAAGGTCGGGTCGGGGCTGGCCAGCGGCGTTGTTAAACCATTCGTTGGCGTTAAACACGGTGTTGCGATTGAAATAAAACACATCGCCGTGTAATGCGTTGCCTCCCGATTTCATCGCAATCATTACATTCGCGCCGCTGTTGCGGCCGTATTCCGCCGTGGGGTCGAGCGTAACTGTGCGAAATTCCTGGACGTTGTCAGGATTGAGGCGCTGAATGTTGCTCTGAGGATTGGGAACCGTGGACTCATTGGCATCAATGCCGTCAATGGTTACGTTATGGGAGCGGTCGCGGGAGCCGAAGACGTGTGTTCCAGATCCTACCGACTCGGTGGTGCGCTGGGTCACTCCCGGTTCCAGCGTCAAAAGACTGAGTGGATTGCGTCCATTCAGCGGCAGCTCCTTCACCTGCTGCGGGGTCATGACGTCGCTGACCGCAGCGTTAGTGGTTTCGATGCGCTCATAGGTACCCTGCACCTCCACAACTTCTGTGGCGCCACCCACTTTGAGCGTGATGTTGACGACCAGCGGCGCTCCCACTGAGAGGACATTGTGCTGGGTGGTGAAGGTTTCAAATCCTTTGGCTGTGATCGTGATGGTGTAGGAACCCGGTGTTAGGGAGGGAATGCTGTAAGTTCCGGAAGAACTTGTTATGACGTCATAGCTGACGCCGGTGCCTTCATTCGTGGCCTTGACTGCCGCGCCGGGAACAACGGCGCTGCTGTTATCAACCACTGTGCCTTCAATCCGCGATGTGCTGACTTGCGGCCATGCTGCGATGCTCAACAGACAACAGACGAAAAGCAGCGCAAGGAATCTGACGTTCCTTTCAAAATGCATCTTGCACCTCCTGCAATGAGGGCAAAAAAATAGTCTTATTTGCGCTGGATTGCAAGGGGGGACAAAAACCTTAGCTTGATTTACCGGTTGCAAAAGAAAGAGCCCGAGATCGTTCGCCTTGAATGTGCGTTTTTTTAGTCGATGATCCCGCCGATGCCGCCGAGAGTGGCGGCAAGTCCGTAGCGATTCCGCCTGCAAGTTTCAAGTCCGAGGATGGCACCACAGCGGCTTCGTCATTGAGGTTGCCATCCTCGTGCAACTTACGAGATAATAAGCACTTGCCCAAGCTTTTGGGTTTTGTCAGGAAAGGAAACCAGTATCAGTGTTAATGATCAGACTGTCGCGCATTGGTGCGCGCAAGCAGCCTTATTATCGGGTAGTTGTAATTGACAAAGAACGTGCCCGCCACGGGCGTTCGGTAGAGGTCGTGGGACTTTATAACCCGCGGACCACACCGGCGACTATAGATTTGAAGCGCGACCGCATCGACTATTGGGTGTCGAAAGGCGCCCAGCTCTCCGATACGGTCCGGCGGCTGCTTTCCAAGACCGAAGCAGCAGCCCCAGCCCCGGCGGGGACGGCGGCATAAAAGCGAGATCGGGTTTCCTTGTAAAACCGAAAGCGGATATACCGGCCCCAGCAATGCAGGAGGACGGTTATGACAGAACCGGGCGGGGACATGCGGATGTTAGTGGAGCAGATTGCCCAGGCGCTTGTAGATGCTCCCAATGAAGTTCAGGTGACGGCAGTGGACGGTGATCAATCCACCGTTTTGGAACTGCGTGTGGCGCCAGGAGATTTGGGGAAAGTCATCGGCAAACAGGGCCGAACGGCCAAATCCATTCGCACCATCCTGGGCGCAGCCAGCATGAAGTTGAAGAAGCGCTACACGCTGGAAATCATTGAATAATCCGGATTCGGCCAATGAGGGCAGGCGTCCAGCAGGCGAGGATGAGTTTGTCACCATCGCCAGGGTGCTTCGGCCGCAGGGACGCAAAGGCGAAGTAGCGGCAGCGCTGTTTACGGATTTTCCGGAACGGTTTGCATCGCGCAAGCGGCTCTTTGTTCTGGATGAGCATGGACGCCGGCGGGAGGTTGAATTGGAAGCGCACTGGTTTCATAAAGACCAGGTGGTGCTCAAGTTCAAGGACGTAAATTCCATCTCTGAAGCGGAAACGCTGGCAGGGTGTGAAGTCCAGGTGCCGCGAAGCGAACGCGCTGTGCCGGAGCAGGGCGCGTCTTATGTGAGCGACCTGGTGGGCTGCGCGGTGTACGACGCGGGCAGGAAAATCGGAACAGTGCAGGCGGTACAGTTTGGCGCAGGTGAAGCGCCGCTGCTGGTAGTGAAAGGCGCGAAAGAATATCTGGTGCCGTTTGCTGCCGAGTACATTGAAAAGATTTTGCCTGAGCAGGAGCGGCTGGAAATGAAGCTGCCGGAAGGCATGCTGGAGCTGGATGCCCCGCTGACGGCGGAAGAAAAACAGCAACAGAAACGCCGTGATCGCACGTGACCTACACCCCGCCATGCGCAAAAGCGGCGCACGTCGGGGACCCCGTGATCGCAGCGGGATCGCGCGTGATCGGAAAAGCGAACAACAACTGACGGCATGGCTGATTGATTTGGGATTTAGCGGGTCTCGCTGATGAAGTTCGAAATCATCACGATTTTTCCGGACTTTTTTCGCGGACCACTGGATTATGGCATCGTGCGCAGGGCGCGCGAAGCCGGGCTCATTGACATTTCAGTGCACGATCTGCGGGACTTCACCTCAGACAAACATAAGACGGTGGATGACCGTCCGTTTGGCGGAGGCGAAGGCATGGTGCTCAAGCCGGAGCCGATCTTTGCCTGCGTGGAGTCGTTGCAGGTGGCGCCGCGCGAGCAGCGCGTCAGTCATGCGGTTAGGGAGAGCGTGATCCTGCTCTCGCCGCAGGGCCGGATGTTCACGCAGGCAATGGCGCAGGAGTTGGCAGCTCTGGATCGCATTGTGCTTCTGTGCGGGCGCTATGAAGGCGTGGACGAGCGTGTAGCAGAAAACCTGGCCGACCGGGAGGTCTCGATTGGAGATTACATCCTGAGCGGTGGTGAACTGGGCGCGGCAGTGATCGTGGACACGATCACGCGGCTGTTGCCGGGAGCGCTGGGCAATCAAGCGTCTGCGCAGCAGGAAAGTTTTACGGCGGCGCAGAAAGTCGCAGGCGAGCTTCCGGACAGCACCTGCGTTTCCGGCGGGCTGCTGGATTACCCGCACTATACGCGGCCAGCGGAATTTCGCGGCATGAAGGTGCCGGAAGTGCTGATTGGCGGAAATCACCAGCAGATTCGCCGCTGGCGCAGGCAGAAGGCGCTGCAGAAAACGTTGCGCAATCGCGCTGACCTGCTGGAAAAGCAGCCGCTGAGTGAGGAAGACAAGAATTTGATGAAAGGCAGTACTTAGTAATTAGTAGTTAGTATTTAGCCAAAACGTGATGCTGTGACGGTTCTCTGACCGTTGATTCCGGTTTTGCCAAGTACCAAATACTAAGTACTAAATACTAAGTACTAACTACTTCTCGACAAGGCTTGAATGCCAGCACCGCTCACAGTGGCGGTAATGAGAAGGCGAAGGAGCCAGAATAATATGTCTCAGCATCCAGTTTTAGAAAGACTTGCTGCCAAGCTGCAACGCAAAGACATTCCGGACATAAAACCGGGAGATACGGTCCGCGTGCAGGTTCGGATCAAGGAAGGCGACAAGGAACGCACGCAGGCGTTTGAAGGCACAGTGATTGCGCGCCGCAATGGCCCGCAAGGCAGCTTTACCGTGCGCAAGGTCAGCTTTGGCCAGGGCGTGGAGCGCATCTTCCCGCTGAACTCGAAAGTGCTTGATAAGGTCGAGGTGCTGCGCTCGAATCGTGTGCGTCGCGCCAAGCTGTTTTATTTGCGCGACCTCAAAGGCAAGGCTGCTCGTCTGCGCGAAGTCGAGCGGGCACAGGCTGCCACGGCGACCTCGGACGGCAGCGAACCGCAGCCGGAAGAAACAGCAGCAGAAACTCAGGAATAATCGAGTTCTGAATTCAGATTCTTGATTGTTGATTGAAAAAGGCTTTTGGCTCTCAGCTCTTGGCTTTTAGCTAATTCGTCCGTGCACGAGCCAGCGGATTCAAAAATCAAACATCAACAATCAAAAACAAGAAAATTCTTTCTCCTCCGTGGTAGATTTTGGTAGATGTCTCCCGCCGTCCGCAAAAGGAAGAAGAGAAAAGCTCCTGTTCCTATTAATCCAAAGACTGCATTGCCCTATTCCAAGGGCACGCTGAAAATGCGGTTGCTCAAGCGCCTCAAGTGCACGCTGAAATATGAAAAGCTGGCGTGGGGTGAGGGGGCGAAGCTGATTGCCGGAGTGGACGAGGTAGGGCGCGGCTCTCTGTTTGGCCCCGTCGTCGCCGCCGCGGTGATTCTTGAGCCTGACTATCGCATTCGCGGGCTGCGCGATTCCAAGCTGCTCGATGCGTCTACGCGGGAGAAGCTGGCGGAGCGCATCAAGGAACACGCCGTCGCCTATGCCATTGCGGCGGTGGATGTGGCGCGCATCGATCAGCTCAATATTTATCACGCGTCGTTGCTGGCCATGCGGGAGGCCATTGCCCAGCTTATTCCTGCTCCTGACCACCTGCTGATCGACGCGGTGCGGGTGAACTGGGAATGTCCGCAAACCAATATCATCCACGGCGACGCGCTCTCGGCTTCGATCGCCGCTGCTTCCATCATTGCCAAAGTGGAACGCGATGCGATGGTCCGCCTGTGGGACCCGGTGTATCCGCAATATGATTTGGCTTCAAACAAAGGCTATCGCTCACCGAAGCATCTGGCTGCGCTGCGCGAGCATGGACCGACGCCGTTGCACCGGCTGTCCTTTGCTCCAGTGTGGATGTCCAGCGTGCCGCAGGAAGCGTTTGCGTTCATGAATGAAGATGAGGAGAGGCTCGAGACCATCGTCGCTACTGACGAATTGTTGGAAGTCGAGAATTGAGTAATTGAATAATTTGAAGAAGCCCTTGGCCCTTAGCTTTGGCCCTTGGCGGAAGAGGATCTACCCGGCTGGGGGTGGCTTGGCCAAGAGCTAAGAGCTAAAAGCCAAAAGCTGATTTCTTTTGCCTACTGTTTTCACTCACGCGCTGGTGGCCGGGAGCCTGGGTCAGGCGGGACAAGCTGACTGGCGCAAAGATTGGCGTTTCTGGTATCTGGCGGTCCTCTGCTCGATCCTTCCTGATGTGGATATCCTCGGTTTCAGCGTGGGCATACGCTATGGCGACCTGTGGGGCCACCGCGGCATGACGCATTCGTTATTGTTTGCCGCAGTGGTCGCCGGTGTGATGGCTGCACGGTTGCGCTCCGCCGCTGGTCACCGCTGGAAACTGATTCTGTTGCTGTTCGTGATAACCGCCTCGCATGGCGTGCTCGATGCGATGACTGATGGAGGCCTAGGCGTCGCCTTCTTTTCACCCTTGGACCGCACGCGCTACTTTCTGCCCTGGACGCCTATCCATGTTTCGCCGATCGGGGCCAGCGGGTTCTTCTCTGCTCGCGGATGGAATGTTTTGGAGAGCGAGATCATCTGGGTTTGGGGGCCGGCTGTTCTCGTTGGCGCGCTGCTATATGGCATCCAGGCATGGCGTCAAAGCCGTTCGACGGCCCGTTCCGCACGCGCTGGCTTGTGATGAAACGGGGAATGAATTAATGTCCTGCTCGGTTTCGCTAATTTCTAAATACTCATTACTAAGTACTGGTCTTCTGCATTAAAATAACAGCAACAATTTTCTTGTCAGGGATCTCACGTGAAAAAACAAATCCGCCCCGTTCGTGATGTGCTTTCGTCTGTGAAGGCTTTGCTCGTCTCCAACCCCAAAGCAAAGGCTGCCGACGTGCTGCAAGGAGTGGTGCAGGAGCTTTATGGAGCCCGCGGCTACTTCTGGATCGGAATTTACCTGGCCGGAGGTGACGAGATGGTTCGCCAATCTTTTCGCGGGCCAGTTCCGTGTTGCGACCGCTTTGCGGTGGGCGTTGGGAATGTGGGCACCGCGGGCCAGACGGGCATCGCCAAAGTGGTCCCAGACGTCTCCATCGATCCCACGTACCGCGTGTGCTTCCGTGAAACCAAGTCAGAGATCGTGCAGCCCATCAAGATTGCCAAGCGCGTCCTGGGTGTGATTGACGTAGAGAGCGATCGCCTGAACGCATTCAGCAGGCAGGAAGCTGTTCTTTTGGGACAAGTGGCGAAATTGCTGGCACGATACCTCACCACAGACAAAGGGAAACTGCTGACGCGCAAAGCGCGCGAGCAATCGCAAGCGCATGTCGAAGCTGAGCCGCACAAGAGGCCACAGTCAGAGCGCCCAGCACTTACGCGGGCGGCTGCCGGGGAGAGATCGGCTCGATAGGCAAACCCAAAACCAAAATCTTTACCACTGAGACACGGAGTCGCGGAGTTTGCACGGAGAAGAGCTTGGGATGGGAAAAGAAAAAGCAGACGCCCTAATACAGCACGAACTCACTAAGCGGCGAAACCAAAAGAGTTTTCGAAAACCAATCCATAATTCAAGCGTTTTAGTAGATTCCTCCGAGGCTCCGTGTCTCCCGTGGTTGAATTCTTAATCCAGAGCCCGCAACGCATTCCTGCTCCCATAGACTGCAATCGCTCCCACAAATGCCACCGCGACCATGCCGGCAATCGCGTGCGGGGGGCTGATTACGCGGGCTAATGATCCGGCGATCAGGCTGCCGATGGGCGGCAGGCCGAGAAATGCGGTCGCATAGATGCTCATGACGCGTCCGCGCATGTAATCGTCGGAAAGATGCTGGAGAAGCATATTGATGGTGGCGACCATCAAGATCATGGAGTAGCCGGCGAGCATCAGCAGCACGCCAGAAAGAAAAAACGAGCGCGAGAAGGTGAACGCAATGATTGAGGCAAAGAATGCCAGCCCGGCAAAAAATACGAACCGTCCCCGGCGCGCCACTTTACCCAGATAAGCAATTGTTCCAGCGGCAAAAAATGAGCCAATGCCGGAGCAGGCCATGAGTATCCCCAGTCCACGCTCGTCGGAGTGCAGTACATCGCGGGCGAAATATGGCACAAACACCAGGTAGGGCAGGGCGAGCAAGCTGCTAATGCTCACAAGCAAAACCAGGGATGACATTTCCTGATGCTTGAATACATAAGCGAAGCCCTGCTTCATCTTGAGCCACAG
>DATDNH010000125.1:0-10804 GCA_036518395.1 Candidatus Angelobacter sp. | reverse complement strand
GCTCTCCTTGCTCGAAATAGTCCCTTCGAAGGTGATGCGCAAAAAACGATTGCTGGTTGCAGTCAAGATCTGTGAATGGGAGGACAGCTTAGGCGAAGAAGCCCTCGTCAATCTGAATAAGCAGCTCCTCGACGATCCGACTTCCGGCATCGGTCTTGAGCAACTCCGAGGGTGGTCGTTGACTGAGTCGGGCGTGCGGCCTGCGAAGCCATGCGAGCGCGCGTTCCCGCGAACCATATACCGATTCCGCCTGGGAAAGAGCGCGCATGAGCCTCAAGATGCGATCGGATTCCTCAACCGTCAGCTTCTCCCGGCGTGAGCGGCGATGTTGCAGAGTCCTGAGAGGAATGACGAGTGCGTCCACCTCTGCTCGTGTGATCCCCAATGCCAGCAGACGATTGATAGATGATGTGGGGAGCCGGCGCTCAATGATTTGGAGCAGCTCCTGCTCGGTCTGCGCTGGAGCAACGCCAAGCCATTCGCCGATTTGTTGGTGAACTGCGGACATGGAAGCCGTATACATTATGCTACAAATGTATCGGCAAATTGTCGTCGCTGAATTCGGTGCATACGGTTTCGAGCAAATGGGACAGGATGTATTAACGCCAAACTTGCTTTAGAGGAAGCTTGCTGCCCTAAGTGCCCTGGAGGACACCAAAAATCCGCTGTGCGGATTTTGGTGGAGGTGGCGGGAGTTGAACCCGCGTCCGAAAATGTTACTGGTCAGAAGCCTACATACTTAGTCAGCGTTCACGCGACGGGAGTTACCCCGCCACATTCGCTTCCTGCGATCAGAACGGACAAGAAACGCAGGTCACTAGCCTGATTGTCTTGCCTTCACGCCCAGGCGAAGCGTAAAAGCCAGCCTGCTGTGCGACGCCCTTCCGCAGCCCGCAGACAAAGCCACGGAGGGCGGCTACTTAGTTAATTAAGCAGCGTATGCAAACTGATTAGAGTTGGCATGTATTGTTTTTGCACCACTTACGGGGGAATGCGCCCCGGTATGCCTTCTGGCCGCAAGCATTTCCGTCGAAGCCGTGACACCCCCACGGACTAGCTATTCGGCTGAAATGATTATAAATGGCCTCTTTATTGGATGTCCGCGAAGTGTAGAGGATTCACTGCTCTAGTCGCTGGGCCAGCAGCGGACATCACCGGAAACAGGTTTAATCGCCGGCTTCGAGCTTATGATCACCTCGACGGGATAGGCGATGACGGAAGTCGCTCCTTTGGTCTGGTCCCTGGCCAGTCCAATTTCTTTGTCAAAACACTGTGGAGTATCTGAGCTTTGCGCCTGACAGCGGCCCTTGGCCAAATCCGCTGCACTTTTCTCATAACCTTGTTTGCAATCTGGCATAGGAATGTTTGCCAATCCGGTGGTGTTCTGAACTTGCGCCCAGCACGCGGCCGGATCCTGCGGCAGGACGCACTTGGCATCAATGATTCGCGTGTATTTCAATGAGACTTCCGTGCCCTGAGCCGCAAGAAATTCCAGCTCGCCAACCGCCGCGTCTTCAAAGATCTTCTTTCCGGTCTTTGAATCATAGACTGCGAAGCCCATGCCCCCGTTCCAGCCATCATCGGCATCGAAAAACACAAGATTGCCCTTTACTCCTTTGAAATACCCACTCCACTCGTTCGGATTGATGACCATTTCATTGCTGGTTTTCGCGCGTGTGCATCTGGGAACCGTTTCACGCGGAAGTGGAACAATTGACAGCCGGTCCGCGCCTTTTTCCCCCAAGTCAATTTCCTTGATCATGAAACCAAAAAAGAAATAGCAGTTGACCTTGCCGCGCGTTTTGGCTCGTGAGTGCGCAGGACCCAACTTCACCGTCGTCTTGAACCGCGGTTTGTCAAACGAGTCGGCTGTTGACATCGAGAGTAGTGCCAAGAGCGCGAAAACCAGACGTAGGAACACCGAGTCCCCCTTTTTCTGAGCAATGAGTCTACAGGGAATTCAGATAATTGCCAGAGTCTAAAGATATTTCGATCAACTCGAAGGCAGAAGCCAAATCATCAGGGGTGAGCGAGAAGCAGTGTGGCAACCTGAGTGACTGGTTTTTTCATCCCACCGGGAAGTCGATCCCCTTGGAAGCACAAAAAATAAGGCACGGGGGAGCCTCAGAATCTTGGTAAAATTTCAGTGGCGAACAACTGGTCATGCCACCAGGGTGGTAGTTTATGTCTGCTGAAGTGTTGAACTCCTGGAAAGAGATTGCCGCTTATACGGGACGAGGGATCAGAACGATCCAACGATGGGAGCGGGAGTTGGGCTTTCCTGTCCGGCGGCCGCGGGAAAAAAGCCGCAGCGCTGTGGTCGCCATCAAATCGGAAATTGACCGCTGGTTTCGTGCACCGCACCGCGTGACCAACGGAAATCGACATCACGACCGCCATTTTGAAACCCACACACGCCTTCTCAGAAATGCAGAACTCCTGCAGGCCAGGACCTCCCGCCTCGCCGATTGTTGTGGCGTGTTGAAAAGAGAGATTGACCGCGCGTTGGAGATCGGTTCAAGGCTGCAAATATCATGTAAGAACAGCAGGGCGCGGAGGATGGATTCGGTAGTCTCAAGTGAGAAGCAGGCAAAGATGGATCTCCTGAAGCAACAGGCTCAGCGCGCGAGCGATCTCGTCACAGCTATCCAGAGTTCATTTGCGGGGGGGGGCCTGAACAGGGCAAATCGGCCTCCTCTTCCATAACAAAATCCGCTTGATCCATTTTGGGAAAACCTCACCACACATTACAGAGATAGACTGATTTTCATTGATCGCTTTGGGGTCGATCGTCTCTACCCTTTCGTCAAAGACAAGGGAGAGCCCAACGCGCCTAATTTAGATAGAGCACAGGGTCCAGGCCCCGTGAGTGCCGGGTAGAAGTAGCGACCTCTCTCCCGCCCGTCGAGAGCATGAGTTGCCTCACCAGCCGGCGGGATCGAGGTAAACTCCAAAAGCAACCCTTACCACGTGTTATACGCGGTGCCGTCGGAGCCGGTGAGTTTCGAGCCGCTATGGACGTCAGTGATGCCGGTTTCGGTCTGGCCCAATTGCTGAATACTGTCGTCCATGACCGGTTCCCAGGTTTGATTGGAGTCAGTGAAAGGGTCTTTGGGAAGGGCGCGCATATATCCTGAGCTGACCAGATCATCCAGTGCCTGTGGCGCTTTCACTTTGTCCTGGGTGTACTGATCGATGGATTGGCGCATGGTGAAAAGATCTTCACGCAGGACGGCTTCCCGCGCATGCAGGACGTGGGTCTTGTAGATGGGCACAGCGATCGAGGTCAGGATCATCACAATCGAGATCACGATCATCATCTCGATTAACGTGAAGCCCCGACAGCGTGTCGATGCCCCGACTTCTCGCAGTGAGATCACTCTTCGCAAGAAGAAACATTCTCTGCCAAAGTGATGGGTTTTAATAAACATGCCTTACCAGTCCTTGTACTTCGTGCCGTCTAGCGCAGTTCCGTCCGATTTGCTGTAGACATCAAAGACGTTCTGGCCGCCCCACGAATCCGATTGCGGATCATCCTGGGTGGAACGAAGTCCCCAGTCATCTTTACCCGTCATCGGATCAACCGGCACGCGACGCAAAAATCGCAGTCTCTTGCCCTGCACATCCTCTCCCTTGACCAGGGTATCCAGGTCTTTGGGATAGCCCTGACTCTCCACGCTGATGCGAAAGGCATTTCGGTCAGCGGCGTCCTTATAGCGGTCAATGGCCGCGCGCATCTCCCAAAGATCGCGCCGCAGCTCAGTCTCTCGTTGCCGCTTCACGGACAGGCGAGCGATGGGAACTGCTGCTCCCATCAGGATCAACAGAATGGCAATAGCGACAACCAGTTCCAGCAAGGTCACGCCGCGCTGGCCGGTAGTCCGGATTGGACTCTTCCGCCCTGAACTAACGCTCTGGCGCTCCCCGCGGAGCTGAATTAACAACAACCTGCAATTCATCTCTACCTATATTTTACCGAACACCGGGGCCATAGAAGAATTCAGTTCACGTTGACCATGGCCTGCGAAGGCTGCGCCGCCACGGGCTGATTCTGGCTGTTGCGCGCGCTAGGGGTGGTAATAATGATTCCCGATGTCCCCTTGGCTTTGGCGGTGAACATCAGGTTGAACACCACTCCGTCGCCGGACATTCCCGGCGTGCCGGGCGGACGCTGGGCAGAAACAGTCAATGTTCCTGAATTGGGATCATTGCGATGAACCAGCGGGACCGGCTGGCCGTCGCGGCCAAGAAACTCACCGCTGGTGACCTGCGCGAACTGCAAGACCTTGGGATCGTAAGTAATTTGCAACGTCATCGCGGAAACGTCCTGCGCTCCTCCCACGGCCACGTTCACGTTGAAGGTATTACCCACGGTTGGGGCTACCGAAGCAGGATCAAGACGCAGACTCATCCCCCCGCCTGGCGATGACGGATTGGACGGCGTTCCCGGAGAAGGTTTCCCCGGACCGCCTGTATCCGGCTGCGTAGTGATGGTTGGCTGCGCGGGCGTCGGCTGTGGAGGCGGCTGGAATGCCGGTTGCGGCTGCGCGGGCGTCGGCTGCGGAGGTGGCTGAAATGCCGGTTGCGGCTGAGTGGGCGCCTGTTGCTGCGGCGGCAGATAGGACGACGATGGTTGTGGCTGCGGCGGAGCGTACGACATCGGTTTCACTTCCGGCTTCGGGCCCGGCTTTTCTGCCATGCGCAGGTCGATTCCGGTACCGGTGCCCACGTCGAAGGCTTTCATATTCAGCGGCGACAACATTCTGCCGCGAACAATGTGCGGAACAAGCAGAAACACCACTTCGTTGGTGTGGCGTTCTTTGTCTTCCTGCGAGAACAGATATTTCAGCAGAGGAATCTTGGAGAGACCCGGAGTTCCGGCTGTGTTGTAAGTGATCTGGTCCTCAAGGATTCCGCCCAGCAGGTTCATCTCGCCATCCTTGAGGCGGATTTCATGATCAACGCCGCGGCGGCTGATGATCGGCTGGCTGATGCCGCCAATCGTTGAGGTTCCGGTCTGGTTGGAAATTTCCAGCGTGACCTTCAAACTGATTTCGCCGTCAGGATGCACGTGTGGAGTAATGTCAATGTTCACGCCGACGTCGAGATATTGAAACTGCGTATTCACACCCAGCGCGCCCACGCCGGCGCCGATGCCCAGCGGCGTTCCGAACGAACCGGTGGCGATAGGAATGCGGTCGCCGACTTTCAGACTTGCCTTGAGACCGTCGGCGGAGCGGATCTGCGGATTCTCCAGGATCTTGGTATTGGAATCGTTAAACAATAATTGCACATGTAAAGGATCGATGCTGACTGCGTAATTGGTTGAGTTCAGGTGCTGGAGGTTGTTGAAATTGAGTCCGCTGCCGCTTCCTGTAGTCGTAGTAGTCGTACCCCCGCCAGTGCCGCTTCCGCTCCCGCTTCCGCTGGTGGTGGTCGTGACGTTCGAGCCTTGCAGAGCAATGGTGGCATTTTGCGGTGGCAGGATACCCATCTGGCGGACTTTATCGTGCCGTACCTGCGCCACCACCACGTCAATGATGACCTCCGGCTTGGATTTGTCGATGTCATCAATCATCTTCTGGGCGAGGGCGAGCTGATCGGGCGTGCCGCGGACGACAATGGCATTCTGCGAAGGTACCTGCTGGATGCGCGCCACTTCGAGAATGGCGCGAATGGCGTTGACAACATCCTGAAGGTCAGTTGCCGTGGCCACATTGCCGAGATAAAAAGTTTTAATGACGCTTTGTTCCAGTTCGCGGCGCTTGCCGGTGTTGTCGGCGGCAACAAAGATGGTGTTCGGTGTTACCGGACGCCAGAAGGTGCGCGATTCCAGGGCCACGATGTCCAGCGCCTGCTGCAGGGTGACGCCCTGCAAATCCACTGGAAGCCTCCGCGAGGTGTAGTCCGGATCAAACAGTACGTTGATTCCGGCGATCTTGCCGATGGTCTCGTAAATGGCTTTGGAATCATTGTTGGCCTTGATGGTGATGGGCACCGGGGAAATATCGGTGAGCTGGACCGGGCCTCCGGCGCGCTCAAGGCGTTGGCGCAGCGTATCTTCTTCTTCCGGCGGCGCTGCGGACTCCGGTTTGGCGCCTTCCGGCGGGTTCGCCTGGCGCTTCATCATGTCCTGCGTGCGGCGGATTTCCTGTTGCGCCAGATCGTTGCTGGGATCGATTTCGACGGCCTGGCCAAATTGCTTCAGCGCCTCCATAAAGTTGCCCTGGTCGCGCAGCTTCTGGCCGCGCCTCACTTTGGAGGCGGCGGCGAGAAAACGCGTGCGCTCAAACGGCACTCGATATTTCAGGTCGTCCGGTCGTTTTTCGTACGCTTGTCTGTAGTATTCATACGCGGCTTCGTAATCCTGGCGCGACTCGGCCCGAATTCCCTTGTTCAAAAGTGCTTTGGGAGATTCAGCAGTGGCAAAGCCGCAGGAAAAAAGAATGAGGATGATTGAAAAAGATCGACTTAGGCTTCTCATAGAATCCTTGATACCCGTGCTACCGCCAGAGTCAACACCACACCTCCTGCCGTCGGATGCAGCGCCAGACTCGTCGGGAAACCGAAATTATACACTCAAGTGCCTCCATAACCAGATTTAGTGTTTGCCCCATAGTTCGGCTTAAGGCCTGTATATCCGGGACCGTTCGCAGTAGCTGACCTGTGAGCTCGGTTCGCTCAACCTTCGGCCCCAGTCGCCGCCGGCGGCCCTCAGAGAGACAGGCCAAAGGCCCGGCCATTCACCAGCAAATCGCTGGATTGCCGGTACAGGGAGTGGGTCAGTTCGTTTCGCTAACCTGCGACTTCGCTTACCGTCTGGTCCTAAGCAAAAGAACGGCTTTAGGTCGAACTCTTGCGCTGTGCTAGCATAAAAATTTTGCCGACAACCGCGCGTGAGTTCCTGCTGTAACGATTATGGCTCGCCATCTTCATCAGACAGAATCGAACAAGCCCAAAAACGTACGGCGAGACCCGGTTGCATCGGGTGAGCGCGACGCCACGGTGAACCGTGCCGCCAGCCACAACTATTTTCTGGAAGAAAAACTGGAAACCGGAATGGTGCTCACCGGATCGGAGGTCAAGTCTGTGCGCCTGGGCAGGGCGAATCTGAAAGACGCTTACGCCCTGGTCAAAGACGGTGAGCTTTGGCTGCTGAATGCGCACATTGGAGCCTACGAGCACGGCAGTTATGCCAACCATGCGCCGTTGCGCACGCGAAAACTTCTGGTGCACAAAGACCAATTGCGAAAGCTGCTGGGCAAAAGCCAGCAACGCGGCTATACCCTGGTTCCGACGCGCATGTATTTCAAGAATGGAAAAATTAAATGCGAAATCGCTCTGGCCAAAGGCAAGCAAAGCTGGGACAAACGCGAAACCGAGCGCAGGCGGACCGCAGACAGGGAAGCCAGAGAGGCGATTGCGAGAAGCAGGAAAAGCAGTAGTTAGTACTTAGTATTTAGTACTTAGCAAAATCAGATCACGCGCGATAACAAAGGGAAGTCATGGAAACAAAATCAATCGTGAGCAGTCCTTCTGATGTTGAAACCGAATGTCTGGTGGTTTTTGCGCTGGACCATGGCCAGAAACAGCAAAACGATGCGCGTCTCACAAGTCGCGATGCGGCGCTGGAGCGGGCTGCAGCCGAACTGCTCACCAGCGGAGAGGTTACCTGTAAGACTTTTGAAGCGGCGATGGTGCATCGGCCGCCCGGGCTCAGGGCGAAGCGGCTGCTGGTGATCAATGCCGGGAAGGCAAAGACTTTTGGCGCGCTCGAGCTGCGTAAAGCTGCCGGAACCGCGGTGCGTTTCCTGAAAGCCAAGATGATCAAAAACTGCGCTTTCATTCTCCCGGACAGCGGCAATGCCGAGGATGCGATTCGCTGCATCGTGGAGAACGCTTTTGTCGCCGATTTCGATCCTGATACATATCGCAGCGAGCGCAAAGACTTGCGCATGAAAGAAATCTCTATTGTCATCCCCCCGGCGGCAGACCGCGTGGCTGCGCAGCACGCAATAGATCAGGCAACGATCATTGGAGAATCGCAGAACTTCGCCCGCGAACTGGTGAACGAGCCGAGCAACCGCCTGACTCCGACTGTCCTGGCCGATCGCGCGCGGGCGATGTGCGAAACAGTTGGGCTGAACTGCGAAATCATGGGCCCGGAAAAAATTAAAGCATTAAAAATGGGCGCGTTCTGGAGTGTGGCCCAGGGATCGGACGAAGAGCCCAGGCTGATCATAGTGCGCTATGAGCCTGCAGGCGCGCCGGAAAAGCCGATGCTTGGCCTGGTAGGTAAAGGCATCACGTTTGATACCGGCGGAATCTCCATCAAGCCGAGTGAAGGCATGGAGAAGATGAAATATGACATGGCGGGCGGCGCCGCCATGCTCGGCGCCATGCGGGCGATCGCGCTGCTGAAACCCAGGGTGAAAGTGATCGGCATCGTCTGCGCCACCGAAAACATGCCCAGCGGCAAAGCGCAAAAACCCGGCGACATCCAGATTGCGATGTCTGGCAAAGCCATTGAGATCATCAACACCGATGCAGAAGGACGCCTGGTGCTGGCCGATGGTCTGCATTATGCGCGGACGCTCGGATGCACTCACTTGGCCGATGCCGCCACCCTGACCGGCGCCTGTGTAGTGGCACTGGGGATGGTCAATGCCGGAATTTTTGCCAATAATGAAGAGATCTATCAGCGGTTCTGCAAGGCGCTGGAGCGGTCGGGAGAAAAATTCTGGCGGTTGCCGCTGGATCAGG
Source organism: Candidatus Angelobacter sp. (assembly GCA_036518395.1). Lineage (GTDB taxonomy): Bacteria > Acidobacteriota > Terriglobia > Terriglobales > Acidobacteriaceae > Angelobacter. The sequence goes on along the minus strand of DATDNH010000125.1, from coordinate 2,041 downwards.
AATACTTCGAGCAAATTCGCTCCAGCATTGCCGACATCATGAATACTGGTGGACGCTACGGCGGCGCTATCAATGCTGCCATGTTCCTCAAAGAGTTCGTGGAAGATACGCCCTGGATCCATCTCGACATTGCCGGTGTGGCCTGGATGGAGGAAAACAAAAGCTGGATTGCTAAAGGGCCTTCAGGAATCGCGGTGAGAAGTTTGGTGGAGTGGGTGGGGAGCTACAGCAGTTGATTTTCTGAAGTTTATCTCGAACGGAGTGAGAGATCCCTAGTCCTACGATGGCACTCTTCAGAGACAGGAATTGTTACACCTTTCAAGCTCGCTGATAATTCTCCCATATTGAAGTATCGATAAAGGTAGGGACCTCTCGCTTCGCTTCGAGGTAAACTCAACAAAACCTGAAACCTACATCACCCGCGGCACTTTGACTCCCATCATCGCCAGGGCGCGAATGAGGGCCTGGCGCACCACTGCTGCTGTCGCCAGCAGGAATTGTTTTCTCCCGGCATCTGCTTCCGTGAGGATGTGGTGCTTGTGATAGAAGTTGTTGAACTGTTGCGCCAACTGGAAGGCATACTTGGCCGCGTAAGCCGGCTCAGCGGTTGTAATACTTTGCTCTACGGTTGCAGAGAGCTGTCCCGCTGTAAGCCAGAGCTGCCAGATTTCATCGGCGTCGGGCTGATCCAGAGAAGAGAGATTGACGCTCTCCGCCAGCACATCTTCCGGCGTTAGGCCGCCTTTGCGAAAGATGTTGGTCGCACGCACCACCGCATATTGGGCGTAGGGGCCAGTCTCGCCTTCGAAATTCAGTGCTTCCTTGAAATCAAATGCAATGAGCGAGTTCTTGGTGAACTTGAGCATGAAGTAACGCAACGCGCCAACGGCAATTTGCGTGGCAATGTCGCGGCGCTCGGATTCGTTCAAGTCCTGGTGCCGAGCGTCCACTTCTTTTTGCGCAGCAGCGATCAGAGCATCGATCAGGTCATCGGCTTTCACGCCGAAACCTTTGCGGCCGGACAGCTCGATGTGGGAGCGTTTGCTGTCCTCCTCAGAAACTTGAAACCCCAGTTCCACGGCACAACCCGGAGTGAGCACGACCATCCCGTAAGAGAAATGATGGTGATTCTCCGCCTGCTGGACGTATCCAAGGCCGCGCAACGCCTCGATCACGTTGTTTTGAGGATCGCTTTGGCGCACGTCAATCACGTTGTAGATGGCGTTGACGCCGCCAAAGTGAGGATGTTCCGGTTCGCCTGATTCGGCGGAGATCCAGACCACGTCGCTGTCAGGATAGCGGTAGAAGCGTTTATAACCGAAGTCACGGCCCAGCAGCCCGAATTTCCAGAGATGATACGCGATGTCTTTGCCCACATAGGTGACCGTTCCATTCGAGCGGACAATCACTTTGGCATCTTCGTCAGGGCCTTCGGTATCGGCGTGTTTGCTGCCGGCCCGGCGCATCACCCAGCAGCCTTTATTCTTTCCCTCAGTTTCAAGATAGACGACGCCCTTCTGCTTGAGCTGCTGAAATGCCAGCTCCCAGAAATGCAGGTGAAGAATCTCACTCTCCTGCGGCAGGAAATCGTATTCGATGTCCAGCCGCTGCATGGTTTTGAGGTGGCGCAGAATGATGGCATCTGAAATCAGCCGTCCAATCTCTGCCGCTTCGTTTCCGCCCTGCTCGATGTCGTGCAGCGTTTTCATTCGCAGCTTGAGGTTCTCTTTGTCCTGCTCATACCACTGCGAGACGCGCGCGTACAAATCCCAGCAGTAGTAATCAAAAGGCGGAGCGGGCGTGGAAATCAGGTTTTGGATTTCATTTTTGGCTTTCTTTTCCAGGTAGAGGAATCCCACAACCACGTCGGCCACTTGAACGCCCGTGTTGTCAATGTAGTTTTGGACGTCAACATGAGCTCCGGAGGCGCGCAGCAGGCGTACAAAAGTATCGCCGAGAATGGCGTACGCAGGTGTCCGATATGCGCAGCTTTATTGGGATTGATGCTGGTGTGCTCGACCAGGATTTTTTCCGGACGCGA
>DATDNH010000124.1:0-2589 GCA_036518395.1 Candidatus Angelobacter sp. | reverse complement strand
AGATCGAGCGCCTGTTTGCTTGGTTGCAAAACTTCCGCCGTCTGGTAGTACGTTGGGAATATCACCTCAGCAATTTCCTCGGCATGGTGCATCTCGGCTGCGCCGCGATTTTACTGAGGTATTTTTGAGATGGGTTCTAGTATTTAGTACTGAGCTAAACCTAAAACCTAAAGGATCTTTGGCAATCGGTGATCGATGAATTTGCGGGATTCCGGCTGTTGGCTTGGAGGCAACGGTTCGGAGGTGATGGCAGCCGGAATCCCGCCGGGCTGAAAAAAAGAGGAGAGCGCCATGGATGGCAAAATTTCTCTTCCCGGTTTGGTATTAGGAGCGCTGACGGCGCTGGCTGCGGGCTTGTTCGTGAGTCATTACTCGCTGGCGTGGCTGGTAGTGGGCGTGGCGCTCGGGATGGTGCTGGGTGCAGCCCTGGCGCATCGTGGCACGGCGGAAGCAACGTTGCGGAAAGGAGAGCAGCGATGAAGTTCGGGTTTCGCGGTGGGCTGACTCTGGGGTTGATTGTAGGCATCACGATTGGTTATTTCGGCAGCCACATCTGGGGATTGGGATGGCTGTTCCTTGGAATTGTGGTTGGAGCTGTGCTGGTGGCGTCAGGAATATGGCGTCCAAGATTTCTCCGGTCGCGCGCGGCCGGAGTGGGTCAGTTTAAGCGAAACTGACCCATTACGAGTATCAGCGTCTAGCGATTCGCTTGCGAATCGCGGGCCTTTAGGCAGACGTTCATCGCCTTGGCGATGAATCGAGTATCAGGGCGGGACCTTTCAGAGGAAACTGGCCCTGGGCGGTGATAGCAAGATCAAGAAGAAAGAGAACTGGAGGCGTGTTATGTCATTAATGGAACGGGTGTCAACTTTAATTCGGGCCAACTTAAACGATCTGATCGATAAGGCAGAAAATCCGGAGAAGCTGATCAAACAGGTGATTCTGGACATGGAAAACCAGCTATTGCAGGTCAAAACGCAGGTGGCGATTGCCATTGCCGACCAGCACCTGCTGGAAAAGAAGCAGAAAGAAAACGAAGACAAAATCGCGGAATGGAACCGAAAGGCGGAACTGGCAGTGAACAAGAACCAGGACGACCTGGCGCGGGCGGCAATCGAGCGCTCGTTGCAGTACAAGCAGTTGACCGCGAGCTTTGCCCAGCAAGTGGCGGACCAGAGGCTTCAGGTGGAGAGCTTGAAAGTGGCGCTGAACAAGCTGCAACAAAAGCTGGAAGAGGCGCGTTCCAAAAGCGACGTTCTGATTGCCCAGCACAGGCGCGCGCGCACCATGGTGAAAGCCGCGGACGCGCACAGCATGGCTGGCAATGGCGGCAATGAGGCCAGCTTCGAGCGCATGCAGCGCAAGGTGCTGCGCACGGAAGCGATCGGTCAGGCAAAGACTGAACTGCTGGCGGATGAGGAGAATCTGGAAGAGCGTCTGGCGCAACTGGAGAAAGAAGACGAGATCAACCGGATTCTGGGCGAGCTCAAGGCGAAAAAGGGAGCTTAGGGAAGCGCGAGATCGCCGCGATCGGGTGATCGCGCGTGATCCGGTGTCGGGAAAAGAGATCCTTAGCCGCGAATTTACGCGAACGAACGCGAATGAAGAAAACGATATTGCTCGTCTGCCTGATGGTTTGCTGGACTTCAGTTGTTTTCGGGCAGGTTGGGTTGTCCGCAAACGAACTCAACCTTTTTAAGCTGCTTAACCAGGAGCGGGTTAAGGCAGGGCAGCCGAAGCTGCAATGGGATTACCATCTGGCGGAGGCTGCGCGAGCGCACACCCAACTCCTGGCTAATCGACGCGCGCTCTCACATCAATTTCTCGGCGAAGCTGAGCTGGGCGAGCGCATTGGCGCCACCGGCGTGCGCTTCAATGCCGCGGCGGAAAATGTAGGTGAGGGCGATCAAGTCGAAAGGATTCATCAGGGACTGATGAATTCGCCGGAGCATCGGGCCAACATTCTCAGCCCGAAATATAACGCCATTGGCCTGGCGATTGTTGCGAAAGATGATGAGCTGTATGTGACACAGGACTTTGCTTCCGTCCTGCCAGTGTATTCAGAGCAGCAATTTCGTGATGCCGTGGCGGCAGCCTTCAATAAAGCAAGACAAACCAATGGCATCGTAGCGGTTGCGGTGCGCCCTGACGCGAAGCTGCATGACATCGCGTGCTCGGAGAACGATAAGGCTGACGATATCATTCACCAGTTCCCCCAGGCACAGAGCCTGGTGTTGTTTACCTCATCCGTGCCGGAGAATCTGCCGAGTGGAATGCAGAAGCTCGCTGCTGATGCCACCGTGCATCGCATGAATCTAGGAGCATGCTTCCGGCCGGGGAAACAACATGGGTATGGAAGCTTTCGCATGGTGGCAGCGTTTTATCAGTAACGCTTAGCATTCAGCACTGGCATTCAGCCCGCCCTTCGACATTCAGCCGCGAAGCAGCCTGGTTTCACGAGAAGTCCTCTCAAGCCAGGTTAAAGATCCAGACACAGCAAAATAAGACTGTGTAACAGCAAATCAAAAGTCAACAATCAGAAATTAAAAACTTTGAGCCTTTAAGAGGTTATTCATCATGCGGGTTTTC
>DATDNH010000123.1:0-2859 GCA_036518395.1 Candidatus Angelobacter sp. | reverse complement strand
GTTTTTGATTTGCTGTTGGTCTTGAGCTAACTACTAAGTACTCATTACTGATTACTGCTTTTTTGCGCCCTTTTGTTTCCTGTGTTCATCTCATTGGGCATGGCTACCACTACCATCACTCCTGTATTGCCCTCTTTACTTGAGCTCGAGACAGCGGCCGATCTTGTCCACCGATTTGTCCCACCTACGCTCCAATATTCGTGGCCATTGCTGAATCAGCGTGCTGGATGCGAAGTGTGGCTGAAACATGAGAACCACACGCCCACGGGAGCATTCAAGGTCCGTGGCGGCATCATCTATATGGACTGGCTGCGCCGTACTCATCCCGAGGCGAAAGGTGTTATCTCCGCTACGCGCGGCAATCATGGACAGTCAGAAGCATTCGCTGCGCGGCAGTTTGGATTGAAGGCGGTTGTTGTGGTGCCACTGGGCAACAGCCGGGAAAAGAATGCCGCCATGCGTGCCCTGGGCGCTGAATTGATCGAGCATGGCGATGACTTCCACGCCGCCGACCATTATGCCGACGAACTCGCCCGCGAACGGGGGCTCTTCCGCATGTCCGCGTTTGACATGTTGCTCGTGCGCGGTGTCGCCAGCTATGCCCTTGAGTTGTTCCGTGGCGCGCCTGCTCTGGACGCAGTTTTCGTGCCTCTCGGGTGGGGGTCGGGCGCATGCGGTCTGGCCTCAGCCCGCAATGCCTTTGGACTGAAAACCAGGATCATCGGTGTGGTATCAGCCAGCGCGCCAAGTTATGCGTTGTCATTTGCTGGCGGACGGATCGTGGAGCAGAAGTCGACAACGCGCATTGCCGACGGTGTTGCCATTTCACGCGGCCATGAGACCGCTTTCGAAATTCTGCGCCACGAACTCGATGATGTGGTGCAGGTAACAGATGACGAAGTTGAAGACTCCATGCGCGCGATCTTCAGTGACACTCATAACGTCGCTGAAGGCGCCGGGGCGGCGGCAGTAGCAGCCGTGCTGAAAGATAAAGAGGCGTTACATGGCAGGCGCGTGGCCGCAGTAATATCTGGCGGAAATGTCGACCGCGAGGTTTTTGCGCGGGTGATTTCGAAGAACTCGTAACTGAGCGCTGCTGTAGTTTTCCTTTTACAATCTCGCTTAATAATGGATTGGTGTCTTGGTTGCACCGCCCGGTTAGAATCAACGCGGCGCTAATGAGGCATTTGGTACAACGCCTTGCGGTGGAGGTATTTTGATGAATGCGTTGGAGAGTCTAATTGAAGCCGCAAAGGCAGGCGATCTCGCAAATGTCAAAACCATCCTTGACAGCAATGCTGAGCTGATCAACCAACGCGATCAACTCGGCGCCACAGCCCTTCACTACGCGGCGTTTGGCGGACATCGCTCCGTAGTCCAGGAGTTGGTAAGGCGGGGCGCAGAAATCAACGCCAGGGACACTCAATTCGGCGCGACCCCAACAGGCTGGGCTATCGAATACCTGCGCGAAATGGGCGGGTTTCTTGCCATTGAGCTGGACGATCTTGCCCATGCCATAAAACGCGGCGAGGTCGAATGGGTTCGACAATTCCTTCACCGCTTCCCGGCGCTTCGCGGCGCCAGTGACACGCAGGGAAATCCATTCAAGCTTCTCGCCCGGCAGACTGGAAACCCGGAAATCGCGAATTTGTTTATTCAACCGAGCCACAAGTAGCTCATAGGAGGCACATGCAGTTGTATCCAAATCTGAGTTTCGACGGCCAGTGCGAAGCAGCCTTCCAGTTCTACGAAAATTGTCTCCACGGCAAAACCACTTTCATGCTCCCGTACGAGAAAACGCCCGACCATCAGCAATTGCCCTCCGAGTGGCGAAAGAAGATCAGCCATGCCACCTTCGCGGTTGAAGGCTTCATGTTTTCCGGTTCAGACGCCTTGCCCGGCCAGTATCAGAAACCGCAGGGGTTTGCGCTCCAGTTGAATATCGATGATCCCGGAGAAGCCGAGCGCATCTTCAAGGCGCTGGCAGAAAAGGGAGCTGTTCACATGCCGCTGCAGGAAACATTTTGGGCGCTACGTTTCGGCGTAGTCGTTGATCGATTCGGCATTCCCTGGGCGATCAACTGCCATAAGCGAACATAGGCAACAGGCACCAGGCCACAGGCCATAGCAAAGGCAACTGCCACTGTGGCCAGTTGTCCGTTGCCCCACCGAAGAATAGAATTCCCGCAAGCGCTGTTGCCCCAGAATCCACTTCACTATAAGGAGGAAATATGAAGGCAAGAACATTTGTTCTGACTCTTTTTGTGTGCTTTGTCGCAGGCGCAGTGTGCTTAGCCGACGACTCAGCATTCATGGGTACCTGGAAGCTCAATGAAGCAAAATCAAAGCCCGCGCCCGGATCAGCGAAGAACTCCACGGTTGTGTATGAGGCGGCAGGCGACAGCGTGAAGGTCACAATCGATGGCACTGACGCCGATGGCAAGCCGGCACACAATGAGTGGACTGGCAAGTTCGATGGCAAAGACTATCCCGTCACGGGCGATCCTAATTCTGACGCGCGGTCTGTCAAGAAAATGAATGCTCATACATTGTCATTCACTGTAAAAAAAGGCGGCAAGGTAACCACCAGCGGCAAAATCGTCTTATCGGCCGACGGTAAGAGCCGCACCGTAACCACGACCAGCACGGACAAGAACGGCAAAAAAGTACACGGCACCACCGTATACGACAAGCAGTAAGTAAAGTCGGAATCGGACTGATGTCCGATTGGCACTGGAGTTCGTGATAAGCAAGGCAGGGGCGGATTGCGTCTCTACTCGCCGTCAAGGCGCATTCCGCCCTCCCTGAAAGTTCGCGCAAGAGAAAAGAATCAACAACCTCTGGCTGTCATAGGATTGG
>DATDNH010000122.1:0-10345 GCA_036518395.1 Candidatus Angelobacter sp. | reverse complement strand
CGTGACCAGTTCACCGGTGGCGGAAGCCGACAGACTGGCAAAAATGTATCTGCAGGCGGCGCCTCGGCGCAGCATGAGGGAGCAAAGCGCGCGCCAGGCGATGGTTCGGGCGATGGAAAGAGAGTTTCAGCGGGAAGGCGTCAGGGATCGGATGACGAAGGTTCAGGCTTCAAACTACACGCGACCTGGCGATCCGCTCGCGATTGATTTCGGCTACAAGTTCAATTCCACGCGGAAAATGTTTCATGCAACTCCACTTGCCCATGGCGGAAATGCCGCGAAGGTGCTGGCCTTCAGCTACCCCGAACTGGCGGCCGGAATTCAACGGGAGGAGCATGCGAAGGCGTATTTGACTGCCATTGTGGAAGACGGCCTGGAGAAGAATGAAGAAATTGGATTCGCTCGAGAAACATTGGAAAGCAGCGGAATTCGGATTGCGACGATGTCGCAGATGCCGGATCTGGCGCAAACAGCCGCGCGGGAGCTGGGAATTGCTTAAGTCGTTATGCAGGAATTTTGTTTCGTCGTTGAAGCAGATATTCTTGTTCGCACCGCGGCTACAAGGTGGCGACATCCAATTAGATAACGCCGAAAAAACCATTCCGCGCTGTGTGCGGGAGACGGTGCTGAGCACCGTCTGTACGCGGTGTTGATGGATGCGCTATTGTGGCGATATCTTCGGTAATTTCTTCTTGAGGTTGACCTGGCCAGCAACTCTGGCGTGTGGCTTCTTCTGGCTGCATGATGTCTGATTGACAGCATCTCTTCCCCAGCCGAAGGCGCGGAAACGGTCGCCTTCAATGATCCTGGTGCGCAAGCCGTCGATCACTGGCGGAATACCAGGATGCGAAATGCCGGAGATCAAGTAGATCACCATTGCGGGTTCTGCCGGATTGTCGTCACTAATTCCGATTCCGACGCCCTGAATTCCCGACTGCTGAATCAAAGCCTGCGCGTGCGCCTGGTTGAGCAGTTTCGCTCCGCTGATGGCATCGACGCTGGCGCGCGGTGCAGGTGAGAAAGCGTAAGTCAGGCGAGTTCGCACTCCATCCAGCACTGCCGGAACCGTGGTCGGCTCCTGGAGCGTGATCACCAACGCTCCTTCGCCGGGACTATCGGCGCTGGCGCCGACTGCAACCTCAGCGATTGCGGAGTCCTGCAGCAGCTTGTTGGCGTATTTGTCTTTGACCGCGGCTACGCGATCAGTTTCCTGGACAGAAAGCTTTGCCGAACTCGGGCCAGCGGTGCTACTGGCCAAAGTGGGAGAAGCCGTAGGCTGGCAGCTCACCGCATGATCGCCCGCACCAACAACGGTTGGCGTTCCCGAGGCATTTGTGAACGCATTCAGCACATCCTGAATGGGGTTGGCCGTGGTGCTGGTGCTGTTTCCAGCGAAAAGGAGGCCTACCGGACGTGCATTGTCGGAGGTTACAACCAGCGATCCGGAGTCGCCTGACGCGCTGAAACTTCCGCCACTAATGATTACCTGATTGTTAAACGTAGAGGTGAACGCGGTAGCACCACCGCACGCTGTGGCGTACTGCACGCTCACTGCGGTTGAGACCGAGCTCACAGTGGAGCAGGTCAATCCGGTACTGCGGCCACTCTTTGCCACGCTTTGGCCAACTGCCGGCGTTGCGATGGTGCTCGAAGGGGGAGCCGTGGCGATGCCACTGGATCCCGCCGCTCCCAGTTCAAGAATGCCTCCGCTCGTGTCTACGGTTCCAGGCGTGATCTGGGCAATGGCCGCATCCACGTTGCTGGGCGCCGGTCCGGTGCATACGCCGCTGCAAGGACTTGGTTTCAAGGCGGCGGCTGTGATGCTGCCGGGAGTTCCTCCGGCAACCGTTGTGGCTACTGGCGCACCTGTTACGTCACATTGATTGTCAACCAATCCCGGCTGTTGAATGTTGTCCGAACTGGATCCGGAACCGGACTTAAACAACACGTGGTTGTTGCTCAAAATGAAAGGGGTTCCGCCTTTCAGGATGACGGCGCCGAGAGTGCCTGAGCAGCACGTCCGCGTACCCCCGCTATCCACAAAATCAGTGGCATTGCCGCCACTGGTACCAAGTTCAATGTTAGGAGCATTTTGGGCCGCGCGATTATTCATGGCAAAAGCCACTGTCACGTTCGCGTTTCCGCTCACGCCCCCGGCCGTGGCGGTCACGGTCACCATATTCGGGGAGGGAAAAGAGGACGGACCAGTATATTTCCCTGTACTGTCGATTGTTCCCACGGTGGAGTTACCTCCCTGGACGCTGTTGACGCTCCAGGTCGGAGTTACCGCTGCCCCGGTGCTGGAGCTGGCAGTGAACTGCTGCGTGCCGCCCAGGGCCACCGTGGCCGCACTCGGCGTTACGGTCAACATTGGAGGCGGTGGAGGAGGAGTGCTGGAACCTCCGCCGCAGGATGTGAGCACCAGTGCAAAGAGGCAGGCAACTGCAGTCTTAAAGATAGCTCTCATTTTCAACCCCGATGATTACGACAAGTCGTTATTAGAAACAACAATCCTGCCATATTTTGATGCCGAGTAGCTGGACCCAGAAACTGTCCCAAGTGCATGAACAATGGTTCTTAACCATTTTTTTACCCGGGCACGAATGACCCGGGCTATTAGCGATGAATGTCTGCCTAATTCTCTTCGCTTATCCTTCGGCTGCGCAGGCTCGCCTCGAGGACAGGCTAAAACCTTTGCTAAGGCCCCGGGACTCTCAAGCGAGTCCCTAAACGCTGACACAGTGGGTCAGTTTCTCTAAACTGACCCACTAGCCAATATCCTCGTCGAATTTCTCCAGGTAATCGCGTACAGCAACCATGAACTGGTCGGCCTCCGCGCCGTCGATGATGCGGTGGTCGTAGCCCAGCACCAGGCGAATAATGTGCCGGATGGCAATGGAGTCGTTGCCGTAATCGTCGGTGATGACTACTGGTTCCTTAAAGATGCCGCCCATGCCCAGGATCGCAACCTGCGGCTGAAGAATGATCGGCGTGCCAAACTGTGGCCCGAAAATTCCCGGATTGGTAATGGTGATGGTGCCGCCCTGTACTTCATCGGGGACGAGTTTCTTGGCGCGAGCGCGTTCGCCCAGATCGGTGACGGCGCGCTGCAGTCCGACGAAGCTCAGATTTTCCGCGCCCTTGACCACTGGAACGATCAAGCCCCATTCGAGCGCGACGGCGATGCCGATGTTGATGTTCTTGTGATACTGGATGCCATCACCGACAACCGAAGCATTCACGATCGGCTTGGTGCGGATGCCGTGCATCAGCGCCTTGGCAATGAAAGGCATGAACGTCAGCTTGACGGCGTGGCGCTCCTCCCACTGCCGCCGAATTTTTTCCCGCAGCTTTACGATGCGCGTCATGTCCACTTTGAAAACGGTGTGGACGTGGGCGCTGGTGCGCTTGGATTCCACCATGCGCTCGGCAATCTTTTTGCGCATGGCGGTCATGGGCACGAGTTCACCCGCAAGTTCAGGCACTATCTGGGGCTGTGCGGCCGCGCGCGGTTGTGGAGCCTGTGGCTGCGTGGCGGGCTGAGGGGCCGTCGGACGCGAAACCGGTTGTGCAGTGGAGACCGGCTGAGCCGCGGCAGGGCGCGGCGCTCTTGCGGCAGCAGCTCCCGGGCCATGTTGTTGCACAAAATTCAGAATGTCCTCTTTGGTGATGCGTCCACCGAGGCCGGTGCCAGACACGCTGCTCAGATCCACATTGTTTTCGCGGGCAATGCGGCGCACCAGCGGTGAAGAGCGAATGCGCTCGCCATCGCCAGCCGGTTCCCGTTCCGTTGCGGGAAAACTGATGACCTCATGCGGACGCTCGGTCGGTTTTGCTTCGGCGCGTGATGCGGGCTCAGGCTGCTTTTCGACCGGACGGGCAGCGGGAGCTGGCGCGGCAACTTTGGCAGGAGCAGCCGCTCCGGCGCCGTCGCCGATTACGGCCACTACAGTGTTGACCTGAACGGTAGCGCCTTCCTGTACTTTGATCTCGCGCAGGACGCCGCTCGAGGGCGCTGGGATTTCCGCATCGACTTTGTCCGTGGAAATCTCAAACAGCGGTTCATCGCGCTGCACTTTGTCGCCCGGCTTTTTCAACCACTTGGTGATGGTGCCTTCAAAGATGGATTCGCCCATCTGCGGCATGATCACTTCCACGCCGGCGCCGCCGCCGTCTCCTCCAGCTTGAACAGCGGGAGCATTTTCTGTGGCCGGCGGCTGCTTGGGAGCCGGCGTCCCATCTGCCTGAGGTGAGGATTTCGGTTCCGCGCCGCCGTCAGTGGAGGCAGCGCCAGCCTGCGTTTGAGCAGCAGCGCGCGCCGGCTGGGGAGCAGGCGCGCCGGAAGATGCGGCTGCGCCCTCAGCGTCAATTACGCCGACGACGGTATTTACCTGGACGGTTGCGCCTTCTGAGACTTTGATTTCCTTCAGAACACCACTGGCGGGGGCGGGAATTTCCGCGTCGACTTTATCAGTGGAAATTTCAAACAGCGGTTCGTCACGCTGGATCTTGTCGCCCGGCTTTTTCAGCCACTTGGTGATGGTGCCTTCGAAAATCGATTCGCCCATCTGGGGCATGATGACATCAGTCGGCATTTGTTCCTTCCACAGGCGCGAATGAGAGGGTTAGAGCAACCTTCGATTATAAAGGAATCCTAATCGCGCGTGATCGCCGTGATCGCACGTGATCGCCGTGATCGGGATTCCCATGAGAAGGTTATTGATCAGTAGCAGTTTGATCGGTGTCATTACCGGTGAGGTTTTAAAGGAAGCTACTTCGGCGACACTACGCGGCCATACTCCGAGGCGCGGGCGACGCGGTCAAAATAGCTGTAGGCCAGTGCCGAGATTTTGCGAATTGCCGCCGAGCCTTCCTTCTCATCTTTCAGATAAGCAGTCATCACGCAGAGGACATACGGCCGGTTCTTAACGAAGATGATTCCGGAATCGTTACGAACGGCTTCCAGTTCTCCCGGCTTGCTGGCGGCGATCACGTCGTCAGGCAGGCCTTGCAGCAGCGCGCTGTCTTTGTGGGTGCTGAGAACTTTAAAGTAATCCTCCGTCATCTCCTTGTTCAGAAGCTTGCCGCGATAGATGGTATCGAGCAGGGTCATCATCTCGCGCGGCGTAGAGACGTTCTCGCGGCCTTCACTGGCGGCCTTCAGGTCCATCATCTTGCGGCGCAGGCGAGTCACATGGAGTCCCTGGCCCTCGAGCATCAAATTCACGTTGTCCAGGCCAACACGATCAATGAGCACATTGGTAGCGCTGTTATCGCTCACGGCGATCATCATCGTGGCCAGATCACGGAGGGTAAGACGAGTAGTGCCGGGCGTGAGGCCAAGCATGATATCGCTGCCGGGAACCAGGTCTTCCTTGCGGACGACATATTCGTCTTTCAGCTTGAGCTTGCCTTGTTGCGCCTGGCGATAAAGTTCGGCCAGCACAGTGATCTTGATGGAGCTGGCCTGGGGCATCACTTCGTCGGGGTTGATGAAAAATTCCTCTTCGGAGGTGAGGTCTTTTATCGCGACAGCCAGAACGCCATCGAGTTGCTGGTCTACGGCGCGGATTTCCAGTTGCAGCTTCTGCCATAAAACCTGACGCTTGGTGGTCTGGGGTTTTGGAGGACAGCACTGCGCAGGCGCGGGCAGGGCAGTGGCGGCCAGCAGCAGGAGAAGAAGAATTCTTCTGGTCATCGAGTTGTCAGCCACTCGTATTGTTGCTGGGTGAGGGGAACTACAGAGAGCCGGCCCTGGCGCAGCAACGGTGAGTCAGCAAAAAGTTTGTTGGCCTTCATCTCAGCCAGAGGAGTCGGTTTGGCGAGCGTTTTGCCGGCGCTGATTTTGACTTTAGGATTCTTCTGGTCTGTAGGATCGACGGACTCAACAGTTGCGGTTCCTACAGCCTGCTTTTCGTCACCCGTGTGGTAGATGACAAGCTTGTCGCCTTTCTGCATATGGCGAAGATTCCGGACGGCAACAGGATTGGTTACACCGTCCCAGATGGTGGTCTTCTCGCGTTGGAGATCGGCAAAGCTGTAGACGGAAGATTCAGTTTTGAGGAGGTAAAACATCGTGCCTCATTTCAAGATTTGGCAATTGGGTAACTTGGTAATTTGGTAATTTCAAAACTGTGCGACCAGCTATCCTCACTTACCCAATTACCAAATTACTCAACTACCAATTCAAGAAACTGATTTTAGTACTGATGGAGCTTTCTCGCCTCTCTCACCACATCTTTCACCTTGGGCAAAAAATAATGTTCCAGCGGCGGTGAAAAAGGGACTGGCGTATCGAGTGAGGTGATGCGCACGATTGGGCCGTCAAGATAATCAAACGCTTCTTCATTGATGATGGCGGCAATTTCGCCGGCCAGTCCGCCAGTGCGCGTGTCTTCGTGCAGCAGAATGACTTTGTTCGTCTTCTTTAGGGTGGCGGCAATGGCCTCGCGGTCGAGCGGCATCAGCGTGCGCAGATCGAGGATTTCTATTTCAATTCCTTCTTTGGCCAGCAGGTCGGCGGCCTCCTGCGCCGTGTGCACCATGGCAGCGTAGGTAATGATGCTCAGGTGGCGGCCTTCACGATGCAGCCGCGCCTTGCCGATCGGGATCGTGTAGTTATTTTCAGGCACTTCATCTTTAATCCGGCGATAAAGGAATTTATGTTCCAGAAAGAGCACAGGATTGTTGTCGCGGATAGCGGACTTGATCAGGCCCTTGGCGTCTGCGGGCGTGGCCGGAGCTACAACCTTTATTCCCGGCGTGTGGACAAAATGCATTTCCGGATTCTGTGAGTGGAATGGGCCGCCATGTACGCCGCCACCGGCCGGGCCGCGCAGCACCAGCGGTGCGGGAGCATTCCAGCGGTAGTGCGACTTGGCTACCATATTGACGATCTGGTTGAAGGCGCAGCCGATGAAGTCAATGAACTGGAACTCGGCCACAGGACGAAGGCCGGTCAGCGATGCGCCATAGGCGGCGCCGACAATCGCGGACTCAGCGATCGGTGTGTCAATCACGCGCTGCGGGCCAAAGTGATGGATGAATCCGTCTGTGACTTTGAACGCGCCGCCGTAGATGCCGATGTCTTCACCCAGGCAGAAGACAGTAGGATCGGATTCCATCTCCTCCCAGAGTCCCTGGCGGACTGCTTCGAGATAGGTCGCTTGAGCCATAATGTTTGCCGCTGATTACCGCAGATGAACGCTGATCAAAACTTCTCAACAATCCGCGGCGATCTGCGCTGATCTGCGGCTACCTACTTATAGTGAATCGCTGCTTCTGTTTCCTTCAACTTTCCCGCGCCCCGCTTTGCAGCCTTGGGTATCGCATATTTCGGTTTGATCTGATGACAATTCTCGTCGCAGAACACCCCTTCGGCCGCCGTTTGCGGCTCGGGCATGGGAGAGTTCACCGCAAGCTCGCGGTCTGCTTCCAGCTCTTTTTCTACGTCGTCGATTATTTTGCGATTTTGCTCTGCAGTGAGCCATTTTTTGCCGAGAAGGAATTTTTCAAAACGGTCAATGGGGTCGCGCTTGCGCCAGAACTCGAGCATCTCTTTCGGAACATAGGCCGCGGCATCGTGAATGGCGTGGCCCTTCATGCGCATCATCTTGGCTTCAATCAGCGTGGGCCCTTCGCCCCGATGCGCGCGTTCGACGGCTTCATAAGTTGCGTCATAGACCTGGCATGCGTCTGTGCCGTCCACGATCACTCCGGGAATTCCATAGCCGATGGCGCGGTTGGCCAGGTCTTTGACCGCGACCTGGTATTCGCTGGGCGTGGAGTACGCCCACAGATTGCTCTCCACAATCAGCACCAGGCCTAGCTTGCGCACGGCGGCAAAGTTGATGCCTTCATAGCTCACGCCGGTAGACTGTCCGCCATCGCCGATCCAGGTGAGACAGGCAAGCTCTTTGCCCTGCAGGCGCGCTCCCAGGGAGACGCCGCCCATTACGGGAAGCAAATCTCCCAGCATGGAGATCGGCGAGACCATATTGCGTTTTTCGATGTCGCCATAATGGGAAGTCCCATCTTTGCCGCGCGTAGGCGAATCGGCCTTGGCCATGTACTGCATCATGATGTCCCGCGCGTGGAAGCCACGCACCAGTTGCGATCCCTGATTGCGTATCATGGGCGCAAACCAGTCATCCGGACCAAGAGCGTAGGCCGAGGCGCAGGAACAGGCCTCCTGTCCCAGGCCGAAATAGACGCCGCCCACGACCTTGCCCTGCTTGTAGAGATTCTCCAGCGCCTGCTCCATGCGGCGATTGAGCAGCATCCAGCGGTAGAGTTCGAGGCACTGCTCTTTGCTCAAGTACTCGGATTCGCGTATGGGTGGGACAGGCGTATCCAGCTTGCCTCGCACTTCGTAATGGACTTCAGGGCCTTTGGTGACCTCAACTACCTCGAACTCCGGCTGTTCCAGCCGCCAATCAGGAATTCCGTACTGATTGGTCCGGGGCGCAGGAGCTTTGCTCCGCGGCTGGCCGTTGGGAGAAACAGTGGGTTTTTGCGTCGAAGGATTTTTTCTGGACGTTTTGTGCTTCGTGGGCATGTGATGATTACAGTTTATCGTAGTGGACTGCAAGTTCTTCGTAGTTTATGTCGAGCGCAGCGAGACACCGCTATTGTCACGAGAAATCCGACGCAATTCTGACCGATCGGTAAGTTTGAATGGCCAGCCCGTAGTGAGTCCTTAAAGATATTCGTGGCTATAGGGATCCCTCTCTCCGTTCGGGATAAACTCACAAGAAAACTACGCCAGATAAATATCCTCTTCCCGCGCAATTTTTCTCAATTCTTCCGGAGGTCTCGCCGGAGTGTCTTGCGGAGTAGCCATCAGCGCATTCAGTGATTGCAGCCAGAGTGTCTGCGCTTCGAACACGCGGCCAAAATTGCGCGAGACGAGTTCCGCCGTCTGCTCAAGCGATGGAACCTGGCGCGGCGGATCGGCGGATGCGAGTTCGCGCTCCAGAGAAGTGACTTGCTTGTCAGCGATGCCACAGGGAACAATGAGATTGAAATAGTCGAGATCGGTGTTCACATTCAGCGCAAAACCGTGAGAGGTAACGCCGCGCGAAATGTGCACTCCGATGGCTGCGATCTTCGCCGGCGCTTCCGTCCAGACGCCTGTCATTCCAGAGACTCGTTGCGTGACAATTCCGAGATCGCCGCAGGTGCGGATCAAAGCTTCTTCCACTTTACGAACAAACTCGAGTGCGCCGATTCGCGGCGAAAAACCTCGCAGATCAAAAATGGGATAGCCGACGAGCTGCCCCGGGCCATGAAAAGTGACATCCCCGCCGCGATCGGTTTCGTGCAGCTCGATTCCTCTGCCGGCCAGAACTTCACGTGAAGCCACGATATTTTTTTCGCTGGCATTGCGCCCCAGGGTAATGACTGGTGGGTGCTCCAGCAGCAACAGCGTGTGCCCGATGCGGTTTTCCTTCACCAGATGGACGAGCGTCTGTTGAAGGTCGAGTGCCGTGGAGTAGTCCACGTGGCCAAGATAAAGGACGTTGATGACACGAAGCTGCACGAATCTATTGTAGATGCCTGGGCGCAGCAGGCAAAAACCTTACCACTGATTTGAAGTCCGAGATTTGTTTGTGTTGATGTATCTATCTGACAGCCGCCACGATCAGAGTGGCATCATCGGTGACTACACCGCCACAGTGCTCCCGGGCAGAGTTGAGGATTAAGTCTTTCAGCTCGTCGGCCGGAGATTCCACATTCTGCGCCACCAGGCCTAGCAGTCTTTCTTCGCCAAACTCTGCGCCGTCAGCGCTGGCGCATTCTGTAATTCCGTCAGTAAACATTACGAGCCGGTCGCCATCACGCAGTTGCAGTTCATGCTGATGGTAGTGCCAATGCCGCAAAGTGCCGAGCACTACATCGTCGGTGCTGAGGCGCTCGCAGCTTCCAGTTGCGCGCGCCAGGATGGGCCAGTTGTGTCCGGCGTTGGTGTAGGTAACGCGCTTTTGCTCCAGATCGACGATGCAATAAAAGAAAGTAATGAATTTTCCGGGAACACTGTTGGCGGAGATCACCTGATTGACGCGATTGCACAGTTCGCCTGGTTCCGCGACTTGGGGCGCGAGTGTACGCACCGCCGCCTGCAAGTTCGACATAAGCAGCGCTGCGCCTACTCCTTTGCCCATCACGTCGGCAATACAGATGCCGAGCCTGTTCTCGCCGATGGGGATCACATCGTAGTAGTCGCCGCCCACGGTACGAGCTGACTGCGACGACGCAGAAATCTTGAGGCCTTCCGGAGTAGCGATCTTTGCCGGCATCAACGCGCGCTGAATCTGCGCTGCTTCCTGCTGCTCCAATTCATCAT
>DATDNH010000121.1:0-3391 GCA_036518395.1 Candidatus Angelobacter sp. | reverse complement strand
CGGCTTAGTTGACGAACAGATTTGCCTGCCGCCGCGCGAATCTGTGTTGAAGAAACCGCTTCATTCACTCCCGACAGCAGATGAATGGTGGTAGAAGGGAGCGCAATGGTACCGCTCGCTTCCTGCTTTCGCAGTGCCTGGAGCACAGCCGGCGCAGGGCGCAACGTTTCCGGCAGCGCCTCTCCTACATCGGCCAGCGAATATCCCGGACGGCTGGCGACGATAAAATCGCATTCACTCAGAAGCTGCGCTGGTTGTCTCCACGTGCTGATCTCCAGGAAAGCATCGATCCCAATCAGAAAAAACAACTCGTCAGATTTCTTCAAAGAAGCTTTCAGCCGCTTCACGGTTTGAATGGAATAGTTTGGCTCCCTTGAATCCGCCTCCAGCAATGAAGGAACAAAACGCTGTTCCTCGGCCGTAGCCAGCGCCAGCATGGCGTAGCGATGATGAAACGACGTCAGAGGGCGGTTTCCTTTGTGGGGCGGCACATTTGCAGGCACAAAATAAATTGTCGCCAGTTCAAATTGCTGCGCGGCAGCGCGCGCCACCGCCAGATGACCGCGATGCACAGGATCAAACGTTCCGCCAAACAAAGCCAGCTTCATTGACTCTTTCTCTTCTTGAATGCCGCGCGTTTCGGAATGCGGCGCACACTTTGCACCTTTTTCCGCGTTCGCGAGGAAAGGGCCTTCTTTCGCTGATCATACTTGCCGGCTTTGATTTCGGCCACGCGTTTGCCTATCGCGTACTTGAGCTGCTGAATTCCGGCGCCCGTGACCGCGGAGATCTCATACAAGTCCAACCTTAATTTCCTCGAGTGCTTCCGCACTCTGGCAAGTTTCTCAGGGTTGGCCACGTCCATTTTGGAGGCAATAACAATCATTGGTTTTGTTTCCAGCCCCGCGCCAAAGCTGGCCAGCTCATCCATGATTACCTTGAAATCCTGCACCGGATCAGGCCGTCCGCTGGCGTCAGAAACATCAACCAAATGTGCAAGCAGCCGGGTGCGCTCGATGTGACGGAGAAACTGCGTTCCCAGCCCCGTGCCGGTGTGGGCGCCTTCAATCAGGCCGGGAATATCCGCCACCACGTAGCTCTCCTCATGCGGAGGCTCACCGATCGTTACCACGCCAAGGTTCGGTTGCAGCGTGGTAAATGGATAATCGGCGATCTTTGGCCGCGCTGCCGAGATTCGCGAGATCAATGTAGACTTGCCGACGTTCGGATAACCCACCAGGCCCACATCGGCCAGCAGCTTTAATTCCAGCCGCAGGACCCGCTCTTCGCCAGGCTTGCCCGGCTCGTGCTCGCGCGGCGCCTGATGTGTGCTGGTGGCAAAGTGCTGATTGCCGCGTCCGCCGCGGCCACCGTGCGCCACGACCATGCGCTCGTCCGGCTGAGAAAAGTCGTACAGCTTTTCGCCGGTGTGCTGGTCATAGACAATGGTTCCAACCGGAACTTTCAGGACAACACTCTCACCATCGCGGCCGGTGCAATTGGAGCCTTCACCGTGACGTCCGCGCTCGGCCGTGTATTCCGGATTAAAACGAAAATGCACCAGCGTATTGTGGCGCTCGCTGGATTCCATGATGACGTCGCCGCCGCGTCCGCCATCGCCGCCGGACGGTCCGCCACGAGGAACAAACTTCTCCCTGCGGAAAGCCATGCAGCCGTTTCCGCCATTGCCGGCTTTTACCCGAATTACGGCTTCATCAATGAACATCGATTCAAAAGGTTCTTAGAAACGCTACTGAAGGAGTTTTAGAAATCCTGTTAATCACTCGTCCGGCCATGCCGGCAAGGGACCCAGCCTGGGAGCCGAAAATGCACGCGGGCTGAGTGCTGAATGCTAAGTGCTGACTGCTCTCTAATACAAAGCCCCGCCACAGGGCGGGGCTGAAAACGTGCCGGGTTGAACGCGCTCTCACGAATATATGTTAAGCCTTGGCCAGCTCAGTCGGTTCAATCGATACGTAGCGTCCGCTGCTTCCCTTGTTCACAAACTTGATCACTCCTGTGACCTTGGCGAACAGAGTGTCATCCTTGCCGCGGCCAACGTTCGCACCTGGCTTGATGCGGGTACCTCGCTGGCGCACGATGATAGTACCGCCGGGAACGAGCTGCCCTCCAAACGCTTTTACGCCCAGACGCTGTGCATTTGAGTCGCGCCCGTTTCTGGAACTGCCTAAACCTTTCTTGTGTGCCATAAATCCCTCACTTCTCCCAGCCTCGCGCTGTGGGCGGATTATGCCGCCGGCGTTAGGGGCTGCTTATTTCTTCTTCTTTTTGGCGCTGCCAGTTTTCTTGGGCGCGCTTTTCTTTGCTTTTTTCGGTGCAGCCTTCTTCGCCGCCGCCTTCTTGTGGGGCGCTGCCTTGGCTTTTGGCGTCTCTTGTTCTTCAGCTTCGGTTTCGGCTGCTTCAGGCTCTACAGGAGCAGGAGCTGCCTGCTTCTTTGGTTCCGGCTCCGGCGCGGTAAAGCGCTGACCGTCAAAGGCGATCTCCGTGATCCGCACTTCAGTGTAGGGCTGCCGATGCCCGTAAATTTTCTTGTACTGCTTCTTGCGCTTGAAGTGAAAAACCAGAATTTTGTCGCCACGGCCTGCTTCCGTGACCCGGCCGCTCACCACGACATCGGTTCCCGGGCCGATCTTGCCCTCTTCCGAAGACAGTGCCAGGACATCGTTGAATTCCACTGTATCGCCCTGGTTGGCGGCGAGCTTCTCAATCCTCACTACATCTCCAGGCGCCACACGGTACTGCTTTCCCCCGGCGCGAATGACCGCGTACATAATTTTTCTCCGTGACCCTTCGAAACAGTTGAAAACAAGGGCCTGACTATTGGCTTAAATGATTGCGGAAACGCTACGGTTTGCTCTGAAAGGCAGGGACCGAAAGTACCGGCAAACCTTGTAATTTTAACGTGATAGCAGCCACACGGTCAAACTACAGCATTGCAAAATCCGCGCTGGCGGAAGTATTCTTTTCGGCCAGTGCAGCTTTGGTCAATGTCGGTGATGTTCTTTTGACGTGGATGACATAGATGCCATTGTCGGCCTTGCCATCCTGCTGATCATCATCGGTTCGCTTTTGGCTTATGGCTTTCGTCGGTTGCGTCTACGCACCGCACCTTCGCGCTGGATAATAACAGAAGCTACCATTCAGAGCGACATGCCCAGCAGTCCTGTCAAACCAGGGACCGCAGCCGCTTTCCATGGTGCCCTTGGTGCTGCGGTCGCAAGCCACTACTGGAGGGCGGTGCTGCAATACTCTTACCAGGTTCACGGCGAATTCTACTCAGGCTACTTCATGTTGAATTCATCCCACACTTCGCGCGAAGAAGCCAGCGCCGCCGCCCGTCCCTGGCTCCACAAGAAAATCTTGGTGAGGT
>DATDNH010000120.1:0-16739 GCA_036518395.1 Candidatus Angelobacter sp. | reverse complement strand
GCCCCGATTCGGGAACAAGTGTAAGAAAATGCAAAAGACAGTTTGCCTTTTTCGCCTTTTGAGCCCTTTTCGCCCATCGTGGAACGTGACACAACACAATTTTTGTTGCAGCTTACTTTTTTCTAAGGTGAGAAAGTCGTTGAAATTGCTGGTTTCAGCTTGGCCTAAAGTGCGGGGGGTGCAAGGGGATTTCTTTTTTGGTCTGTAAGTTATTGAAAAATAATAGATTTTTTGGTTGCGGGGGGTGGATTTGAACTCCAAGTCCCCTTTGATTCTACGTAAGTTACTGATTCTGGGATAAGCGAAAATGGCGGAATCGGCGAAAAAGGCAAATCCTTCATACACTTTTCATACACTTTACCTTTTCAGCGAAGCCCACTGTTGGCTTTTGTGTCGTTCTAGCCCTTCACACATTCTCGCGCTTTCTTCCGGAGCCGCATGTTAGCAAGGTTTGCTGCTCCAGACAACACAATTCTCCCGACACAATTCTCCCGATGCAGCATAGAGAGGCCTGCTGAAACAAAGTGTTCCTGGGTTTGATACACAGTATTTCTCCATTTCCCGACAGAGCTTCCCACCCCGAGAGCAGCAGCTGCGTCATGTTGGCCCATCTTCTTGGCCTCCTTATTGTTTTGAAATCAATCAGAATTTTTGAAACGGAAAAGGACTGCGATAAGAGAATCGCCTCAGGACGCGCTGTACTGAGGCGATTGCTATTTCTCGAATTTCCTAACTTGTCTGAGCAGGGCTTTTACGGCCGAAATGGACGCCGCGAATCGGTCATCGCGTCCATCTTCTTGATTGCCTTGGTTAGATCAAGAAATCAGTAATTTATGTTCCGCCACAATCTAGATACGCGGTGTTCCAAAACCCTCTTGCCATTGCGTCTCAGAATCGCTCGATTCAAAAGGTATGCAGCTGAGGTTGACCTGCGTTCCAAAATCACATAATTTTGGCACAAGCAACTTGATGTTGAAGCGCTACTGAGGATACTACCCTGGGCCGAGCGCGGCCCGCTCTTTTTCGCGTTCTGGATTACTAATCTGGGCCGTTTCGCCCAGAGGTCAGGATAGTTGAACTTAGGGTCTGAATGAATGGCTGCGATCTGACTTAGCGCGGCAACATCTTTGAAGCCGCTAGGTGTGACTTTGTTTCAGTTTGATGGCCCGAAGCGCCCCCGGAAGCGTAGGCCGAAGTGCCCCGTGCCTGGGTTTGGAACCTAACTGCATTTCAACACAATGTTAAGCCCGGGGGGTGCGAATCCGAAGAAAAATTCATTCAGAGACTAATCCTGAGGACGCTCCTGTCGTTTGCCTGCGAAGACAACGAAGAGTACAGCAGCGACTGCCGCGCTCAGCCCGATAACAATTAATAGCGTTGGATGTGCATGCT
Organism: Candidatus Angelobacter sp.; assembly: GCA_036518395.1. Lineage (GTDB taxonomy): Bacteria > Acidobacteriota > Terriglobia > Terriglobales > Acidobacteriaceae > Angelobacter. The sequence goes on along the minus strand of DATDNH010000120.1, from coordinate 15,347 downwards.
CCGAAATGAAGGCGAGTATTTGTCGTCCATAGCGGGCGGACAGGAATGCCAGAAGTGTGTACCTGACGATTCGTCCCAGTGTGAGCGCGAACAGGAATTTTCTCATGGGATATTGCATAGTGCCGGCCGCAAACAGAAATGGAAACATGGGCACTGGTGGCGGCAGCAGGGCTGGAATGGCGATCGCGCCTAGGCCCCAACGCGCGAACATCTTGTATACCTTCTCCAACTTCGCGGGAGAGAACCTACGCGCGAGTGTTTCCTTTCCACCTTTGCGAGCAAGCCTGTACGTGACGAAGCCTCCCATCACCGAACCGGCGGTCGCCATTGAGGCGTAGTAAACCCACAAGTGTTCCCTACGTACGGTCAAAAAGATCGTCAACACGTCCATGCTCCCAGGGAGCGGGATGACGGAGTTGTCGAGCAGCCCAAGAGGAATAAAGCCCAGACCACCGAGTTGGTAGATCCAGTGCTTGAGGCTTAGCGTCACCGTGGCTGCTGCGCTCGCGAGAGTCTGGGCAGTGAACATTTTTCTTTCGAGGCCAGCATCATTGTTACATGTGAGATTCAGTGATGTAGCGCCTCCATCAATTATTGTGAATGTGCACGTCGTGGAAGTGAGGGAGCTCGGGATCTTCGAACAGGTGCAGGGGAAATCCAGGGGCCCAGGATTGCGCAGACCAGCCTACCTTTCCTCGCTCGTCTTGGAGTGGCACTCACTCGAAGCACTCCCCTGAAGTCACTGTTTACTTTTGAACAGACACGCGAGCCTGCTGAATGGCATGATCGTCCCAGCGAAACTCTATTCCCACATGGAAGAGCTGCCGCGGATCCCCGATGCCAAACCCTTCCCAACACGAAATCCTGGTGGTCGATGATGACGCCGGCATCCGCAAGAGCCTGATCATACGAAGATTTCTACCAAACTTATGCTCTGGTTACCCCACAATCGCGCTACGTTCCGCGGCACAGGCGACGGCGAGCCGCTGCGGATTTTCTTTACGAATGTGGCGGTTAAGCTGGCGGGTTCAGATGCGTGGTTAGCGAGCCCATCCGTTTACTGGGCGTTCAGTCGAACAGCTTGCCAAAACCTTACGGCCTTGATTCGTTTGGGCAAATTGAAGCGATCCGCTATACGTGGAACGGACAGTTGCACGGAGTGGATGAGGGGAAGCGTGAACCAGAGGATATGAGCGCTTTTGCACAGATTGTCTCCAAGGCCAAGCTCATAATGTGTTTACGGCAGGCCGGAACAAGGTGTCTCCATTCACGGGACACGGCGAAGCCCCAGGGCCGAGTGTTCTTCGTGAACGCCACTGCCTGTTTCTTTGCTTTCTTTCTCTTAAGCAGGTTTCCATGCCGCAAGCGGCGACAGCGATGCGCGATCTGGTGGGCACCAGTGTCGGGCGCTTTGCCATCAAGGCGAGGCTCGGCTACGGAGGCATGGGCGAAGTGTTCCTGGCCGAGGACTGCGTGCTGAAACGCCAGGTCGCGATGAAAGCCATCGAGCATGAGCAGAGCCAGAACGCAGAGTCTCACCACAGGTTGCTCAAAGAGGCGGAACGGCTCTCGCAACTCAATGATGAGCACATTGCAGGAATTCACGACATTGTGGAGCAGGATGGCAGCACTTTCCTGGTTATGGAGTACGTCGAGGGGCAGACGTTCCGCGCCCGGCTACAACAGCCGCTTGCCATGGAGGAATTCTTCAGCATCGCCGAGCAATGCCTCGCCGGATTAGCGGCCGCGCATGATCGAGGCATTCTGCATTGCGACCTCAAACCTGAAAACTTAATGATCACACCCGCTGGGCAGGTGAAAATCCTGGATTTTGGCTTTTCGCGGTGGATTGAAACTGACGAGACCCGAGAAAGCCTGGAGTCGATCACACTCGTATTTGGAGGCACTCCCGGCTATATTGCTCCCGAGGTGCTCCTGGGGAATACCCCAGACGCGCGTGCTGACATTTTCGCCATTGGAGTTGTTTTGTACGAAGCTCTGGTGGGCCGGCATCCGTTCCGGGTCGAAGCAAATGTGGCAACTGGGGGGCGCATTGTGCACGATGAGCCTCATTCCATTCCTGAGGACGTGCCTGCCAGGCTTCAGTCTGTGCTTACGAGAATGCTCGCCAAAGATCCAGCGCAGCGATATCAGACTTGCGCCGAAGTCATGGCCGATATACGGGCCGTACATGCCGGATGTAAGCCTGTGCTCGCCAAGACCGGCTGGACTAAAACTCAACTGCTGCTCGTGCGATTGTCTGTGGTCGCGGTAGTGGCTGTGTTTGCGGCTTTGCTGGCGTTGAGGCTGTTGCAGACTTCAGGGCAGCCCACGGTTGTGTCAGCCTCTACCCGGCAGATGGTCGTATTGCCTTTCAAGCCGGTTAAGGATGATGCCAACAGTCATGCCTTTGCTAGTGGATTAACGGAGACCCTGGCGGCCGAGCTGTGGCAGATAGCCGACCGTTATTCTGTGGAAGTTGTTGCCACTTCAGACGCGCGTAACGTGAAGGATGCACAACAGGCACGGACGATGCTGGGTGCGACCATGGCGCTGGAAGGAAGCATACAGCTCTCCAGCGATACCGTGCGCGTGAGTTACAGGCTGGTGGATACGCGATCGTTGCGCCAGTTGTACTCAGGCGTCGTTACGGCGGATGCCGCCAACGTTTTTGCCGTTCAGGACCGGGTCATTGAACAGGTGCTCGGCGATCTCGACATTGAGCTGGCTAAAGAAGACCGCAGGCGCATGGAATCGCACGGCACGTCCCAGTCGCAGGCCTATGACAGTTATCTGAGCGGACGAGGCTACTTGCAGAACTACGATCGCGCCGAGAACCTGGAGAATGCCATTGCCGCGTTCCAGAGCAGTCTGGAGACTGACCCGAAGTTTGCCCTGGCATATGCAGGTCTGGGCGAGGCCTACATAGACAGATATGCTGCCGCGCATTCGCCGGAATCAGTGAACCTGGCCAAGGATGCCTGCTCGCACGCGGCCGAATTGGATGCCGGCAGCCCAGAAGGCGAAATCTGCCTGGGAATGTTGTTCAATAGCACCGGTGAGTATGAGCAGGCTGCGCAGCATCTGGAACGTGCAGTGAGGCTCGACCCCAGCGGCGGCGAATCCTATCGTGAACTGGGCTTGACCTATGAGCGGCTCAATCGGCTGGACGATGCCGAATCCGTCTTGAAGAAGTCCATCGCGCTTCGTCCCCATTATTGGGCCGGTTACAGGCGGTTGGGGTGGTTCTACTCTGCTCACGGGCGCAATGAGGAGGCGGGCGAACAGTTCAAACGCGTGGTCGCGCTGGCGCCGGACAGCTTTACTGGATATAGCAATTTGGGAGCTATCTACGTTAACCAAGGCAGGTACGCCGAAGCGATTGATGTGCTCCAGCGGTCAACTGCGATCCGTCCCACCGGCGGCGCCTCGACCAATCTGGGAGCAGCGTATTTCTACGAGCGCCGCTACCAGGACGCGGTTGACAGTTACGAGCGTGCGGCCACAATGCTTCCAAACGAGTACGCCATCTTCGGCAACCTGGCGGAAGCTTATGCCCAGCTCAAGGACAAGCAGGAGGAGACTCGCCGAAACTATGGCCGGGCTCTGGAGTTGGCGGAGCAGCAGTTGAGCGTGAACGGGAAGGACGGCAAAGTGCTGTTAGACGCGGCGGTCTACGCTGCCATATTAGGCCAGCAAGCAAAGGCAGAAGACTACAGGAAGTCAGGCCTGAAGCTGTCAGCTCGGGACCCGCAAGCGCGATTCAGCTCCGCCTTGGTGCTGGCGGAATTCCATCAAGACAGAGCCGCGCTGGCCGAACTTGACCAGGCGCTTAAAGCCGGTCTATCGCCGACCCAGGTCACCAACAACCCAGCCTGGCAGAGATTTGCTGTGTACCCGCAATTTTTCGCAATGACACAAGGAATACGCAAGAAGTAACAAAAACGTAGAGTATAAGGAGAGAGACTATGCAACACGTACATATCACCAGCCCCCAGGGGCATGTAGACCAGACTGACGTCACGGTCAGCAAGAGCGTTGGAGAAGAAGTCACGTGGCACTCGCACGAGAATGAGCGAGCGACCATCAAATTTAACTCGGACGAGGGCTCGCCATTCCAGAAATCAACGTTCGAGGTGCCGGCAGGGGGAAGCGTCCCCAGCGGTTCCGCAAAAGGGGAAGCCCAATCCAAGCATTATAAGTACACCGTTGTGGGACCGAATGGCGAGAATGATCCCGTGGTCATCATCGAGAACTAGAGCAGGAAGCAGTAGTTAGTCTTTGGCAAAAACCAAACCCAAAACCTGAGTGCTGAGTGGCTGAATGCTCGGCTAAGTGGTTCTTTCCATTATGACCAAGGGTGCGGTCGTCCTGAGCCGGTTGCAGCTTCCGACCATGGACTCAAATGGTGACCCTTTCTATAAATTTGATCGATTCCTATTGAGGTACTTTGACTATGACAATGAAAATCAACTCCCGGCGGAAGAATGGCATCGTTGTTGTCGATTTGAGCGGGCGCCTTGTGCACGGCGAAGGTACTGCTTTGTTCCGAGAATATGTCCGTGATCTGATCTCTAAGGGGGAAAAAATGATCCTGCTTAACCTGCAGGCCGTGCCCTATATAGACAGCTCGGGTCTGGGGGAACTCGTCAGCACTTTCACTGCAATACGGAAGCAGGGTGGAGAACTTAAACTCCTGAACCTGGCGAAACACGTTCATGGCCTTCTGCAGATCGCCAAACTGTATACCGTGTTCGAAGTCCACGATGATGAGGTATCGGCTCTCCAGTCGTTTGATGAGAAAAGAGCCACAGTCGCCGGGTGACCCAACACCAAGAGCGAAACCCGAACACACTTTTGAAGCGCACGGGAATAGCGTAGGCAGAGAAATCGGCGGCGGAGGACGGCCGACTCTGACTTTAGAGTCGCGCACTGCTCTGATCACTGCTCGGTGGGCATAGAGGCCGCTGGTCCATGATGAAGCAGAATCGTATCATTTTGACGCTGGAAGGCTACTGCGGAAGGCCGATGCGACGCAGCAGGTCAGCGAATCGCGGGTCGCAGTTCCTGCGCCACTTCGTGCGGAAGCAGGACGCATTACCGGCGCGCCGGTCTTGCTTTTAACTTTTGCCTCATAAAGTACGAGCGAATTATCGTCGCGCAGTCTCCTCTTCGCAGAGTCCCGAAAATTAGCGGCTTAGCAGGCTCTCTTTGATGGGATTTGGGAACATTGGGGAATATTCCGTAATCCAGCCGAAAAGATGAAAATCAAGAATGGGCGCCGAGATCCAGTCGCAGGGCGGTATACGGGACTACGCTGGTTTGGCCAACGGGTTTGCTTTTTCTTCCCACTTAGGAGCGTTCAAGCCCATCACGAGGAGCCACAGGAACACCGATCCTTCCACGAGGAAGGCGGAGGCCAGAATGTAGGGGGACAAATAGTTCGAGAGCGTCGGTGACAGAAAGGTCAGCCAACACACGCCCGCGATCGCCGTCAGTGCACTCAGAATCCGAGGCAGGAAGGCCGACCTGAAGATGAGGTAGCCGATCAGGACCCAATAGAATCCGTGAAATCCGAGGCCGATGTTCAGGCCGTGAGGTAAAAATTGAAGAAGCTCAAGGGTGACTGCCACGAAGTTGAAGGACGCCGCGAGCAAAGAAAGGCGCCTGTCCACTGGCTTAAAGATGTCATAGAAGATCAGGGTCACAGCGATCATGCACGAGACCTCTATGACGCCCGCTGCGATGTGCGCTGCGAAACTCAATCTGCCGCGAGCGAAGAACTCGGTGAATGTTGACGTCAATACGAGGAACAGAAAAAGGACACCGGCGATTCTGGCCTTGAAACTTGGTGACACTTTAGCAATCCGTTTCATCATCACTGCTGCTCTCAAACTCTTTCCTCCTTAATGGAGCGATTGGATCAGGCGATCATGCGAATCAGAGCGAGTTTCCCGATCCAAAACCCAGCGCACAGCTCCGACGATACACGGTGGCTTTCATGCGGCGCGGGCCTGCTCCCTCCATCGTTGAACGTCCACGCCCATCACGAGCAGCCATAGCATCAGCGCTAGTTCCGCGAGGAAGCCGAGGACCAGATTGTAAGGTGACAGATAGTTTGCGAGCGGCGGGAATAGAAAGGTCAGCCAACCCAGACCGGCAAACGCCATCAGCACGCCCAGAATTCGAGGCAGGAAGCTCGACTTGAAAATCAGGTAGCCGATCAGGAGGCAATAGACTCCGAAGAATACGAAGCAGATGCTGACGCCCAGACCGTACAATTCGAGAAACAGAGACGCCAGCGCCTGCAACTGTTCAACCTTAAAAACGCTCAGGTACTGGCCGCCTCCCAAGATGACAAGCGGGGCAAGTTGAAAGAGGCTAGCGAAAGCTAGAATGGCACATCCCACGAGGCTGAAGAACGCCGCGAGTAAAGAAAGGCTCCTGTTCACAGGCCTAAATAACTCATAGAAGAGAGCAGTTACCGCGACATAGCACGCCGTAGCGATGAGGCCAGTTGCTAACCCCAACCGAAATAAAGGTTGGTGCGCCAGGATGTTGTTCGCTGTAGACGCGGCGTCGCCATCCACAACAACGCCCTTAAGGAAGAGCACGCTGGATACTGCGGCCAGAAAGTAAAACAAATAGACGACACTAGTAATCCTGGCCCTGGGACGGGGCGACGCCGCTGCAAACCGTTCCACCATTAGAGCTGTGCTCATATTGGTTTCCCCGCGAGCAGACTCGCCATTTGGGACCAGAGTACTAGTCCTGTCAATCAGCCGTCTGAGCAATTCCGCACACTTTCGAAATGCTTTCGCACGAGTGGAGGTCTGGCTGGCGCGACCCCGAAGATCGGATGGAGTCTCGAACGGTTCCTAACTGGCGAAATCAGGCGTTAGCGCTCAGAACCCGGACTGATCGATTTCGAATTCTGGCCGTGTAACGGGCAATCCAGAAGTTGAGAAGTTGCGACACAAAACGTCAAGTTCAAGCTTCCCTGACTGGTTGGTCCCGGTAGCTTCTGGCACCACGCGTCACACGGTGGTCACGGCCATGAACGAGCAGACCCTGGTTGCTGCCTGCCAAGAGCACGCATTCGTGGTAGCTGTGATCGGGCAAGCTGTTTCCCCAAAGGAAAAGCTGCGAGTGCTTTCGTTGATCCGTAAGCATTGTCGCTTAGTGCAGGTTCTGGAACTGTATCCGGCGTCCACCGGAAGGATACGAAATTGTGGCCAACTGATAGTATCTTTTTTGCAGAAATTGCCGCATCGCGTAGATGATGATGATTTCCGCAGAAGCCCTTTCCTATGGTGGTTGGGATGTCAGGTTCACAACCGGGGAGGCTCGTTCCCGTCCGACCACGAACAGAGCGGGAGCAGCGATGGACGCTTCTATGTCACTAAGTTCTCCAACAATCCTCAGCACCCTCGAATACTCGCGAACGAGATGCTGGCCTCGCGTCTAGGTCAGTGGCTTGGTTTGCCCAACTTCGCAGGCTATGTCCTTACTGCGGTTGGATGGTCTTCTGTTCCGCCGGTGTGAGTAGCGATCGATCGCAATAACCGAGGCCCTTGAGGCACGCGGCATAGTTGCGGTGTCGCTCCGCCAGGGCCAATTGGCTGGCTTGAGACTTTGTAAGTTTGGAGTAGTCGCAGGAGGAGTCTCCATGTTCGCATTCATAGAAATTGCGCTGCCGCTCGCTGCGCACAACTGCCGCCAACTCCGGCGTGGTCAGACTGGCGCGGTCACACGTACCCCAGCCGTCCATGCAATACGAAATATTCCGTTGATGTTCAGTGGCGGCCACTGAAAGCGTTTCCGCCTGGGTGAGATTAGAGGGATCACAGGATTCCCATCCGTCAGTGCAGTCATAGAGATTCTGCCGGTGCCTGGCAATGACCGCGTTCTTAGCCTCAATCTGCGTCAGCCGGGAAGGGTCGCAGGATAGCGATCCTTTCTCGCAATCTCTGACGTTCTGCTCGTGCTCTGCAACCGCCACAGCCTTGACTTCTTGTGGAGCTAATTTGGAGTGATCGCATTCTCCCCATCCGTCCATGCAGGCGGCAAAATTCTGCTGATGCTGGGCAAGAGACAACGCCGTAGCTTCCTCCCGAGTCAGCTTGGAGGGGTCGCAAGATTGCCCGCCACTCCTGCAATCGACCACATTCCGCTGGTGGTCGGAGGCATCGATCATGGCCCGTTGTGATGCGTCAAGCTGAGAGCGATCGCAAGATCCGAACCCGTTCTTGCAGGCGGTCAGATTTTGCTCCTGCCCTGCGGATTGCACAAATCCGAAACCCAGTGATGCGACGAAGCACACCAGGATTGCTGGCAGCAATTTTCCAGCCCTGAAAATCATAAGTCTTTGCACACGCATGATGATCCCATCCTGATCTCCTTATAAGCGCCAGGAGAGAGATAAGCTGGTCAAAACAGCTCGCTTTCTCATTCAGCTGTCAACCGCTGTGTTTACGGCCTCGGACATCTGTCCCTGCGGTCAAAATGGGTGTGTCCAATTTGAACAGATCCTCTCCGCAAAACCAGCTTCTCTAGGCGGCATTCTTTTTGTCACCTTCCTGCTCGGAAGCGGTCGTCGCTTGATTGTCGCAGTGCTCGACATGAATTCTCGCAACCACTCCGTCGTGGTGAAGCGCTTGCTGAGTGTGTCCGTGGGCGAGGTAGGCGTGGTGTGCCGCTTTTTCGTGCTCCTCGGCTTGGTCGTACTTGGCTGCCGCTTTGTTAATGATACGCCGCGCGTTCATGATGACGAGCAGCGTGATGATAATGCTCCCACGTCTTCGAAATGGTGGTTCTCCTTTGTTGAATTTTGCAGGATTCCGGGATCAACTAAACTCGTGAAGCGGCCGCAGAGCCTGACCTTGCGCGGACACCCAAGCATTATTATTCGCGTTTCAGATTGAACCAGTCTGGTCAAAACCGCACAGGACCCAATCTTTAGCCGGTTAGCAAGTCTTTGAAGACGCGAGCATGCCACAGTCGATAGATTTCATCGAAGCTGCCCTGGCGGGCAGGACGACACTCTGGCGAAAGTTCAACCGGCGCGGGCGAGAACGACAGTCACATCATCGGGTTGCTCGGCGGCGCCGATCCAATCCGCCACGGAATCGGCGATGACATTACCGATGCGGGAGAGGGGCTGGTGACGATGCGCCTGGATGAGTTCGATGAGCTGTTCTTCGCCGAAGCGCCGATTTCGTTCTCCGGTTCGGTCACGCCGTCGCTGAAGGCTACGAAGATATCGCCCCCTTGCATCGCGATGGTGGATCCGTCATAGGTCGCACCATCGAAAAGGCCGGGAAAGCGCGGTGACCAATGAAAGTACTCCCCTGAAGTCACTGTTTACTTTTGAACAGACCTGCGAGTCTGCTGAATGGCATGATCGCCTAGCAAACTCTATCTCCACATGGGAAGAGCTGCCGCGGATCCGCAATGCCAAACCGTTCCCAACACGAAATCCTGGTGGTCGATGATGACGCCGGCATCCGCAAGACCATGGCACTGTTGCTGGCCTCAGCAGGATACGTGGTCGGTACCGCAATGCACGGCCTCGACGCACTTTTGCAATTGCGAAGGGCACTGCCTAGCGTAGTCATTTCCGAACTTAACATGCCGCAAATGTCCGGCTTTGAATTTCTCTCCGTCGTGCGCCGGCGATTCCCGCAAATATCTGTCATTGCCATGAGCGGCGCATATGACTCTGGAGATGGTATGCCGGGTGGAGTGATTGCCGATGCTTTCTACGCCAAGGGTGGTTCGAGTCATCCAGGAACACTCCTGAGCATTGTGGCCAACCTGATTGAAACATCAGAGATACAGGCGGCTGCTCATCGGAGCGAATCGGCTCCGGTTTGGATCCCCAGGAATGGAAAAGATTCCCATGGCGTTCCTTACATCGTTCTGACTTGCACGGACTGCCTGCGATCATTTCCCCTAAGCGTAGTGGAAGAAGGGCTTCAAACCATCCAGGAAACCCCTTGCCTGTTCTGCCCCAACACGGTTCGATATGTCATAGATTTTTCCCTTTCCGTTGTTTCTCCCAAGCCAGTGGCGGGAGAAAAACCTGTGATGCACGTGTGGCCGGCAGCGGCAAGACAATAGCGAAATCCAGCCCATCGCTCGCATGAAAACGACTGGTCAATTAAGGACAGACTTGACTTGCGCCGAATGACATAGTTGTAGACACGCATGGTTGCCGCTCCAGGCGGAGACTGAGTGATGGCCCGGATGCTTTGTGCTCCAAGGGCACCGTTTCTGAAGTCAACACACTCAGCCGGACATAGGCGATCCGAACGCATCAGGTCGGTGCATTTGATGCTTTTGGACAGTTTTCAAGTTTCAACAATTCAACGTTTCACAACGGGATCTAAGGAGCAATACCTATGAAGAAGTTAATTGTGTTCTTGTTAATGGGATGTTTAGGGAATTTCGCCTGGGCCGGCGATCAGAAGAAAGATGTGACCGACCGCTTGCAGATGGCAACCGACGTATTAAGCCAGATGAGTTCAGCGCCTGACAAGGGGATACCGGAAGAAGTTCTGGATAGCGCCAAATGCATTGCAGTGGTTCCCCATCTAGTCAAGGGCGGCTTCATCTTTGGCGGCAAGCATGGCCGCGGTGTGGCAACCTGCCGGACAGCAAACGGTTGGAGCGCCCCTGCGTTTATATCCGTCGGTGGAGGAAGTGCGGGCCTGCAGATTGGCATGGAAGGCGTGGACTTGATCATGCTGATCATGAATGACAAAGGCATGCAGCAATTGCTTTCCAGCAAGTTCCAGATCAGCGGAGAAGGATCGGCCGCAGCCGGACCGGTCGGGCGCCATGCTTCCGCAGGCACTGATTGGAAAATGGATACTGAGATGCTTACGTACTCGCGCTCCAAAGGAGTCTTTGCCGGCCTGACGCTGGAAGGCGCAGTCGTGCAGCAGGATAGCGACTCCACTAAGTCCGTGTATGGACGCGATGTGTCGTTCCAGTCCGTTCTCCAGGGAAAAGTGGCGACGCCGGACATTGCTAGGGCGTTCATGAAGGCTGTGGCAGAGGCTGCCCACAAAGCCAAAGTGCAGGAAGCTCGCGAAGGCAATAAATAAATGGGCTGGCGATTATCACCTGTTGTCATTGGTGATAATCCTGGCCGCAGTTTTGATACGTGGAGTGGTTGTTGTCTGAAGGGAGGCCGTATGTCGCAGGTTCCGGTGGCGGGCCATGGTTCCGGCTGTTCCTGCTGTTCATGCCAGAGTTCCGCCAGCACTGAGTGGGCGGGAAAAGAGCAAGCTGCCCACTATCTACATCTCTCCGCGTTTCCTTGTGAGAAATGCCGCGGGCCAGTTGTGGCCGGCTGGCTTGGGACGCGGCATGACCGCATCGGCAAAGAAACCGAGATCCAGCAAGTGGGAGCGGTTTGTCTTGCCTGTGGTTTCAGGCCGCAAATCATGGTTGAGCCGTTGGCAGGACATCGTTTTCGTCCAGTGGAGTGGGAGTGGGTGATTCAGGAGCGGGCACAGCCGGCAGATCCTGGCGATGACACGCTCGCTGTGGAGTTGTCGCAGGATGCTGATACGGTCGGAATCAGTGCGAGCAGCAACAGCAGCAGACTCGAGCTGCGCGGCGCCGGGTAAGCGTAGAGCGGTTCCGGCCAGTCTCGCGCCAAATCGTGGAATAGCAAACACCGCACCCTGGGAGCAACTCCGCGATGATAACGGCTACCACGTACCTGAGGACCGCTCTAAGCTCTATTTTGGGAGTAGCCAAACTGATTTTGGTGCAGGAGGTTTCACATGAATCTGCAAGAACTGATGAATCCCAAACTGATTGGGCTCGCAGTACTAGTGATTGTGGTCATCGCAGCGATTACATGGCTATACAGGCGAAGACGGAGAGCTAATACTGCAGGTCTGCGCGAGCGTTTTGGGCCGGAGTACGAACGGGCGGTGCAACAACATGGCTCCAAACGAAAAGCCGAAGCGAAGTTGGCGGACCGCGAGATGCGGGTTGAAAAGCTCAAGATCCGCGACCTTGATCCGGCGAAGCAGGAACGTTTTTCGGGCGAATGGAGCTTAGTGCAGTCTCGCTTTGTTGATTACCCGAAGGGGGCCGTCACCGAAGCCGACGAACTGGTGTCTTCTTTGATGAAGGCTCGTGGCTATCCCGTAGCCGACTTTGACCAACGTGCCGCAGACATATCTGTCGATCATCCGCGAGTGGTGGAAAATTACCGATCTGCTCATCGGATTGCATTGCAGCTTGGAAGAGGAGAAGCCAGTACTGAAGATCTAAGAACGGCGATGATCCACTACCGGTCTCTGTTTGAAGAGCTAGTGCAGGGAAAACATGGCGAAGGGAAGGCAGCGGCGTAATGGATGAGCGAAAGACAACGGCTGACTTGGCAGCCGGACGCGATGCACAACGCAGGCTGATGTGCCCCGCGATGAAAGGACAAGTCGGCAGTTCTGAAATAACACCACCGGTGGCTCCAGGGCTTATGTCGGAAGGGGCTAAGCGGCCTTCTTGTTGTCAGCTTCCTGCTCGGAAGCGGTCGACGCGTCACTGTCGCAGTGCTCGGCATGTAATTTCGCGATCTCGGCGTCGTGACCAAGCGCCTGCTGAGTGTGTCCGTGAGCGATGTAGGCATGGTGGGCCGCCTTTTCGTGCTCCTCGTTCTGGTTATACTTCGCTGCCGTTTTGTAATGATACGCTGCACGTTCATGATGGCTAGCAGCGTGATGATAATGCTCCCAAGTCTTCGACATCTGGTTCTCCTTTGTTGCATTCTGGCGATTTTAGGATCGACCAGGCTTTCGTGGACAGACCCCCAGGGTGCCGGGCAGCCTTCTAGGCCAGCCCTCAACGCCCTGCAACTATTGTTTAGCTTCTACCGTGAACTCGTCTGGTCAAAACCGAACACGACCCCTCTTTTAGCCCATCTGGATTTCGTTCCCAGCTTCGGCAAGTGCCGGCATCCAACTCCGCCGCAAGAGGCACGTGGCCAGGATCAGTCGGAGGTGACATTTGGCTGTCCGTGTCGCTGACCAACCCTGAGCCTGGCGCATGGCTGGAACATATTACGCCGGCGAAGAACGACATTGTGCTGGCCCATGGCTTACGCCAGCTGGCTTCACTTACCTCCAGCGAGAAAGCCGGCCATGCAATCAGGCAAGTGGGAGAGACCATTGTCAAAGCCGCAAGCATCAAGCTGTTTGATGAATACTGCGGGACCCCGGTCAAACCCCATGTGCCGATGCCCAAGCTAAAAGCCACCGCGGCGTAAAAGCTCACAAATCAGACGCCCACGAACACTTAACTCGTGCGCGTTTGCTTTGAGTTTTCTTTGCGCTACTTATCGTACGGTTGGAGTCAACTGGTTGAATTCTGACTTCCTCTGTTCTGTTTACGCCGCCCTCGCGGACCGGCTAACTTTTGTTGCGGCCTCACCGATGCTTTCGTGGATCGTCTACGTCTTTATCACCCTTCCCTTTGGAGAATACCGGGGCTTCGATGGTTCCACTGACGCGGAAGGGGAACTCCAACCTGCCATTCTTTAATGTGGCTCCGGATAGGCGAGCGATGGTGTTGGTGAAGAAACCCTCTTTGGTGGTAATTTCCGCCAGGCCGTGATAGTTCAGCTCGTCAGAGCCTGACACGCTGACACTGCCCGAGCCATCCACATCGACTCCGTACCCGTCAATGTCTATCACGCGGCTCGAAATCCGCTGATTCGCCAGCTCCAGATCGGTAGTGATCTGGGAAAATGAGGAAGGATCATTTTTGGCTGGCCCGAGATCGTTGAAGTGTGCCAGCTTCATCAAATTCGCGTTGAGCTTGAGACTGGGTACCTGGCCATTGCGCACCGTTACGTGCCCGGCTCCGTGGATTCCTGCCAGCGGGTGGAGTGAGTGCGCGATGACTCCTGCTAATTTCAGGTCTCCTTCCATCTTCCCGGTCATCTTTCCGCGGGCGCTGGGGAAGGCCGCAAGAAGGTGGGCCAAATTGACTCCGCTCAATTTCGCACTGGTCTCAAAGCTTGTCTTCTTCCCCGAGAGGTCAAAGGAAAGGCCACCCGCGGCACTTCCGCCGTAGACTTCCGCTTTCACGTCGCTGACAAAAATGTGCCGCGCCTGCAAACGCACTTTGGAATCCACATTCCTTGCTTCGATTGAGCCAAAGCGTAGAAGGCCCACCTTCAGGCTGCCCTGGCCATCCATGGAGGAAGAAGAAGGATCAGCAATCGCTTCCAGGTTCACTTGCTCCAGCTCAGATGAGATCTTGTGAGCTTCGAAAAAGATGGGGCCCTGCGCGTCGGAGGGCAGAAGATTTGACGCTATCAGTTGCCCGCGCTTGATTTCTACCTTTGAAATCACTCCGAGAGGAAAAGTGTTCTTTGAAGCTTTTGATTGAGGATTCTCAAAGTTCCACGGACCATCGGGATCCGAAGTCAGATTCATGACCGGGTCCTCAAGTACCAGGGACTTGATGACCACCTGCCGGTGCAGGAGTGCCGCAACACTAAGTGTGGCATCGATCCGCGGCACCTTGACGATATAAGCCGGCGGAAATAAGGGAGGGTTCTTCACCGCGAGATTATCAATGCGAATCGATAGAGGAAAAAACGTGAGGGTTAGCCGCCCAATTTCGACCTGCTTTCCAGTCTTTTCCTGGAGATAGGAGACCACTTGGGGCCGATAGTGATCCACGTTAATCAGGGCGATGAGAAGGAAACCAATCGTGACCAGGAGCATCGCGGCGATTCCCACGGCAATCAGGACGATCTTGCGGCGCATGGCCATAACGATCTTCAGAAAGAGAATTGGTCTTGGCACTGACGCGAGCACCGCTGAACTGATCGACATCTTCGACTCGATCCCGCGCCCTGACTCGGCAGTAGAGAGATGTTAAGGTTGCGTCTGTTATCGGCTCAAGTTACAGTAATTTCGACGTCCCTGGCGCTGTTCAGGGGTGCATGGGCATGGTCATCAACATTCGACCCCAGGGAGTGCATCAGGGCCCACGAATAGTCGAATTTCTCTCCACAGCCTAAGCAGACCTGATACGTCCGTTTGTTGATCGTCAACACACGGCTCAAGTGACGGTGATGACACCCGAAGACAAACCGGAAAATCCACCGCTGTAGTTTCATAAGGCCCGATCCGATGCGGTTACCCGCTACGCTGAAGCAACATGCCTGACTTTCCTCAGCTGATCTGAACGCTGATGAAAACCATTTCCTCAGCTTCCGAAAACAGCAGATCGAAGCAGAATCTCAGACAGTCCCAGTATGGCCTGCCAGAGCAGACTAGTCTGTGCAATATCGCTCACGCTGATTCCAAGGG
>DATDNH010000119.1:0-3481 GCA_036518395.1 Candidatus Angelobacter sp. | reverse complement strand
CGTGGCCTCATCCTGGAAAACATTGACGGATTTCCCCCGACCCCACCCGTGTTCCGCAAGTCTCCCCACCTCCTTAACCTGAACCAAAGATTTCCCCCGTTTGGTCTGAGCGGCAGCGTCTCGGACCTGCAAACGTTCGCGACGGGAGCCGTCACCCAGCACTTCCCGCGGACGCTGGCTCGGAACAGCGGCGGATCGGCCCCGGATTTCCGGTTGCCGACGTCTGATGAGCTGGCGGCCCTGGAATTGTTCATGCGGGCGCAGGAGTTCCCGGCAGGAACCGACCCGAATAAGTTCAATTTGAGCAATTTCGTGGTCACCGCTGCGCAAAAGCGAGGCTTTAATGCCTTTTTCGGCGCCGCCAAGTGCTCGGAATGCCACAACGGGACGGTTCTCAACTCAGGGTGCTGCAACACCGTCAACACGGGTGTGGTGAACCAGATCATCAACTCGGCTGCAATGGACAATCTTCCCTGCGAGCCCAGCTCACCCTGCGGGTCGCGCGCGTTCGTCGTCCGCCAGCTTTTCAACATCGCCAACCTGGGTCCGTTCTTCCACGACGGCTCCGCAGCCACGTTGAAAGATGTCCTCGCGTTCTATAATTCGTCTTTCTTCAGCAACTCGCAAGGCGGGTTTGACGTCGGCGGGATCAACACTTCGGCGATTAGCCCCACCGCGACCGACGACATCATAGCTTTCCTCGAAGGGATCAGCTTCAGCCCGTTTGCGCCGATCTTCGGTCCGGTTGGAACAGGTGTCACGATTACCGGCACGACCTTCACCGGAGCCACGGCCGTTTCGTTTAATGGAGTGCCGGCTACATTCACGGTGAGCCCCTCCGGGACGATCACGACGACAGTTCCCGCCGGCGCTACCACTGGCCCCATCACTGTCACCACGCCTGGCAGCGGGCCTTTGATGACCACGACCCGCTTTACCGTTACGCCGGCCATTACTTCATTTACGCCGGCCAACGGTCCGGTTGGAACGGGTGTGACGATTACCGGCACGAACTTCACCGGGGCGACGGCCGTTTCGTTTACCGGAGCGAAGGCACCTACATTCACGGTGAGCAACTCCGGGACAGTCACGACCACAGTTCCCGCTGGGGCTACCACTGGCCCCATCACCGTCACCACGCTGGATGGAACCACGACCAGCGTTGCCAGCTTTACGATTACGTCGGCCGTGGGACCTCCTTTTAGTCTCTCCGCCACGCCTTCTTCTCAGAGTGTCTCCGCCGGCGCCAGCACGAGTTACACCGTAAATATCTCTCGGGGCGCAGGTTTCGCTGATAATTTGACCTTCACTGTTGCCGGATTGCCGGCGGCGACTGCGGCAAGTTTTACCCCGAACCCGGCTTCTGGCAACTCTTCGAGCATGACCGTGACTACCACCGCCCATGGCCAACTGGCGACTTGGCCGACGCTGCGGCTTCCCCCGGCCAACTTCAGCGTCCGTGTTTGGCTGCTCGGCGCGGTCTGCCTGCTGATAATGGTTCTGCTTGCTGCCTGGGACAGATCCAGGAGGCACATTCCACGGTGGGTCTTTGCGGCTGGCGCGTTCGCTGTGCTGTTTTTCATCGGCTGCGGCGGAGGTTCTGCTCCGCCGCCACCACAACCACCACCGCCCTCCGGAACGCCGCTCGGAACCTTCACGGTCACAGTGACCGCTACCAGCTCCAATTCAAGCGTACAGCCGGTAAGTATGCCCGTCACATTGATCGTCAAGTGATGACCGGCTGGAAGTGAGGAGCATGGCGCGGGGCACGGGATTGGGATCAGGGAGAGCAAAGGCCGAAACCCTTTAGCCACCCACGGCACGCCGGGGCAGGCAGAGGCCACGGAGGAACACAGCGCGGCAGAGCCGCAACCAACATCAAAATCTCACCACGGAGGCGCGGAGACACGGAGAAACCCAAAATGGGGGTAAGCAAACCCGACCCTAAGCCTTCGACGCAGAGGAACTGAGGAAACAGAGGAATTCAAGAAGAGGACGGCGAAAAACGGATAGAAAACAAAAGCAAAGACAAAACCGAAACGCAACCACAGAGGACACAAAGGCGAAGTGAGGACACGGAGAGGCTAAAGATAAGGCGAATAAAAATAGATGAAAATCTTCGCAAGAGAACAATAATCTGCCAGACAGTAATACAGAGGGAAGACAGGAGTGAGAGTCAGGAGCTAAGAGCAAACAACTTTATTAGGTGTGAGAACGTCTTCGGGCGTGCGCCCTGAAACTCCACATGAGGAAGTAGGGGTCCCTCCCTGCGGTCGGGATAAACTCAAAGGCAAACCTTTACTTATTTTTCCATTTTGGTTTGCGCTTCTCGATTACCGCGCGCAATCCTTCCTGAACGTCTTCCAGGTTCATCAGCTCGTTGAGGTAGAGATGCTGGGATGTTTTCATCGCTTGTTTCAGCGGCAAACCCAGCGAGCTGCCAATCACGCGCTTGGTCACCTCCAGCACCGGCGCACTGAATTCTGAGATTCTGGCAATCAGATTTTCGACCTGGCTCTTGAGCTCAGCTTCCGGAACTACTTTATTGACAAAACCGAAGCGCAAAGCATCGTCAGCGGAGAGAGCTTCTCCCGTGAGAATCAGCTCATAAGTTTTCTTCGGCCCAATTAACTGCGGCAGCATTACCGCGGCGAATGGAGGAAAAACACCCAGCTTGACCTCGGGCTGGGCGAATTTCGCTTTCGGCGTGGCAATCACTACGTCGGCAAAGCCCACCAGTTCCGAACCAGCGCCAATCGCCGGCCCATTGACCACCACGACGACAGGCTTGGAAATATCCACCATGGCCTGAAACACGCGCGTGAAGGCATCCAGTGTTTGAAAGACGCGGTCAGGCCGGGAGTCCTCCAGCGAAATGCCGGCGGAGAATGTCGGCTGTGCCGATTGCAGCAGAATGGCCTTAATGTCGCCGCGGCCATTCAGGCTCTCAATGGCTTCCGCCATTTCCTTCATCATGGGCACTGCCAGCACATTGTGCGGCGGGTTGTCCAGCGTCAGCCGGGCAATCGAATTGGCAACTTCAAATTGGATGTATTTGTAATCCGGCGCAGGCGATTGAATGCCCTCTGCCTGCTCATTGCCGGTGGCGGGTGTGGTGGCCATGCTTACCTCTGTGATTTTCTGGAGGTGCTCCGCTTGATTATCCGATGAAAACCTATAGTGAACAAGGCATGGAACCGCTTATGTCACAAATGCCTGGTTACGAAGGTGCAACTGCCGCGGTTAAGCACGTGGAAGAAGGAACGAAACCCGCCGACAAAAAGCAACCTGGCGTTTTAGTCATGGTTCAGGCCGACATCTCTTTCGGCTTTTTCTATCCCTGTGTGTCGAACGAAAATTTAAAATTTTTTCAAACGCCTTTATCAGGAAGCCAAGGGCCAATGGCTAAAGGCCAATGGCCGGTTTTCTAGTATCCTTGTGGCATGAAGAACTCATGGATGTCCCGTCCGCTGTCTGAAGC
>DATDNH010000118.1:0-8622 GCA_036518395.1 Candidatus Angelobacter sp. | reverse complement strand
AAACCGCTCACCAACCAGGACGTGGTCCTGATGGTGAAAAGCCTCATGCCGGAAAACGTCATTATTTCTGCAATCAAGACCAACGACACTGAATTCGATGTTTCAGCCGCCGGACTGATCGCCCTCAGGAAAGCCGGCGCGACCCCGAAGGTCCTCGAGGCCGTATTGGCCGCATTCAACAGTAAGAAGAATGGAGCAAGCGTTCCCACGACCGCCGCTCCCGCCGTCACCACGCAACCAGCGGTCACCGCCGCAGCCGCGGTTGACGCCACGCCTGCCGGCACGGTGTCGGCGACAGCGCCGCCGTGGCAACCAACAGTCACAGCTTTCATAGGCCGCACCAAGGTGAGCTTGCCCGCTGAAGCCACCCAGATCGTGCACACAAAGACAAAGGCTACGTCGTTGTCAACATTGGCAGCCGATAAGAACATGACCCAGGCATTGCAAACCGGGACACAAATCGCCCAGCAGGCTGTCGCCAAAACAGGCGCGAGTCTGGGCCTGGCTGCTTTCAATCCAGGAGTCGCGGTGCTTTCAGGCGTTCTGGGCCGGCACGCAAGAGTTGCGAAGACGACTTATGTGTGGGCGCTGGCGGGCGGATCCGCCGCCGAGACCGGCGGCAACGCGCAGATGTTCGAAGTCAACTACTCCGGTCTTCCCGGGATCAATGCCGATCAATTCGAGCCGGTCATCGTGAAACTCTCACCGACACCGCAGGCAAATTTCAGGCTGGTGGGGGCCACGGAGGCCTCGACCAGTGCGGAGCAGAGCACGCAGCAGGACTGGCCAATCTATTCCTCATTCGTGGAGGACCGACTTCCCGCCAAGGTGCAGAAGCTCGCCTACGGCCGTGCTCGTGTATCGGCAGCGGCCGCTTTGGAACCCGGTGAATATGCCATTGCATTGCGCCCCATCGACAAGTCCAAGAAATTTGCCGGGGAGGATGTGGCAAGGAACCGAGGCGAAGGATTGCTCTTCAATTATGCCTGGCCGTTTTCTGTCAGGTAACTCACAAAAACCAAAATACAAAAGAAATATAAAGGAGTTGTTCTATGAACCGTAAGTCTTCACGTCGAGAGTTTTTCAAATCTTTTTGTTTGTCCGCAGGCATGTTGTGTGCCGCCAGCGTGGGAATGTTGAGCATTTCGCCGCTGAAATCCTGGGCCGCGGCCCCGCCGGCCGCACCCAGCCGTCCGCTCAATATAGTGACGCTCGGTGACTCGATCGTCTGGGGGCAAGGATTGCCCGAGTCGATGAAATTCCGCACCATCGTCGCCTCCTGGCTGCAGTCTCAGCTTCCCGGCCGCCAAGTCAATCAGGTGGCAACCCGTGCGCACTCCGGCGCCGTAACCGGATTCGGAGCGTACCCCAAAGGTATGACGCAGGATCCCGACAGCTATTACAAGAGGAACAACGGGTATCCTTATCCAGGCGAAGTGCCCTTCGGGTATCCCACCGTCTCGTACCAGATCGGGATGACCCTGGCCGATTTGAAAGCACGCAATATCAACCCTCAGGACATTGACCTTGTGATGGTCGATGGCGGGATCAACGATGTCCATATTCAGAACATCCTGAACTTTACAGACATCACAACCGGCCCTGACTGGGTAAGAAGGATCACCAACATGTCCCTCTCGAACCACATGTCGCAATTGCTGCCGCAGATCCTCACTGCGTTTCCCAACGCAGCCGTGGTGATCACCGGTTATTATCCGATTGTTTCCAAGAGTTCGGATTTGAGCTCACTTTCCGCCCTCCTGCGGGGTCAGGGCATTGTTGTTGATCAGGTGGTGAAAGCCGCTAAAGACGCGATAGCGCAGCGGGCCAATGCCTTTGCAGACGAAGCATTCCATGGTCTGCTGAACCTGGTGAATCAAACCAACCGGACTCTCGGCACTCCGCGCGTGGCGCTGGCCTGGCCGGCATTCTCTGATGACAATGCCTACGCGGCGCCCGACACCTATTTGTTCCGCGTCGGCCAGTATGCCGCGGACGAGGACCGGGGCAAGGCGCGGCAGGTGCCGGCGGGAAACTGGTCCACCGTACAGGGGGTGGCTTACTATCGCGGGGAAGAATGTTCTCAGTTCTTCTCGAACGACTTCATGTGTTATGACGCCAGCATGGGGCATCCCAATCCGGCGGGAGCGCGCGCCTACGCCGACGCCGTCATCTCGAAACTGCAAACAGTGTTCTGGGCACGGTTCGGACTCCCGGCGCCGCCTCCTGCGCCGCAGAAAATGATTGTCAGGATTACCGATTCCGGCACAGAGAAGCTTGCCGGGGCCGTGTGGAATTGGGTCATTGTTTCAGCCAGTGACGTAGCGAACGCCACGCCTGTCAAAGGGGCAACCGTGACCGTGAACAGTCAAGGAGCAGCTGCCGTTCCAGCGGCTGCCGGCCGGTCTTTTTACCGAGGTCCAATCGGGCAAAAGATCTACTACCAGAACAAATCAACCCCGGTCAGGCGGGCTGTCGGCAGTGCTGCGACGGAACGACCGGAGACCATTGGATCCCGTATCAAGGTTACCGTCGCGGCCCCCGGTTACATAGCGGGAACCGCGACAATCGTAGTCGATTAAGGTGAGATCGTTGACGTCCAGGGCATCGCGCGACTAGTTCAAGCCAGACACCCCAGTCTGAATGTGCTTAGAGCTGGTTTTAGCGCGATGCCCTTCACCAAATCCCCTCCAGCAAAGGCTTTTCTTGAGCCATTGCCCGCAATAATCGCCAAAAAATGTTGATTTTTTGTTACGAAATGACGCCCAGAGTCAGTAGCAAATAGGGGGCGTTATTCGGGTCCTGATTACCCTTATCGCTCCCAGGTCTTCTTTTTTCAGGCGGCAGACTGAAGAGAATTCCTCGTATTTATTCCACTTCTGAGCGATGGGACGTAATGCATATGGTTGACTTTGACGACATATACCGAACGCACGTGAATGCAGTCTTCCGCTACGCCATGCGCACGGTCAGGGACCGGTCGTTGGCTGAAGACATCACCAGCGAAGCGTTTCTGGAGCTGTACAGGAATTTGAATTTCATGGATCCCGGCAGGTTGCCGGCGTGGTTGTTCACGGTGGTGAAGAACCGCGCGGTGGACCACTGGCGCAAACAAGCGGTTGAGCGGCGCTACGAGCAGGAAACGCAGCCGACCGAAGAAGCACCAGCGAGCGGACAGGATGTGGAAGCATGGTTGTTAGACGAACCTACTCTCAAACCGATTCACCGGGTCTGCCTGGTGTTGCGCTTCGTCCACGGCATGACCCGAGCGGAGATCAGCGAGCGTCTGAAGATTTCGGAAGTCAAGGTCAAAGGCCACTTGCAGTATGCATTGCAGTTGCTGAGGAAAGCATGGGGTCCACGAGGACAGGGGGTGCTGCATGGGCTGGATGAACGGCGAGCAGGCAGAGCTGGAGTTCTCGAATGAATTGGATGCGGCGCTGAGCCAGTTGCGCGCGAAGAGCAGATCTTGTCCCAAGCCGCAACTGCTGCAGGCCGCCCAGGCTGGAGTTCTTGACCCGGAGCAGACCGAAGTGATCGCAAAACACATAGAGGGCTGCCGGCTATGCAAGTGCCTGCTATCAGACATGGAAGAGTTGGACGACCTTGAACTGGACAAGCCCACGCGAGAAAGAATCCGGAACCGAGTGCAGAAGGGAGTGATCTCCTGATAGTTGTTGGCCGGAACAATCACCCCGTCACGCGTGGGGCCACCGGTGATCGCCGTTCGAAAAATAGCTCGGACCATTCAGTTTTAGTGAGAAGTCGCTTGATTGGTGGTTGATAACCGTATCGCAGCAGCAATTTTGGCAATTGCCTCAGCTCCACCTCGATGTACGGTAACGCGAGTGCACGGCCCTTCCCGTATAATCAAAGTTAATGGCCCATCATCATCCACATGGAGCGCCGCAGCAACAAGGCCCGTTTCCGCTTCCGGGCGTGAACAATATTGTCGCTATTGGATCAGGCAAAGGCGGCGTAGGCAAAACCACGGTTGCTGTCAATCTGGCAGTAGCTCTGGCCAAAATGGGCCATCGCACCGGCCTGCTCGACGGCGACGTCTACGGCCCTAACGTGCCGCTCATGATGAACACCAGCGCACAGCCGCGCGTTCTGGGGGAAAACCGCATCGAGCCTTTGCAGAATTTTGGCGTGAAGGTCATCTCCGTAGGGTTCCTTAATCCTGGCGATAAGCCTTTGGTGTGGCGCGGCCCCATGCTGCACTCCATCGTGCGCCAGTTTCTGCAACAGGTTGAATGGGGAGAGCTGGACTACCTTGTAGTGGATCTCCCGCCCGGAACCGGTGATGTCGTCATCTCACTCTTTCAGACCGTTCCTTTGACCGGTGCAGTGGTCGTTTCCACGCCGTCAGATGTTTCTTTGCAGGATGGCCGCAAAGCGATTGAGATGTTTCGCACCGCGCGTGTGGACATTCTTGGCCTGGTCGAAAATATGAGCCACTTTGTCTGCCCGCACTGCCATCAGGAGATTGACATCTTCTCCAAAGGTGGAGTGGCACGCACGGCGCAGCAGTTTGGTGTTCCATTCCTCGGATCAATTGAGCTTGATCCTGACATTCGCAAAGGCGGCGACTCCGGGAAACCGGCAGTGCTCGAAGGCGAAGACTCTCCACATGCCAAATCGCTGTTTGAGTTCGCAAGAAACGTCGTAGCGCGTGTTGCTGAAGTCAAAAGGACTCAGACGGACAACGTAATCCAAATTCAATAACCTCGATTCACAGCGTTAGCACTCCGAGCCATGCTGTGCTAAACCCTTGACAGTACTTGACTAAACTTCCTACAATCGAGCTGCACACGAAACTGAATCTCCCATGTAAGCTTTTGCATCTAAAGAACTTAGAAGTTTATGCCCAACCCCGGACAAATCGGGCCCCGTGAACGGGAGATCCTGACTGCCATTATTGAGACGTATATTTCCACTGGCGAACCGGTGGGATCGCGCACGCTCTCACGTTTGAATAAGGACGGTCTCAGTCCGGCCACCATCCGTAACGTGATGTCTGATCTGGTGGATGCGGGATTCCTGGAGCAGCCGCACACTTCTGCCGGGCGTTTGCCCACTGCGCAAGCTTATCGCTATTACGTTGACCAGATTTCCGGGAAGGCCGTGCTGTCTTCTACCGACCAGACATTGATTTCTGAGAACCTCCAGGGGATTGTGGGAGTGCAGGAGTTTCTGGAGCGTACCTCGCATGTGCTGTCACTTGTCTCCAGCGGTGTTGGCGTGGCGATTGCAAGCACCGGGCCCAGGAACGCTCTTGAGCATGTTTATTTTTCTCGCCAGGGCGCAAACAAGGTTCTGGCGGTAGTGGTGACTCGATCGGGAGTGGTCCACGATCGCATGATGCGGCTGGAAAACGATCTCAGCCAGACTGATCTGGACACTGCCGCTCGTTACATCAACGAAAATTTCAGTGGCTGGACCATTGATGCTTTGCGCGCCGAACTGGCCCGGCGCATCGAGCAGGAGCGCAGCGAGTATGACAGGCTGATGAAAAGCCTGGAGCAGCTCTACAAGAGTGGCGCCTTGGCAGCAGAGGAACCAGCCAGGAGCATCTACGTGGAAGGTGTGGCCAACCTGGTAGCCAACGAGCAGGACCGCGAGCGGCTGCGAGGATTGCTGAAGACTCTGGAGGAGAAACAGCGGGTAGCCGAGCTCATCTCTGCTTACCTGGACACGCGGCAGGCGTCTGTGCGCGTGATCATCGGCCTGGAAGAGGCCATGCCGGAAATGCGCAATTTCGTGCTGATTGGCGCTCCCGCTCGCGTGGGAGATGAAATTCGCGGATCGCTGGCCGTGATTGGCCCGACCCGAATGGATTACCAGCACACCATCACTGCGGTTTCGCACATCGCGCAGCTTTTCGATAAGTTGCTGAATGAGACCGCGTGAAAATTCCAATAAAAAGATCAGGTTCAGCAGATATGAGTAAGTCCAACGGAAAAGCTCACATTGAAGAGCAGGAAAGACAGAGTCCTGAGCCGGAACTGCCTCCGGCCGATCCCAGCGACGGCTTCGAGGAGAAAAATGCGGCGCAAACGGCTGCAGAACAGCCGGCAACAGACGAAGTAGAAAAGCTTCGCGCTGAGCGCGATAACCTTCTCGACCGCCTGGCGCGGCTGCAGGCGGAGTTTGACAACTCGCGCAAACGCGCTGCACGCGAAAATGCGGAGTTTCGTGACTACGCAGTGGTCGATACCGTGCGGTCGCTGCTTCCGGTCCTGGACAATTTTGCGCTGGCATTGAAAAATGCAGACGCCAACCCGCAGGAATTCCGCAAAGGCGTGGAGCTGATTTACAAGCAGCTCCAGGAAGCCTTGCAGAAAACCGGTATCCAGCGCATCGACGCACAGGGCCAGCCCTTTGATCCGCGTGTGCACGAAGCGGTCGAGGTGGTGGACAGCAATGATGTCCCGGACCATTACGTGCTTGAAGAATTGCAACCCGGATATAAGATCAAGGACAGGCTGCTGCGTCCCGCAATGGTACGGGTGGCAAGGAATACTGAGGCTACAAACTGAGGTTCTGATTTGGCCACACAGGCAAAACGCGATTATTACGAAATCTTAGGCGTGGAGCGCACCGCCAGCGATCAGGAAATCAAAAGTTCCTATCGCAAGCTGGCGATGCAGTACCATCCTGACCGCAATCCCGGGAATCCGCAGGCGGAAGAAAAATTCAAGGAAGCCAGCGAAGCTTACAGCGTGCTGATCGACGGCGAAAAACGCGCGCGCTACGATCAGTTTGGCCATGCTGGGCTGGGCAATGGCGGCTTTGGCGGATTTGATCCTTCCAATTTCACCGATTTCAGTGACATCTTTGGCGATCTTTTCAGCGACTTCTTTGGAGTGAACGTAAACACCGGCCGTCGCCGCAATCGCGCCCAAAAGGGCGGAGATGCGCGCGCTGACGTTACTCTCACATTTGAAGAAGCCGCCTTCGGTAAGAAAACGGACGTCAAAGTCAGGCGCTATGACAACTGCGAGCAATGTCACGGGTCGGGAGCCGCCGCCGGCAAGGGTCCGGTTAACTGTACGACCTGCGGCGGGCATGGACAGGTTCGATATCAGCAAGGCTTCTTCAGCATCGCGCGCACATGTCCGAATTGCGGTGGAATAGGACGCGTGATTGCCGATCCGTGCACCAAGTGTAAGGGCGAAGGGCGCATCATGCGCGAGCACACCGTGGAAGTGAACGTACCCGCCGGAGTCGAGGACGGAACGCGCATGCGCTATCAGGAGCAGGGTGATGCCGGCGCAAACGGCGGTCCTGCCGGTGATCTTTACGTCATTCTGCATGTGAAGCCGCATCCCTTCTTTGAGCGTGAAGGCAAGGACCTGTATTGCTCGGTGCCGGTTTCGTTCAGCCAGGCGGCCTTGGGAGCAGAGATTTCTATCCCCACTCTGGAGGGCGATTACACGCTGAAGGTCCCTGACGGGACGCAATCAGGAACGGTCTTGCGCGTGCGTGGCAAAGGACTGCCTTCCATCCGCGGCGGCGGCAAAGGAGATCTCCACGTTCAGGTAAGAGTCCAGACTCCTACCAGGCTCAACAAGCGGCAGCGTGAATTGCTGGCCGAGTTGAGCGGAACGTCCGCGATTGAAAACAAGCCTGAACCGCGCAGCCTGTTTGAGAAAGTGAAAGAAATCTTTGGCTAAGTTCGGCCACCTGTATATCTGGTTCGTCATCGTTGTGGCGGCGATCGCAGGTCTGCCGCGACTGCTGCTCTCGCGCCGCTTTGCTGAACTGCAACAGGCCAGGCTCCGCGATCCCAAATCCATTGGCCGGTCGCGCAATATGAGCCTTATCGTCCTGGTCGTGGTGGTCTCGTTTATCGCCCTGTACTTCACCCGCTGGGGACACGAAGTCTGGATTCTGATCGCCATCATTTTTTCTCTGCTGAGCGCAGCGGAGTTTTTCTTTCAGGCACAATTTCCGGGTGTTGAAGCCTTGGTTTTTCAGAACCGCCTTCTGGGAATTCTCTATGTGGGCCTAGCCATTGGCTCCTATTTGATGCTTTCGCGAGTATGACGCGCCGCCGCTGGATTGCTGATCGCGTGGAGGGCAATCGTGCCTGGCTCACCGGCGCCAATGCAAATCATCTTGCCCGCGTCCTTCGCGCCAAGCCAGGACAGCAATTCGATATCGCTGCGGAAGGCGCTGTGCGACTTGGTACCGCTCTCTCTGTTTCGCCGGAGCAGGTGGAATTCGAATTAGGCGAACCGATACGAGACTCTTCGTTGCCGGAAGTTTCCGTCTTTCTTTCCATCTTCAAATTTGATCGTCTGGAATGGGCGATCGAAAAGTTGACCGAACTGGGCGTGACCCGAATTGCTCCAGTGATTGCGCGGCGCACAGAGCCGCATCTGGCCAAAGCTGCAGAGAAGCGCGTGGAACGCTGGCGCAAAATCGCAAGGGAAGCGGCACAACAGGCGCGCCGCCAGGCGCCGCCGGAAGTTCTTGCTCCTACGCCACTCAAGAACGCTATTCAATCCGCCAGCGGCTGCCGCATTGTTCTCTCCGAAGTAGAGAAAGGAACTTCCTTGAAGTCAGCTCTTGCCCAATGTGCTCCCCCAATCTTTTTGGCTCTGGGACCTGAAG
>DATDNH010000117.1:0-50291 GCA_036518395.1 Candidatus Angelobacter sp. | reverse complement strand
AATATGATGCACCAGGCCCACATGGGTGCAGCACCTGTCTCCTATGCGGAGCTCAGAAACACGGTGACTCTTTTGGAACGCGCCCGGCAGGCAACGGCAAAGTATCAGGATGTGCGTGTGGCTGAGGCGGATGGATATCAGGTAGTGGGCCCGGACTTTCCCGGAATGGGAGTCCACTTCGTTCTCACATTGGAACCGAACGGATTCGATATAGAGAAGCCTCCCATTTTGCTCTACCAGAAGACTCCGTCGGCACCCGGCGGATATTCTCTGGCGGGCGTCAGCTATCTTTGGAATGGGCCCGAAGGGCCTGACGGTCAGCCATCGGACCCGCCATTTCCAAAATCGTTGGCGCGCTGGCACCGTCATGACAATATCTGCGTGCTGCCGCACCTCGAGAACCCTCACGGACTGAATGAGCAACAATGCCGCGAACAAGGTGGCCACTTTGTCGCGAAGAGTCAATGGCTGGTCCATGCCTGGATTTGGAAGGACAATCCTTCAGGTGTATTCAGCGCGGAGAACCCGGCTCTGCGATGATCCCGCCAAGATGCAACCGATTGCGCTGGCGGAGATACACCCGCCAGCGCTTTTATAGTCGACAGCCTGTGCAACTAGTTCCGATTTGTCGTAGCCGGCAACGATCCAGCGTCGCCCGAGTACAGAACAACTCTAAGTCCTTTTCCAAGCCTGGCCGGCCCTCTCCGTGAGAACCTGAAAATGTTAATATTCAGTGAAGAGCTTTCATCGAATCCAGGTGAAGATACTTAGCCAGATCCCCAACCTGCCGCGGTATTGTCTTGCTATCACGCACAAGCTCCGGCCGGCGCGAGCATTCGCAGTGGTTTCCAGCGTGTTCCTCGGAGTCAGCGGTCCAGGGTATTTCTTCTGCTCTTCAGCGCGCGCGCAGCAGGCTGCAGCGCCGCCTGTAATCGTCCAGCCTGGCGCTCCGGGCAAGCCCAGCAGAAAGCTGCCGCCGTCCACAACCGCGAAGCTTCCACCAAGGTCCCAAGCGGAAGTGGATTTCATGCAAGGCATGATCATGCACCATTTACAGGCAGTAGAAATGACGGCGCTGATTCCGTCGCACACGCAGAACAAAGAGCTGCGACTGCTGGGAGCGCGCATCAACAACTCGCAATCGGACGAGATCAAGTTTATGAAACGGTGGCTGGCGGCCCGCGGAGAACCAGCGACTCTGCAGATGGCTGGAATGCCGGACATGCACATGCCGCTGATGCCCGGCATGCTTACGCCGGAGCAGATGGAAGCACTGCGCAAGGCGAAGGGCGCTGACTTCGACGGTTTATTTTTAACCGGGATGATCCAGCACCACAATGGCGCATTGACCATGGTGAAGGATTTGTTCGACAGCGCAGGCGCGGGGCAGGATGCAGAGCTGTTCAACTTCGCTTCGGATGTGGACAATGGTCAGCGGGCCGAGATCAGGATTATGCAGACGATGTTGGAGAAAAAGAACCCAGAGGAGAAACAATGAACCGAGCACATAGACTTGCTTTTCCCGTCGCACTCTTCGGGATCATTTTATTTTTCGGCGCGAGCCGGCTGCAGGGACAGGCGCAGAAGCCGGCGCCCTCCGCCAATGCGCAGGGATCCGGGGACGAAGAGGAAGGAAATCCCTTTGCTCCTGAGCCTGCTCCCACGCTGCCTCCGGGCATGACGGGAGCGGATGTCAACGATCCGCGCGCCAAGCTGGCCCCTGGTCTCTATGACGCGGGTGAAACATCGATGGGCATCAAGCATCTCATGCTGCTAAAGAAGCCTGACGCCTTTCAACTCGGCACCTCTGATCCCGATGATCCAAAAGTAGAAAAGACGCTGAGTACACTCGGGATGCGTGATACCTCCAAGATGCCGAAGCCGATGCATCTGGTACTCGCGGAGCTTGCTTTCGCGAATTCCGACCTTGCTTTTCAGGGCAGCCATCTGTTTCAAGGAAATTTTTATGGCGTAAGCATTTATGACATTGCCGATCCGGCGAAGGCAAGATTGCTGACCGCACTTATTTGCCCCGGCGGGCAGGGGGATGTGTCGGTCTACAAGAACCTGCTGTTCATGTCGGTGGAGATGCCGAACGGACGTCTGGACTGCGGCACACAGGGCTTTCCGCCAGAACCTGCTCCGTCCGCGGAGCAACAGGAAAAAGACAAAAAAGAAAAAAAGCGCCCGGTTCCCGTCGCGCAGAAAGATCGTTTCCGGGGAGTACGAATCTTCGATATTTCCGACATCAGTAATCCTAAGCAGGTGGCGGCAGTGCAGACGTGCCGCGGATCGCACACTCATACACTTGTGATTGATCCGAACGACAAACAGAATGTTTACATCTACATTTCAGGCACATCGTATGTACGCCGGCCGGAGGAACTGGCTGGATGCTCAGGCGAAAAGCCCGACAAAGACCCCAATACAGCGCTGTTTCGAATAGACGTGATCAAGGTCCCGCTCGCACGACCGCAGGACGCGAAGGTGGTGTCCAGCCCTCGCGTATTCATGGACGCCCGCACGGGCGCGATGAATGGCCTGACCAACGGCGGCACGCATGGCAAGAAAGGCGCGGAGAAACCGAAGGACACCGATCAGTGCCATGACATCACGGTGTATTCCGCCATAGGGTTGGCGGCGGGCGCGTGTTCCGGAAATGGAATTCTGCTGGACATCAAAGACCCGGTGCATCCCAAGCGTGTGGATGCGGTGAATGATCCCAACTATTCGTACTGGCATTCGGCTTCGTTCTCCAACGATGGCAGCAAAGTCGTGTTTACTGACGAGTGGGGCGGCGGCCTGGGACCACGCTGCCGGCCCAATGACCCGAATGTATGGGGCGCGGACGCGATCTTTGGGCTGAAAGACGACAAGCTGACCTTCGAGAGTTATTACAAGATGCCGGCCGCGCAGGGTGACACGGAAAACTGCGTCGCGCATAACGGTTCGCTCATTCCCGTTCCGGGCCGCGACATCGAAGTCCAGGCGTGGTACCAGGGCGGCGTTTCCATCATGGACTTTACTGACGCGGCGCATCCATTTGAAATCGCCTACTTTGACCGTGGAGCGATTGATCCGAAGATGCTGGTTCTGGGTGGAGATTGGTCGGCATATTGGTACAACGGCTACATCTACGGCTCGGAAATTGCGCGCGGCCTGGACGTGTTTGAACTGACACCAACAAAGTTCCTGACCCAGAACGAAATCGACGCGGCGAAAACCGTTCAGGTCAGTGAGCTCAATGTGCAGAACCAGCAAAAGCTGGAGTGGCCGAAGACATTAGTAGTGGCGAAGGCCTATGTGGACCAGCTCTCGCGGTCACAAGCGCTGCCGGCAGAGAGAATCGCAGGTCTTCAGGAAGCCATTCAAAACGCGGAAAATTCGCACATGAGCAAGAGCACGCGGGCTAAACTGAAGAAAATGGCGACATCCCTGGCAAAAGATGCAGCCACGGCGAAGAGCCCTGCAGATTCCAAACGGCTGCGCGCCCTGGCTGAGATTCTGGAGCATCAAGCGGCGTAATTGTCTAAAACTATTAGTCTTTAGGTAGAGCCGGCCCAGAATGAACCAGGGATGGAGCGCAACTGTCGAATCTCTTCTTCATAGCTATGGAGTTTGTTTTCCATAGCTACTATCATTTGCTGCCGGAATTGAGCCTGTTTCAACAAACCCTTACTGGCTGCCCGATCTCTCAGCCGCCTCCATTCCTCAAGCTCGCGGGTGGTAGAGCAAATGTGAGCTTTATATGCCTCAAGTTGCGCGATTCGCTCGCGATCAACTTTACTTGCCGGAAGCGCAATCCCGCGCAACTGGAGCAGGAATTCGCCGTGATGAATCCTAAGCTCGCGCAGTTTTCTTGAGATCTCATCGAGACGCTTCTGAAGGCGACTCTTCGCAGCTTCGTGCGACATGGAGGAGATTATATTCCGGTTGGTAGCGAGGACAGGCGATCAAACTCCAACGCTGTCATCCTGACTAAAAACCGTCCCAGAATGAGCCCGGGACTAGGAAATCGGAATGGCCCTAGCGGGATTCAAGTTCCTGGCCGGTGTCCAGGTCCCACACCTTCAGCGTGCTGTCATTAGAAGCGGAGACCACTCGCCTCCCGTCCGGCGTCACCGTCACGCCGGTGACATAGCCAGAGTGGCCTTGGAGGGTTTCAAGTTCCCGGCCGCTCTTCAAGTCCCACACCTTTAGCGTTTTGTCCAAAGAGGCGGAGATGGCGCGCCGCCCATCCGGGGTCACCGCCACGCCGCAGACGGAATCGGAATGGCCTTGAAGGGTTTCAAGTTCCTGGCCGCTGTCCAGGTCCCATACCTTCAGCGTGTCGTCCCAAGAGGCGGAGACGACGCGCCGCCCGTCCGGCGTCACCGCCACGCTGCAGACGGAATCGGAGTGGCCTCGGAGGGTTTGCAGTTCCTGGCCGCTCTCCAGATCCCACACCTTCAGCGTGTCGTCATTAGAGGCGGAGATCGCGCGCCTCCCGTCCGGGGTCACCGCCACGTCGCAAACGGGGTAGGAATGGCCTTGGAGGGTTTGCAGCTCGTGGCCGCTTTCCAAGTCCCACACCTTCAGCGTGTGGTCCGTAGAGGCGGAGACCGCGCGCCTTCCGTCCGGGGTCACCGCCACGCCGTTGACGTGGCTGGAGTGGCCCTCAAGGGTTTGCAGTTCCTGGCCGCTCTCAGGTCCCACACCTTCAGCGTGTGGTCCAAAGAGGCGGAGATCGCGCGCCTTCCGTCCGGGGTCACCGCCACGCCCTCAACATTATGGGAATGGCCACGGAGGGTTTGCAATTCCTGGCCGCTTTCCAGGTCCCACACCTTCAGCATTTCGTCATCAGAGGCGGAGATCGCACGCCTCCCGTCCGGGGTCACCGCTACGCCGCTGACGGAAGCGGAGTGGCCTCGGAGCGTCCGCAATAGATTGCCTCCCGCCCGGTCTGTTTGCTGGTCATTCATCTTGAGTCTGCAACTGCCGAATCTCTTCCTCATAGCTATGTAGTTTGTTTTCCATAGCTTTCATGCTCCTCAGGGGCCACCGTCCTGCGTAACAATTCCGCCTAACGGGCATCTGAGGTTCTCTGTCGCTTGCTGGGCAAACTTCTCCCTGGTCTTGTCTACCTTCCATGCGGCGGTGGCCTTGAGCATAGTCTTGCCCAGTTTTTCATCTCTTGCGTTGTACCCTGCGCTGTTATCCAGCACTGCGACAAAGGTCCCGGGAATCTCTTTGCCATCGGCTTTACATGCGCCAATGAACATGGGAGAGGTCTTTGAATGAGCGGGGAACGCAAGGACGTCCCGAATGAGTCCACTCTTCGTATTCACCAGCAGTTCGTACTCACGCCCGCAAATCTGCCATGAAGCCAGGAACAAGCGATTAGAAATCTCCGTCCCGCCCAGATCCTTAAGACCCAAATCCCGATGTCGTTCTTCGAGAATCGCCGCTCGTTCATTTGAGTCGCGTTTCCCAACCAGAGACTTGGGGATATCGGCTCCGCACTTGATCCCTGCAAACTCATCCAGTGCCCACGCTTTTCCGCCGACGATGATCAAAAGCAACAGGAACAGTCGAATCCTGAACGTTCTATGATTCTCGTGTGACATTGTGGGCGGCGTCTCCTTTTGAACTGGAAGATGTCATCAAGGCGCATTATTCTAACGCCTCTCGCGTTTATTTTTTCACTCACAAGCCGCGGTGAATGAAACAGTGATTTTTGCAACGCCGAATTTAGAAAGATTCGTCAGGCGCGATGAATAATCCGGCTCTCACCGAATGCTATAATCACTGAGTCTTCCGCTGTTCACCCCTATTCTTCAGCAGCGGTCTTATCTCTTGTCGGGACGTGGCTCAGCCTGGTAGAGCACTCGCTTGGGGTGCGAGGGGTCGGCAGTTCAAATCTGCCCGTCCCGACCATTTTCTTGTTTTTGGCGTTCACCTCGACCCCGCAGAGCGGGAGAGAGGTCTCTATCACGTTGATGAATCCGTTGGAGTTCAACGTAGATCGCACCTCGCAACAACTATATACTTCCGACCGCAACCCGCAGCGCAGCCGATACAAGCTTGCCTTGGCGTATCCTTTTAAGGTACGATTGACCCCGGAATGGGTACAGGCAGCCTTCTATCCGAGACCCTCTTCGGACACACCCGAGGGGCGGTACTTTCTGTCCTGTATGGCCATGTCGGTGAGCTTTTCTATCTGCGCCAACTCGCCCGCCTTACGGATATTACTCTTGGGCCAGTACAGCGCGAGCTACGACAGTTGGTTGATGCCGGTCTTGTCACCAAAAAAAAAATTGGCGCGCAGACATTCTATACGGTCAATCAGGAAAGCCCGGTCTTCGCGGAGATCAAAAGCCTGATCACCAAGACCGTGGGGATGCATGATGTTCTATTGGCTGCGCTCAAGCCATTGCGAAAGAAAATCAATCTCGCATTTGTTTATGGCTCCGTCGCTCAGTCAACCGAGACGCAACGCAGTGACGTTGATCTTATGATTGTTGGCAATGTTGATTTTGGCGTTGTCGTGGAAAAGCTCGCGGACGCGCAGAGAACCCTGAATCGGGAAATCAATCCCACCGTTTATTCCGTCAAGGAATTTCGGAAGAAGGCGCGCGAGAGATTCCTGAAGACTGTTCTAGCTGATAAGAAGTTGTTCATCATCGGGGATGAGAATGTCCTTAGAGAACTGGGTCAGAAATAACTGGCTTGAGCAGAGAGGGTCCGATGCTGCAGAAATCGCTCGCCTACTGACACTCGCAGATGGCCGTCTCAAGGACTATCGTCGCGCTGTCGCTGGTAAGTTATCAGCGGATGTGCAACTGTTTCTGGCGTATGACGCAATTCGAATCTCTGCCACCGCTGCGTTGCGCGCCGCAGGGTACCGGGTGGTACGTGGCGGCAGCGAACATTATCGAACGATTGAGGCTCTTGAATTTTCGATCGATCCGCAGAAGAAGCTGATTCCCGCACTCGACACACTACGCAGAAAGCGGAATTTAGGCTCGTATGACGACTACGGGCTGGTATCGCAAGGTGAAGCGGATCACTATGGCAAACTGGCTGTGCGCGTTCGGAAAGAAGTCGAAGATTGGATTCGTAAAAACCACGCCGACAAAATCGTCTGAGGATGACTTCGCGGCAGTCGCCTTAGCGCCTATGAAGACCTCGATGCGGGGGACTAGTCCCTGCGATGCGTCAAAATAAAGCCTGCGAGGGGGCTGCGTAGCGGCCGTTCGGCAGTGTCAAATTGAGCCATTCAGCAGGCGGCTGAGCCTGGCGGGATCTGCCCGTCCCGACCATTTCCGACGCTCATTTCACAGGCGTCTTGGGAGTTGCCTTCTGGCAACCGCTCGCACGTTTCGGTAGTCTGTTAAGAGCAGACCAGGAAAGATTGATCGTTCGCAAGATTTCTGGTTGCGCATGACCCTTAGTGCTTATGAGGCATGCCCAGGCGAGCAGAGCACAATTGGCGTCAGGATGAAGAACTGGACTAAAGTCCTGCTTTTCCTTGCCGTGACCTGTGTTGGCGGTTCCGGGAGGCAGGCGGAAGCACAGCTCCGTTGGAGCTATCCTCCCAAGAAAGCAACCATCCGAGTGAGGCTCGTTGCCGTAGCTTTAGCGGATCACCCGCGCTCTTCTTTTTTCTCCAGTCACGAGGTGTTCGTTGCCGAAACCGAGATTGCCAGCGAGGAGTGGAGTCTCATCAAACTGGTCTTCAGCTTCCTTCCGTATCAACCGCGGCTATCGGAATCCGGCTTTGATTACTCGGTGGTTCATCAGGTCTCAGCCTGGCGAGATGAGGATTGCGATCAGACTGTCGCACAGTTAACAGCGCGGAGCGTGCCCGATCGTCACGAGCCGTTGGTCTATTCACGCAATGCACCCAGAAGAGATCTGGATCTCAGACAGATTCCCCTGCCATGCTACGAAACGAATGCGGACGACTACATAAAATCCAGCTTCGAGCCTGTCGGTCCGGCACCGGAACCACCCAAACCTGTGCTCAGGGAGCGTCAAAACCCGAGGTGAAAAGCAGCTACTATTCCCTACTCCCTATACCCTCTGACCTGTTTTTCCCACAGCCTAAGCTACTGACACTAAGGCGTTTAACTCCAAATGTGACAGCATTTAGACAGCCACTGGCTGTCACAATGACGTACTTTTGACGCTATCCTCTTCCCAAACCCTCCCGCCCATGTAATTCTGGTTGCGACCCATATAAATGTGGGCCGTCGCCCCAGGGCAACCCGCAGTCCCGCTTTGCGTGATTGCGTCTTGATCTTTGACAACTGAATAGAAACGGTGTGGCACCGCCTCGGCGGTGGAGCTGCAACAGGAAAAGTCTCCTTGCGCTCGCCTAACGCGAGCGCAAGGATGCAGCGCAATAAGTGTGTCTGTGCCTGCACGGAAGCAAATTCGTGCGTGTCACGACAAAGCGCACGTTGATTTTTGCCAGTGTTTACGCGGGTTGTCACGCTGTCACGGATTCTCGCGTAGTTTTTTTTGAAGTTTATCCCGACAGCGGAGGGATCCCTACCATGGTTGAGACAGTATCAGGGCGAATGCCCACTTGGGAAATTCTAGCCGCTGGGTTTTGCCGTTGGTTTTGGAACTCGCAGCTAAATTAGAAGCTAGGTTACGGATTGGTGGACCTGCATTTTCGTCAATGTTTACGCGGGTTGTTACGCTGTTACGGATTCTCGTACAGTTTGAGAATCTGCGTTATCTGGGGCGGATCAGCGGCAAAGGGGTTTCCGGTTTTCTGCTCTTTTCATTCGGAGGTTCTCGTCCAGATCGTCCACACCGTCCATGCAGTCCACTTGCTGACGGCTATAAGCGGCCAAGCGGATACCTCGGCAAAAAAAGTATCCTGAAACCCGCCTAAAACCTACTTTTTGGTTGGTTTAAACCGTCCGATTCGTAGTGTGACCTCAGGATGGAAACCGTCAATAGCCAGCACTTGGTGCGGATCGAACAGACTCGATTGTTGTAACGTTACAAATTCGCTGCCGTCACGCATTCCGTAACGCACTTAGATCAATGAATACATGTACTTGTACTTGGACGAAATTACGGAATCTTGAGCCGTTTTCGCGGCGTTTGTCGGGGTCCCCGACACGCGCGGGTTTTTTGCGCGTGGTGGGGTGATCGTTTGAGCCGCGAGAGCCTGCCCTGAGCGGAGTCGAATGGCGAAATCCCGGCACGCCGTGGACGGCCCTCATTTGTGTTTCATTTTAGCGTTGACTGAGTGCCAATTGCTAAACGCTAACTGCTGATTGTTCTGACGGCAGGAATTCCGTGCCGTCAGGCGTTCCGTCAGGAAGTTTGCTCTGTAGAGTCAACGACCTGGACGGAATGATGGAATCTGACCCCGATTTTGCTTCTGCTCTTCAGAGGTGCCCAGTTAATTAGCTTGATCAGCATTTCTGCTAAGTACCAAATACTAAGTACTGGATACTGTCGCTGTCACGCCACCGACAAATCGCTGCCCGAGCCTGCGGCATTGCTTCTGGTGATCACGGTGGAAACTGCCTCTTCCGGAAGGTCCTGCGACTCTACAGGCTTGCGAGCGGCTTCACTATACGGCAGAAAAACGAGAAAACATGTCCCATGGCGCGCAGGATCAATGCTGCTGCGCACGCGAATATATCCTTCGTGTTTGTGCACGATTCCCTGGCTGACCCAGAGTCCAAGCCCGGTGCCACGGGATTCCTTGGTGGTGAAAAACGGCTCAAAGATACGCGGCATGTTTTCCCGCGCGATACCGGTGCCATTGTCGGCGACCGTGACTCTGATCCCCGCCTCGCCGTTGTGGTCCGATGCGCGGCGCACGCGGATGGAAATCGACGTCGGATCGGACTCCAGAGCATTCAAAACCAGATTTGAGAACACCTGCCGCAGTTCGCCGGGGAAGGCCCGCAGTTCCTCGACCATGGAAAATTCTTTTTCGATTCTGACGTTCTGCTCTTCGACCTTGCGGCTATAGACGCCGAGCACCTCTTCCAGCAGGCCGGGAACGGAAGTCATGACCGGCGCGGAGAACTCGCGGTAGAACGCCAGCGTTTGTCTGGTGATATGGATGACTCGCGCCAGCTCTCTTTCCGCGGTATCAACGTATTTCGAGAGCGCGGACGAAAGCTCAGGGTGAGTCCGCAGAATGTAGAGCACGTTGGTTACGGCCGCAAGAGGATTATTGATTTCATGAGCGATGCTGGCCGCAAGCTGTCCTGTTGCTGCCAGTTTTTCCGAGCGGCGCAGCGCCTCTTCCACCATCTTTCTGGAAGTAATGTCAATGGCGACGCCCAGCATGCGCACAGGCGTATTCCCAATCACGATGGTCTTGCCGCGCGCTTCCAGCCAGTGGATACTCTTGTCGGCAAAAACCACGCGATACTGGGCTTCGTATTCGCCGTGTTTCGCCAGCGCGTCGGTAATCGAGGCATGCACGCGCCAGCTATCTTCCAGGTGAATGGTCTCCATCCAGCTTTCATATTTCCCGTCGAATTTTGCCGGCTCGATTCCATGCAAGCGACAGATCTCGTCTGACCACACCAGCTCTCCGCTCTGGAGATTCCACTCCCACATGCCGATGCCCACGCACTGCTGCGCCAGTTGCATGCTCTCTTTGCTGTGGGCCAGCGCCTCCTGCGCCCACTTGGTGGCGGCGATCTGCTCCTGCGCCTCACGGTACAGCCGAACGTTGTCAACAGCCACGGAAGCGATGTGCGCCAGGTGGACGAGAATGGCTTCATCGTCCTCAGAAAACTCGCCACTGATTTTTTGCGACAACTGGACGAGACCGAGGTTTCGCCCGTCACGCGTCACCAGAGGCGCGGCGAGCCAGCCATCGCGCGCGGCATCGCTGCTTTTCATCATCGTGCGCCATGCATGGTTTCCCTGCGTGCTGGCGGTGATTCGAACCGGCTTATTCAGGCTGCACGCCAGAATGAACATCTCTGAGCGTTCCGGCGGAAAGGGCAAAGCCTCATGGCCTTCCTCCACGGAAGTGCAGGTGATGCTCTGGCTGCGGTCTCCTTTGGGAACCAGCGTAATGAATGCCTGGCGCGTACCGATGATCTTGCGCGCCTGGTCGGCAATGATCTGTAACAACGAATCGAGGGCCAGAACCGAATTGATCTGCACAGAGGCTTCGGCCAGCGAGCGCAACACTGCGGAGCGCTGCCGCTCCGCCGCCAGTGTCTCCAGCGAGTTGCGATAGAGGCGCGCATTGTCGAGCGCGTTGGCCGCCTGCCGCGCATACAATTCGACCAGCCGCGACTGGCGATCAGGCGGCGCATAGGGCTGGCGGAAAAACGTCGCTACGACACCCACCGACTCGCCACGGCTGTTGATGATGGGAGTGCTGAACAGGGCGCGAAAACCTATACGCATCGCTGCGTCCACAAATGGGAAATAAGTTCCGGGCGCTTCAATATCTTCAACGACCATGCGCCGCTGAGTGGAGAAAAAAGCTGCCGGCAGTTCGCCGAACAAGCCAATCTGTTCCTCAGTGAAGCCGGCGTAAGTTTCTACTTTCAAATTCTTGCTGAACGGATGCGGGAGCAGCAGGAGCATGGCCAGATCGGTCTTCTGCAGCGCTGCGATGGCAGTCAGGACGTCATTCAACAACCGTTGCAAATCCAGGCTGCTGGAGAGACTAACGCTGAGTTCGTGGAAACGCTTCAGGTCGGAGCGCTGTGCGTCCAGCTCGTCGCGAAGACGCGCCAGGTCCGTGCTCAGATGTCCGGCCAGCATCTCCGCGGATGACCACTTCTGGCGCGCAAGACCAACCAAAAGCGCGACGGAGGCCAGCAACAGCGACCAAAGCAGTTCAGGCCGATGCGGCCCGGAGGGCTGATGGAGATAAGAGTAGCCCAGAAGCGCGCCAATGTTCAGGACTGCCGAAATCAGCGCAGGAACCAGTCCACCAACGGCAGCAGTAATCACTGCTGCAGCGATAAAGAACACGCCGATGGGCAGGTGGAGTATGGATGATGCTGTAAGCTGCCAGGCAACCAGTGGCAAGAGTAGCGTGAGCGCCCACAAAGCGACTCGCAGGCGATGCGAGGGGGAGGAATTCATTTTTCGTCTCCTGCTCCTGACCTTCAGAACCGTGGAGACAAAGCGGCACTTCAGAATAGCACGCTTTTGCCCGACACCCTAATCCTGAAGGACTAGTCCTAATTCATTGCAGACTACTGAGGCCCCACACCCTAAGCTGCTGAAAATAGAAGCCGATAATTCATGGGGAGTTGCACCACACCTGGTTATAGTTCTGCTTAGTGGACAACCATGCTCTCACAGCGTAGCGGAGCTACTACCAAAACCAAGACCTTCAACGCCGAGGAATTGAGGGAACAGAGGAACTCAAAGAGGAAGGCGGAATACGGTTTTAGAAAAACAAAAGCTAAAGACAAAAACTAAACGCAACCATCCTTCGGCTACGGTCGCTGAGGCGACCTCACCTCGAGGACAGGCTACGGACACAGAGGCGAAGTGAGGACACGGAGAAGGCTAAAGATAAGGCGAATAAAAATAGATGAAAATCTTCGCAAGAGCAACAATCTGCCAGCTAAATTAGTAATACCGGAGGATTGGCATCGGCCCCGGATTCGCGATCGCCCAAAACACGGGGCGTGCAACGAACAGCAAGGCAATCACAAACTCTGAAATTCAAGATGACCTTGCGTACAATTGCCGGTGCTCCTGTTCAAAATTTTCCTCGCGCCAGTGCTGATTGCCTTGGTCAGCCTCGCCGGCCGCAAATGGGGACCCGGGATTGCGGGATGGCTTCTGGGAATCCCTCTTAACTCAGGTCCAATCCTGTTTTTTCTCGCGCTGGAGCAGGGACCGGAATTTGCTTCGTGGACAGCGGTAGGAAGTCTGCTGGGAATTCTGGCCTGGGCAGCATTTTCTTTAATGTATTCCTACTGCTGCCTGAAGCTGGGGTGGTGGTACAGCACCGCGATTGGCTGGATTGCCTACTTCGCCGTGGGGGCGCTGCTTCTGCGGATCCATTTGCCCGTCCTCGAGTCATTCGTCCTGGTAAGCATTTCGCTTGCACTGATCCTGTGGGCTTTCCCGCGTGTTTCGCCGCCAGCTTCTCCGGCGTCCTATGGAAAATATGACCTGCTTCTGCGCATGGCAACGGCCAGCGTAATGGTGGTGAGCTTGACGGCCTTCGCCCGCGCGCTGGGCCCCACCCGCAGTGGAATTCTGAGCGCCTTTCCTGCCTACACTACAATCCTGGCAGTGTTCAGCCATCGCCATCAGGCGGCAGCGGCCGTAACCACAATGAAGGGTGTTGCAATCGGTCTTTATACCGCTTCGACGTTCTTCCTGGTTCTTTCCATTGCGCTGCTGCACCTGGCGATCGCCGCCTCCTTCGTGCTTGCGACATTGGCGGCGTTGGTCGTACAGGGCGCCAGCCTCCTCTACATCAGGCGCACCTGCTGAAGAATTTGTTTCAAAACCGCAAAATCCTATTGACTTGCGATATATCTCACGATATATCTGTGCTCCTAGCGAACGATATATCTGTTGAGGTATCGGCGATATGACTAAGAAGTGGCAATGGGGCTTTTCTGGAGACGATCCGATCATAGGGATCGGCGCGGGAATGAGCGGGCGCCGCTGGGTCGGTTTTGGTCTCTTCCGCTCACGCTTTTTTGAGGGCGGCGAGGTCCGCATCGCGATTCTTTCGCTTCTCTCAGAGGGCCCAAAGCACGGCTATCAATTGATGAAGGAGATGAAGGAACGTTCGGGAGGGACGTACCAGGCCAGCGCCGGCAGCGTTTATCCGACATTGCAACAACTCGAAGATGAAGGATTGATCGAGTCCGAGCAGCAGAACGGCCGTCGCGTATATCGCCTCACTGTGGCCGGACGAAAAGAACTGGAGAGCGATCCCGAATCGGCAAAACGGATCTGGGAGCGTGCGGCATCGTGGGAACAATGGGGCAACATTGATCTTGGACTGCTCGGTATCTTTTCACCATTAGCTGAGCTGCTGAGAAACGCCTTTAAATGGGCTGCTGGAACCCCTGAGCGTGAAGAAAAACTTAAAGCCATACTCGTGCGCATATCGCGCGAGCTGGATGAGTTGACCAGGAGCTAGCTTTGCCACCGGAAGAACGGATTGAAACAATCTGTAACTCACTTCCAAGGATTAGGTGGCATCAGCAATCGCGGTGATCGCACGTGACCCCACCCCCCATCACGCGCAAAAAACGCGCGCGTGATGGGGGGCCCGTGATCGCCGCGATCGAAAACCGTGCAAGGCCATCTTTGTCGGGGCAAGAGCGTGCTGATTCTAGACCTAGAAAAGAAGTCACAAAGAAGCAGGAGGTAACTTGCATGGAGGTAGGCATTCGGACGCGGGAGCTGCGCAAGGTGTACAACACGCCTCCGCCACTGGCGATGGTGGGCGCTGCCTATGGCGGGCCCAAAGGTAAAAAAGGCAAAAACAAGAAGAAGATAGAAACCATCGCCGTGGATGGAATTTCCCTGGATGTGAATCCTGGCGAAATCTTCGGCCTGCTGGGCCCAAATGGCGCAGGCAAGACCACGACTGTCGGCATTCTCACTACGCGTGTGCGCCCCACCAGCGGCGAAGCCTGGATCGGCGAATACGAAGTCTGGAAGCAGCAGGTGCAGGCCAAGCGGCTGATCGGCGTGGTACAGCAGCGGCCCAATCTGGATTTCGCGCTCACGGGACGCGAGATCCTCTTGTTTCACGCTGCTTATTTTGGAGTACCGGCCGATGAGCGACACCGCCGGGCCACCGAGATGCTGGAACGTTTCCAGTTAACGGACCGCGCTGACGAAATTGTGCGCGGCTTCTCCGGAGGCATGATGCAGCGCCTGTCCATCGCGCGCGCCATGATGCATGATCCTCAGGTGCTTTTCCTGGACGAGCCCAGCGCCGGACTTGATCCCCAGACCCGGCTGCTGCTCTGGGACATCATTCGCGACTATCAGGCGCGGGGAAAGACCATTTTGATCACCACGCACAATATGGATGAAGCAGATGCGTTGTGTCATCGCATCGCCATTGTGGACCACGGAAAGATCATCGCCATGGGCACGCCCGTAGAACTAAAGAACTCGATTCCAGGCGGATATTTGCTGCGGCTGCGCTTCACGAAGGCGACACCGGAACTCGCGGCAAGGCTGAAAATGTTGCCGGGCGTGAGCGAGGTGAAATTGCAAGGCGAAAGCGCGGACGTCTATGCCGATCGGGGCGGGCCCCTGGTCCCTGCGGTGGTCGCAGCCGCGGCAGCCGAGGGCGTGGACTTGTGCGACGTGCATATCTCCGAGCCCAGCCTGGAAAATCTGTTTTTGCACCATACGGG
This sequence comes from Candidatus Angelobacter sp., assembly GCA_036518395.1. Lineage (GTDB taxonomy): Bacteria > Acidobacteriota > Terriglobia > Terriglobales > Acidobacteriaceae > Angelobacter. Next base: position 34,935 of record DATDNH010000117.1, on the reverse strand, counting down.
CAGGAGTTTGAGGCAATAAGAGCAATTGGCAAATGGCAATTAGCAATCAGCAAACGAAAGCGCTCAATTCCAATTGCCAACTGCTAATTGCGAATTGCTAGTCTCGAGGGAAAGACAATGAACTGGAAAGCCTTCAGCGCAATGCTGGCGCGCGATGTGCATGTGGCGCGGCGGAACCTGCTCACATCACTTGCGCAGACGCTGCTTCAGCCTCTGCTGTTCGTATTTATTTTCGGCATGGTCATGACCCGCAGCGGGCTGCTGCCCACGAGTTACAGAACCATGCTGTTGCCGGGAATTGTTGCCATCAGCATGTTGATGACCGGGGTCACCTCCGTTTCCATGCCGCTGATCATGGAATTCATGACCAAAGAGGTGGAGGACCGGCTGCTTGCTCCCATGGAGATTCATTGGCTGGCCATAGGAAAAATTGTTGCCGGGATGGTTCAGTCCCTGATTTCGGGCGCGGTGGTTTTACTCGCCGGTTGGCTGCTGCTGGGAGGCAGCGTGGGCCTCACATTCAGCCATGTTGGCGCCTTCGTGCCCATTGTGTTGCTGGTGGCGCTGCTCGCCGCGGCGGGTGGCCTGACGATGGGAGCAAGCGTGGGCCAGACCCATATTGGCCTCCTGTTCAGCATGGTCCTGGCGCCCATGATCATGTTTGGCTGCGCTTACTATCCCTGGAGCGCACTGAGCGGCTTTCCCATCTTGAAAATCGCGGTGCTGATCAACCCGCTGGTCTATGCCAGTGAAGGACTGCGTGGAGCCCTGGCGCCCGCGATCCAGCACATGCCTCTGCTCGTGGTAATCGCGATTCTCGCAGTCGTCGATGTGGCGCTGATTGTTTTTGGCCTGAATCGTTTCCATCGCAAGGCGATCAGCTGAATTAGAGGTTTTCAACACTGCAAATTCAGCTAGAATCCACTCAGACAAAATGATGTTTGAGCGTAAAACCTTTAACACCAAAGTTTTCTATCGAATCAAGCCTGCGGCCGGAGGCGGATTTGTTGCCGAGGCTGACGATGGAAAGCTTCCGCCACTTGAAGCTCCAACTCGCGAAGAGCTTATCGAAAAAATAAAATCTGCAATCAATCCTCTTCTTCAACAGGGACTGGACAGCCTCAAAATCCCTGAAGGTCCAACGACGAGTTACGAGATCGACAGCAAGCCGGGTGGAGGCTTCACGGTGCATTCGAGTGATCCGACGGTGACGGCCATCGAAACTGCCACACTTGAGGAAGCCGATCAGCAACTCGAGCAACAGTTGGCCGGCGCCTTAGGAAAGGATTTGGCCCATAAACTCACTCATGAGTTTTCTCATGTCCAGGGTTTGGGAGAAAACACAAAGGTGACTGTAGACGAGAGAATCACACTCATAAAGCAAAGCGATTTGACTTCAGATTCCAGGCCAACTCTGCCGCTGAGCTGGAAAAGAGATGTTCCAATCACGCCTGAAAAAGGCAGCAGCTCGGCTCTGGTGTGGATGTTTGTGGCTGTGGCGGCAATCGCCGCCTTGATTTACCTGCTTCTGCGGCGCTGACTTCTTGAATCCTGCTTTCAATCACAATAATCCTGGATTTACCCGCAACATTCGGATAGCCCTGAATGACGGAAAGCCTTAGATTGGCAGCATGACAAACCTGCAAATTCAAATCGCGGAATCGAGCAACTTTCCTCAGAGTGGCGCGAAATATAATGAAATAGCAGCCATGAAAACCCCTGCCGCAAAACCAGGTAGCGACGCTTGCTGGCAGGCAGTGCTGCGCCGCGATCGCAGCGCAGACGGCACGTTCGTTTTCGGCGTTCTCAGCACAGGGGTATATTGCCGGCCTTCCTGCCCAGCGCGGCGACCCTTGCGGAAGAACGTGCGTTTTTTCCGTTCGCCGCAGGAAGCGGAGGGCTCCGGCCTGCGCGCATGTTTTCGCTGCAAGCCGACGGATGCCTCTGCTGGCAGCTCCGCTCTGGTGCAGCGCCTGTGCCGATACATTGAAGCGAACGTTGAAAACAGGATCACACTGCAAAGACTGAGCCAGGTAGCCGGAATCAGCCGCTTTCATCTTCAGCGCGTATTTACGGCTGAGCTGGGGATTTCTCCCGCCAAATACCTGCAAGCCTGCAGGTTCTCACAGTTCAAACGCGGCTTGCGAAAAAGCCCTGTAACCACGGCGTGGGTTGAGGCTGGATACAGCTCCTCGAGCCGGGTTTATGAGACTGCCCGCAAACGCCTGGGCATGGCTCCCAGCCGCTACCGCGATGGGGCTGTCGCCGAGGAGCTGCGCTTTACCATTTTCGGTACTGTTTTAGGACGAATGCTGGTGGTGGCCGGCGCAACCGGCGTGTGCTCAGTCCAGTTTGCGGATTCCGGCGACGTGCAGAAACTGTTGCGCGCCGAGTATCCAAAGGCCGTGCTTAAGCAGGATGATGAAGGCCTGGCGGAATGGTCCGCCCAAGTCCGCGCCCTGGTTGCGGGAGAGAAAACGCGTCATGACATTCCGCTGGACATCCGTGGCACTGCGTTTCAGCAGAAAGTCTGGCAGCAGTTGCAGAAGATCCCGTCAGGCCAGACCAGGAGTTACTCCGAAGTGGCGCGGGCGGTTGGACATCGCGCTGCCGTGCGGGCCGTTGCGAGTGCCTGCGCGTCCAACCGGCTGGCAGTTGTGGTTCCCTGCCATCGCGTTGTTCACAAAGACGGCAGCTCGAATGGGTATCGCTGGGGCACCGAGCGCAAACAAAAGTTGCTGAGGGCAGAAGCACGGTAGATCAGGGAACAGGTTACAGCAGAGTTGGAACTGGACTTATGCTGAGTTCTTGCGCCAGCACAAGTCTTTTAGTGTTCGCTAAAACAGACTCATTCCTCGCCGCCACCTTTGTGACACTCGGCGGACGCACCTTTCTGGCCGGCAGCGGGAATGCCGGCAAAAAGTTCAAAATGGAACTGGCCATTGTCTGTGCGCACGCCCACCGGACCATTGAAAGCGAGCGGCTCGGCGCCAAAAATTCCTTCCCACACCAGCTTATTGTCGGCATACACGCGCATCGTGGTGCCCTCAATGATGGCGCGCAAAGTGTGCTTTTTCCCTCGCACAATCTGCGGCAAGTTAATGTCCCGCGTTGGCTTGATCGTATGATAGCCATGGGCGTCACACTCGCTTGATTTCGTCATCCCCGGATTGCTCTTCACTGATACCACCAATTCCTGCGTGGGCTCAATTCTCCACATGGCATAAACCAGGTTGCAGCCGTCCTGGGCGCGCAGCTTCAGGCCGAACTGCCGGCGCATCTCGCCGGAAGCAAGCGGCACGCTGTCTCCCGCAGGCCCAAGGTAGGTGAAGTGCGCCTCCACCTCCTGCAATGTTGGATCGGTCACAAATGCCCTCATCTTCGGGACGATCACAGACATCCTGGCGCCTGAGAGTTGTTTAATCTGCCCTTCGGTAATACACAGATGCGCGCGTGAGACTGGCTTCATCGAAGACGGCTCCGCTGCCCCGAGGATGAGGGACCCGATCAGCAACGCAAACACCACATTCTTACGATTCATTTGTCCACCTCAGACTGAATTTCTCTTTCCAACCTGAAGCTACTCTGACGCGTCTTACCTAAAGTATGGATCTCAAGGATTGGATTGCGATTATTGCCAACTTCGTCATTATCGCAGGACTGATCTCCTACGGCTTCAACCTGTTTGCCGAATATCACGCGACCGGGCGCTGGGCCAAGAACGTTACCGGGCTGCTGGCCGGGATCGGAATGCTCTCATTGGCCGTTTCCATGTTGCTTACGCCTCGCAACGTGCTGGTCATTCTGCAGGTGGCGCGAACCGGTGCATCCCGGTTTTTTCTCGTGATCAGCAGCGCCTTTTTACTGGCCGCGATTGCCGCTTTCGGGGTCATCAATTACTCAAGGCCCCTTCGCCTTTGGCATGAACGCCGGATAGAAAGAGACCTTCGCCGTGAGCTCCCCAAGATCCCTTAAAGGTACCGCACCGCAGCCCGGGAAAATTGTGCGATGGACGGCACGGGACAAGACTATCAAGATGGGCTTCTTGCAGCGCACACTGCCCGGAATTGTCACCGGGGCTTCCGACGTCGATCCCGCGCTGGTGCTGACCGCCACCGTCGCAGGTGCTGCCTACCATTACTCGCTGCTGTGGTCCGTTCTGCTTTCTGTGCCGTTTCTGCTGGCGGTGTTTTCCGTGTCTGCGCGCATTGGGTTTGAGAGCCGCCAGGGTCTGGTGGACCTGCTGCGCAGCAATTACGGGCGCAATGCCGCCCTGGCGTGCGCCGCTGTCATCGTGATCATCAACATGGCCATGATCGTGGCTGATCTCATGGCTGTGACAGAAGCATTCTCCATCATCATGGAATTGCCGCGCATGTACTTTATTGCGGCGGTTGCTTTTTCCGTCTGGTACATCCTGATTTTCCGGGATTACCGCAAAATTACTCACACCCTGGCGCTGCTTTCGTTGCCCTTGTTCATTTACGTGGCGGCCGCAGTGCTGGCACATCCCGACTGGAAACAGGTCATCGGCTACTCGCTGTTCCCGCGCATCCCGCGAGACTCCGGATATCCCACTGCCGTGATCGGGATCTTTGGCTCACTGCTCACGCCTTACGTCCTGGTATGGCAGACGAGTTCACGCCGCGAGGCAGCTCTGGCGGGAAGCGGCGCCGGCGGCAGCGCTGAGCATCGCGCCGGCACCATTGTCACAACTGTTCTTTGCTATTCCATCATGGTAGCGGCCGGCAGCGTCCTTCACGTCTCCGTTGGCGATCTCACCACGCGGATGGCTGCGGAAGCTCTCACCCCGGCGGTAGGCCAGCTTGGGACGGCGCTGTTCGCGCTGGGAATTATTGGCGCGGGCATGGTGGCCCTGCCCGTGCTGGTGGCCTCCATGTGTTACAGCGTTGCTGAAGCTATGGGATGGAAGAGCGGCCTGAATGAGAATCCGTGGGAAGCTGTCCGGTTTTATGTGCTGATCTCTTTGGCCATGTTTCTGGCTGCCGCTTTTAATTTCATTCGAATTAATCCTGTGTTTGCACTTTACTGGTCGCAGATTCTCGCCGGCGCTCTGACGGTTCCTATTCTGATATTCATCCTGCTGATCTCGAACAACCGGCACATCATGAGAACGACAAACAGCTGGTGGCAGAATTTCTGGATCGGTGCTGCCGGCGGCGCGGTGGCTGCTTCCGCTCTGATCGCGCTTTGGTGGCGGGTTGTGGGTTGAGCTTTTGTGATCTTGAAGCTAAAATCGCCAGAATTTTACAATCATCATTGTCAGGACCTCCGGAATGCTACGAATGCTCGAGCCATATTTGCTCCTGCCGGTTATAATCGCCATGCTGCAGCAATCCGCAGTAGTGGAGATTACCTCCGAGCCGAGCCACCACCTGGTTTTTCAAAATGAGTGGGTGCGCGTGTTCAATGTTCTGGCTCCGGCGGTACGGCCTGGGTCGAGCCGGTGACGCATACCGTGACCCATCCCAGTCCTCAACCGGCAAGACTGATAGCATTGAAATTCAAGGTTCCGCAAACGCATCCATGAGCCTTCCTGGTTCCAATTCGCAACCAGATACTCCCGAAGCGCGGCGCTACAACCAGATCAAGCGCTGGCTGGGGATGATTGATCTGGTGCTCGGCATCGGGCTCATGTTGGCCGTGCTGGTGACGGGCTGGACCCGGACGCTGCGTGATCTCTCCTTTCATGCAGCCAGGGAACACTATTTGCTGGCGCTCTTTTTCTACATCCTCTTTCTCAGCATTATCAGCAAGCTGCTCACTCTGGCACTGGACATTTACAGCTTCCACCTGGAACATCAGTTCCATCTTTCGAATCAGAAGCTGGGTTCCTGGGTACTGGACCAGATCAAAGGCTGGGTGGTGGGGTTGGTGATCGGCACCATTCTGGCGGAGATCGTTTACGAACTCATGCGCACCTCGCCCGACCATTGGTGGATCCTTGCCTGGCTTATATTTATCGGTCTCTATGTTTTCTTTGCCCAGCTTGCGCCGATCGTGCTGTTTCCCCTTTTCTATAAGTTTGTCCCGTTGCAGAACGAGGAACTTAAATCACGGCTGATGCGGCTGGGGGAACGCGCGGGCACCCGAATCCGGGGCGTCTATGAATGGAAACTCTCGGAAAAGACCAAGAAGGCCAATGCCGCGCTGACCGGGTTGGGGAATACGCGCCGCATCATTCTTGCCGATACGCTGCTGGAAAATTACAGCGATGATGAAATCGAAGCAGTGCTGGCGCACGAGCTTGGCCATCACGTCCATGGACATATTTTCAAGAGCATCATCGTGCAGGCGATTGTCACACTCATTGGCTTCTGGGCGGCAAACTGGGTGCTGCAATACGTTACGCTCTCGCTGCACATGTTTCCTTCGCGTACTGACTTTGCCAATTTACCGCTCCTGGTGCTTGTCTCCAGCGTGCTATCCATGGTGTTGATGCCCGCGTTGAATGCCTATTCGCGTTTTAATGAGCGCCAGGCTGATCTCTATTGCTGGAAATCTGTGCCGAGCGTAAGCCCGTTCGTCACTGCTATGCAGAAGCTCACCACCCAGAACCTGAGTGAGCGCAATCCATCGCGCCTGGTGGAGATTCTTTTCCACTCCCATCCGTCAATTTCCAAACGAATTGCAGCAGCCGAGATGTGGGCACAGAAAAACCGCCCTAGTTTGGCGACGTGAGCTTTTGCTTCTTGAATTTATCCCGAAGCGCAGCGAGGGAGCCCTACAGTCTTAAATACATTTTCAGGGCGTATGCCTTAAGATATTCGTGGCAATCGGGACCTCTCACTTCGTTCAAGGCAATCTAATCCAGACCAAGCTGCAGCAGTTCCATGGATGCTGTATCCCGTACCACCAAGCACCTACCCCATCAAGTGTGTCATCCCGAGTGGTCCGCCCGTGAGCGAGCGCTTTCTTCAGCTTGCGAACAGGACCCGAGGGATCGGCTCCGCTGCACTCCAACCTGGCCCATTCTGCTGGCGCTATGGTCGATACCAGCGATAGTGCGCGCATTCTCACTTACCCTGACACCCGCAGGAGCAGATTCCTCGCCCCTACTCGCGCGCTGAAGAATACGCGCGCGAGCTTAACGGGGACTTCGGAATGACTCCTTCTTGCGGCAATGAGATACACCAACTTTGTAATTGCCCTAGTCCCGCGACCCAATCAGGAGCTTTTTCGCTCTCTGTAGATCTTCTTCTGAATCCACACCGACAGTATCGAATGGCGTTTCTTCAACATAGATATCAATCCCATTTTCCAAAAAGCGCAGCTGCTCTAGTTTTTCCGCCGCCTCAAGCCGGGATTCAGGCAGGTTGCAAAAGCGTTCCAGGGCAGCTTTGCGGTAAGCGTAGAAACCCAGGTGCTTGAAGTATTGAATGCCGCCGCTCTGGTCCCGATCGCAGGGGATGGTAGAACGGGAAAAGTACAGCGCGCGTCCATTTTCGTCTGAAACGACTTTGACTGCATGCGGATTCATTACATCGTGCGGTGGACACGGAGTTTTGATAGTAGAAACCGTTACGTCCGGACAGCTCATCGGTTTGAGGAGAGCTTCAACATGCTCAGGACGAGCCAAGGGTTCGTCTCCCTGAATGTTTACGTACACATCGGCATCAACCCGTTGCGCCACTTCATACACACGATCGGTGCCGCTGCGGTGTGTCTGTGAAGTTATCTGCGCTTTCCAGCCATTGGCCTGCGCAGCTTGCATTACTTCTTCTGAATCGGTGGCAATGATGACATCGTGCAGCAGCGGAGAGCGTTTTGCCGCTTCATAAACATGTCCAACCATGGGCTTCCCTGCGATCTCGCGGAGCACCTTTCGCGACAGCCGCGTAGACTCGAGACGGGCGGGGATTATGGCGATCGCTTTCATGGAAGAGCAACAATATCACCACGGAGACATCCTTCGGCTGCGCCGCCTGTGGCGACTCGCCTCGAGGACAGGCTACACGACGCGGAGACACGGAGAAATTTGAGAAATGACTTCGATGATTGAGAATTAGCTCTCATTTGCCACGCGACTGTTTCAATTTGCGCGATTTTTCCTCCACTCCTTCCGCCAGCTTCTGCTTGTGTTGCCTCAACTTGTCGGCGATGGCGCCGTCGCTCAGGCCGATGATCTGGGCAGCCAGGATTCCCGCGTTCGTCGCCCCCGCTTTGCCGATTGCCACCGTTGCTACCGGTATTCCCGCGGGCATCTGCACCACTGAAAGCAGGGAATCCAGGCCATTCAGTGACGTTGAAGGAATAGGAACGCCGATCACTGGGATCGTGGTCTCGGCTGCAATCACTCCGGCAAGATGGGCTGCGCCGCCCGCGCCGGCAATGATGGCCTTGATTCCCCGAGTTGCTGCTTTGCGCGCAAATTCCGAAGTTCGCGCCGGCGAACGATGCGCTGAAGTCACGTCAATCTCATAAGGAATGCCGAACTGGTCGAGCGCTTTGGCCGCTTCGTTCATGATCTCCAGATCAGAATCAGAGCCCATCACAATCGAAACAAGTGGATTTTCTGGCATGCTTTCTCTTTACCTTTTTATGAATTTTTAAACTGGCGACTTCAGCGCCCGCGCACCAATATCTTTGCGATAGTGCATGTCCTCAAAATGGATCATCTCGACGGCGTTGTAGGCGCGTGCTATGGCATCTTCTAATCGTGGCGCGCGTGCAGTCACGCCGAGAACGCGGCCGCCGCTGGTGTAACAAGCGCCATCACGGCAAGTGGTTCCAGCATGGAAAACTTTCACATTTGCAAGTTGGGCTGCGCGATCCAGCCCGGAAATCGGCTTGCCGGAAAGAAAGCTGCCAGGATATCCGCCGGAAGCAATCACCACGCAGCACGACGCATCTTTGGTCCAGTGAAACAGTCCATCACTGACCCGGCCTTCGATGGAAGCTTCGATCGCTTCGACCAGATCGCTCTCCATGCGCATCAAGACCGCCTGCGTCTCGGGATCGCCAAAACGGCAGTTGAACTCGAGTACCATTGGCCCGCGAGCGGTCATCATGAGCCCGCAGTAGAGCACGCCGCGATATTCCACGCCTTCCGATTTCATCCCCGCAATCGCCGGCCGGGCAATGTGGTTGAGCAGCCATTCCACCATCGGTAGATCAACCAATGAGTCAGTTGAATAAGCACCCATACCGCCGGTGTTGGGACCGGTATCGCCGTCGCCAACTCGCTTATGGTCTTGCGATGCCACGAGCGGCGCCACGCGTTCACCGTCGCTCAGCACCAGGAAGGACAGCTCTTCGCCTTGCAAGCATTCTTCCAGAACCACTTTGCTGGATGGCACGCCCAACAACTTCCCGTTCAACAAACCCGCGCCCGCAGCGGCCGCCTCATCTTTAGTCCGCGCGATGATCACCCCTTTACCGGCTGCCAGACCGTCGGCTTTGACTACGATCGGCGCCGAAAACAGGCCCAGGGATTTTCGCAACTCATCTTCTGATGAGCAGACGGCGTAGTGAGCGGTGGGAATGTTGTGCCGTTGCATGAATTCTTTGGCGAAACTCTTGCTCGATTCCAGTTGCGCCGCCGCTTGCGTAGGGCCGAAGATGCGCAGGCCGCGGCGGGAAAACTCGTCTACGATGCCCAATGACAGCGGCAGCTCCGGACCGACAACGGTAATGTCCGGCTGGTGCTGGTGCGCCAGGGCGAGCAGACTCTCAACGTTCTTGGGTTCCCCCGGCAGGCAAGTGGCTTCCTGACAAATTCCCCCATTCCCAGGGACGCAGATGATCTGGGAAACCCGCGGCGATTGCCGCAGCTTCCAAACCAGCGCGTGCTCGCGTCCACCGTTGCCTATGACGAGTATTTTCATGACCGCCAGGAAGACATTTGAGGATAAATCAAAGGCTTGCAGGTTGCGAGCGGCGGCGTACGATCTGCTGGAAGACTTACCACTGATCGACCGCTTGTAGAGCTATTCTCAGTGATTCTGATAAATCACACGAAATCCATCTCAAGCGTGGTAGATTGAGGCTGCTATGGCTGACAGGACCTGTTCGGAATGCGGCGGCGAGATGGACCAGATCGAGAAGACCACGTTCACCGGCCGTGACATGCGGGAGTATGAATGCCGCAAGTGCGGCAGAAAAGAGATTGTGGATTGCGGAGTTGCGTTGTGGAAGATACTTTCTGACGCCAATAACCCCGATAATCCAGAATGACGCTAGTGCAAAGCCAGCCGCACGGATCCCACGATGATGGCGATAACAACCACTGCCCCCAACGCCAGCCATACTCCTGAAGTTTTGTTTGGTCCGGGAGGACGCGGAATGCGCGCCCGTTCCTGCTCACTCCGCGCATGTCTTCGAGTCAGTTCCAGTTCAAGACTTTCTCGTCCGCGCTCCATGGCCCAGCGATGGTTAGCGGAAAATACCGGCTTGAGCAAGAAAGACAAATATTTCAGCAGAGGCTTGTCCGCTGTGAGCTTCCAGTCAAAGGTGACATTCACATACTCGCTGTCCTGCTCGAGTGTCCAGATGCCTCGGCCGTCAAAATCACCAATCGCGCGAATCGCAAGGCGGGGACGCGCGGATTCGGTTGAGCAGGACTCCCAGCTCAAGGTGTAAGGCAGCCATCCCTTGGTGTGCAGGCGGACGCGCTTGCCCACCCCGGCCTCGTCGCCTGGGGCAAGCTCTTCCGTTTGCAGATAGACAGAAGGCCACCAGCGAGGATAATCCAGCGGATGGCTGATCAAGTCGTACACCTCTTCCGCCGTGCCCTGCATGCGCCAGTTTGTGAAGAAGTGATATTCGTTGGAAGGCATAAAAAAGCTGCTAGCTACTAGCTGCTGGCTTCTAGCTTTTATGGATTCACATTATCTACGGACGCTATCACAATTCGGATTGCTGGCTGCATGTAATCTGTGCAGATGACTTCGATCAGTATTATCCGCGGTAAGGGCATTTTTATGCCGGGCGTTTAACTTCGCTCATCAGCGCGAGCAGATTGCCTTCAGAGTCGTGGAAGAACGCCATCCAGAGATCGTGGTCCGGCAATTTTGCCACCACGTGCGGCTGGTCTTCGAATTTCACGCCCCTGGCAGTCAATTGCCGGTAGGCGCCCTCGATGTCCGGAACCACAAAATAGAGGACCGAGCCAGGATGATCAAATTCCGGCTTCTCCGGCGGTGTGAGCATCAGGCGCACGCCGCCACAGTTGAAGAAACTGAGGTGGCCCGTGCTGAACAACAGCGGAAGGCCGAGGGTGTCGCGGTAAAATGCAACCGCGCGATCCTGATTGTGCACGTTGACAGAAATCTGCCCGAGCCGCGAGATCCCGATCCCTGAAGCTGGTGTGCTCATTGGCGCTTTACCTCCACTTGAATATTAGTTAGCATAGCTAACTATATGACGCGAGGCAAGCGAAAAAGTCACCACAGCCCTGAGGCGATCCAGGTAGCTGACCGGCTGCACTCGGCGGCCATCCACCTGCTGCGACGGCTGCGGGTGCGCGACCTGGCCAGCGGCATCGGTCCGGCGCAGCTTTCTGCACTCTCTGTCCTGGTGTTTGGCGGGCCCAGATCGCTGGGTGAACTTGCCGATGCAGAGCAGGTACGCCCGCCCACCATGAGCCGCATCGTGGCCGGCCTGGAGCGGGATGGCATGGTGCGGCGTCACGAGACCGAGGATAAACGCCGCTTCAGGCTGGAAGCGACCGCCAAAGGGACAAAGATTCTCGAGGAAGGGCGCAGACGGCGTGTGGAGTCACTGGCCAGGGCGGCGCAGTTGCTTGATGAGGCCGAGGTGCAGAAACTCGGAGAGCTAACCGAATTGCTGGAGCGGATACTGCAAAGGCTGTAATTATTATTTCTTGGCTTCCTGCTGCTCCTGCTGCTTCTGCTGTTGCTGCTGCTGTTGCTGTTGCTGCTGCTGCTGCACAGAAGCCCATTTCGCATGCTCCTGCGATACCGATGATTCGATTCTCTCCGCCAACAAAGAATGGGCGTTGGGGGCATTCGCGTAAGGACCAGCCTGCCCGAGGTAAAGATATTTCTCGTGCTTGAGAGCTTCACAGGTCGAACGATACAAAATCCAGTTCTGTTGGTATTGGTTTAGATGGAGGAAGCCCTCTAGGATAGTTATCAGAACCCCAAGACCGCCTGTAAACCATGTGACGTGTGGAAACGGAAAAGTGCCGAGGAAGGGGATGCAGGCAGCCGCGAGAATTTCAGTGATCTTGATGCGCTTGAACGCCCGCTGATTGCTCAGGCTCTTGCGGTCATACCACTGAATCTGGTCTTCCAGCCGCTCCAGAATGGGATCTGAAATAGAAACTGCCGCTCCAACATTGCTCATACTCTTTACCTTCCTAGCCGACGCAAGCTATTGCCGGCCGGCAAGTGTGTGCACTAAATAAGTTGCACTTACCAACGATCTTTTCCATAACGAAACTTACTGACAGACCCAAACTGGGATATAATGCCGCCACCTAGACGCCTCCTGGACCCCTAGCGTAATGAACTAACCGCTTTGAGAATAAAATGGCTGACCTCTCCAACTTCGAATACGATGCATTCATCAGTTACGCTCACTTAGACAACGAACACCCTAAGGACACGCCGCAGGGCTGGATTGACAAGCTGCACGAGATTCTGAGGCAACGTCTGTCCATGGCCCTGGGAAGAGAAACGAGAATCTGGCGCGATCTCAAGCTATCAGGAAACGACGATTTTAACGAAACTATTGTTACTGAGCTGGCCAAGACCGCGGTCCTGGTTTCCGTATTGACGCCACGCTATGTTAACTCGAATTCGTGCCGCCAGGAGCTGCAGCAATTCCTGCGCGTAGCTTCGGGGAATACGGGCATCCAAATTGGCGATAAGCACCGCGTTTTCAAAGTCATAAAAACTTACATCCCGCTGGAAAAGCACCCGCCTGAAGTGCAGAGGCTGCTGGGCTATGAGTTTTATGAAAAGGACGCACTTTCAGGACGGGCGCGCGAGTTCGACGATGATCTTTCTCCGGGCAGAAAGGATATGCGGTACTGGAGCAGGCTTCTGGATCTGGCAGAGGAGATCTGCGACCTTATCCAACTGCTGCAAACGTCATCGACAAGTAATACGACCGCACCCCCAACTTCGGGCGCCATCATTTACCTGGCGGAAACCACCTCTGACCTTGTGGAACAGCGGGATCGGATCAAGCGCGAACTTCAGCAGTACGGGCACACACTGTTGCCTGACAAGCCTTTGCCGCTGAGCGGCCCTGCTTTCCAGGATGCTGTTCGTGAATACTTGTCCCGCAGCCGTTTCTCAATTCATCTGATCGGAGAGCACTATGGCGTGGTACCAGAGATGGAACCTGAGAGATCGGTAGTGCGTTTGCAACACGAGCTGGCGGTAGCGCGGACCAGGGACGCCGGCTTCTCACAGCTCATCTGGCTGCAGCCAGGATTGAATCCAATAGATAAACGACAACAGAAGTTCGTTGCCGATTTGCAGAGCGGGTCAAATGTGGGCGTCTCTTCCGAACTGACTCAAGTCAAACTCGAAGATTTCAAAACCATTATCCAGGGAAAGCTTTCCCATAAAGCGCAGGCAGTGCCGGTCAGGAGTGAACCTGCCGGTCCCACATACATCTACGTCATCTGCGATCGTCAGGACATGAATGCAGCCGAGCCGCTCCAAAACTATCTCCTTGATCAAGGCTTTGAAGCGGTTCTCCCACTCGCACAAGGCAGTGAAGTGGAAGTGCTGGAGGACCACAGACAGAACCTGCTGGATTGTGATGGAGTTGTGGTTTTTCAAAGTCAGGCCGGCGAGGCCTGGCTCCGCATGAAACTGCGAGAATTGATCAAACTTCCAGGTTATGGGCGCACCACGCCTCTGCGGAGCAAAGCCGTTTATATCGCTGGGCCTCAGTCACAACAAAAAGACCAGTTTAAAACCAATGAAGCTTTGACTATCAGAAATTATGGCAATTTCACGCCGGAGTTGCTCTCGCCATTTGTTCAACAAATCAACAGTGTGAAAGGGGGTGCCTGATGAGCGCCGCCGCCGCAACATCAGTTGAGCTGGCCACAACGGAAAATCCATTCCCGGGCCTGCGTTCCTTTGATCTGGAAGAGAGCCATCTTTTCTTTGGTCGCGATGGCCAAAGCGAGCAACTCATCAGCAAACTGGCTCAATGGCATTTCGTAGCGGTCATAGGCACATCCGGAAGCGGCAAGTCTTCGCTGGTGCGCGCCGGTCTGCTGCCGGTTTTGTTAGGCGGCTTCATCGTCAATGCTCATTCCGCCTGGAAGATCGCTACCATGCGTCCCGGCAACGATCCGCTGGGGAATCTCGCACGTGCTCTGCACACCAGGGGGGCGTTCGGGATACCAGGCGACGTCAATTCGGATTTTCACGCGGTTGTTACCGAAGCCACTTTGCGGCGTGGGAGCCGCGGACTGCTGGATGCACTTCGTCATTTATCAACATTGCCCAACGAGAATCTGTTGTTGGTAGTGGATCAGTTTGAGGAGATCTTTCGCTTCCGCAAGGTTGTGAGAAATAAGGAGTATGAGAATGATGCTGCGGCCTTCGTCAAGATCATTCTTGAAGCAGCACGGCAACGCGAGATGCCCATTTATGTAGTCCTTACTATGCGCTCGGACTATCTGGGTGAGTGTTCTCAGTTCCAGGGTTTGCCGGAGGCTATGAACGACAGCCAGTATCTTATTCCGCGTCTCGCTCGCGACCAGTTCCGTGATGCAATAACCGGCCCGGTGGCAGTGGGCGGCGGTGCGATCACACCCCGGCTTGTTAATCGATTGTTGAATGACATTGGCGACGATCAGGACCAGTTGCCCATCCTTCAACACGCGATGATGCGCACTTGGGAAAAGTGGAAGTGCACCGGTAAGACAACCCCTATTGATATCGCCGATTACGAGGCAGCTGGGGGCATGGCGGAGGCACTTTCGCGCCACGCCGAGGAAGCATGGAGTGCTCTGCCCGATACGCATAGCCGCGAACTCGTAGAAAAGCTCTTCAAAGCGTTAACCGAGAAAGACCGGGATGACCGCGACATTCGGAGGCCAATCACCCTTGCGTATGCATGTAACGTAACCGGGTGCACGGAGGACGAACTGAAGAGTGTAATTGAGATTTTCCGGCAGCACGGCAGGTCGTTCCTCATGCCTGCAGCAGGTATCGCCATCGAATCTCTATCGATGATCGATATTTCGCATGAAAGTTTGATCCGATGCTGGGCGAGGCTGCACAACTGGGTCAAAGAAGAAGCAGAATCCGGTGATACATATCGCCGTGTCTCCGATGCGGCTCGGTTATTTTACGAGGGAAAAGGAGGGCTGTGGAGGGACCCACAGTTACACCTGGCCCTGGACTGGCGGCGAAAAACTAAACCAAATGTGGCGTGGGCCAAACGTTATGGTTTCAGCTTTCCCGTCGCCATGGAGTTTCTGGACCATAGCGAATACCTGCGTCAAAAACAACTTCGGTTGCAGCGGTTCTTCTATGTGCTGTTTGGTGTCCTACTCCTCACTGCAACTTCATACGCGGTTTGGCGCTTGAGCCCGCATTCAGGGGCTCAACCTGCAGAAAATCATAGAAGTGAAATCCTGGCTCTCGCTATTGATCGATGGCAAATTTCAAAGTCACCCGAAGCCAACTTAAATCTTGCACTCGACTTCCCCTATCCGCTGGCTGTACTGGAACGTCACACGCATTCAGTGCTGCACGCTGCATTCTCTCCTGATGGCCAGCGGTTGGCTACAGCAAGTGAGGACGCAAGCGTGTGCATATGGAATACAAGCGATTTCCGTTTGCTCCATACTTTAAAAGGTCACTCGCAGCGAGTTTGGTATGTATCATTCTCGCCGGACGGAAAGCGCATAGTCACAGCTAGCGATGACGACACCGCGCGTGTTTGGGACGCGTCCACTGGTCAACAAGAGGGCAAACTTACAGGCCATACTGAGAAAGTTTCGCAAGCCGTATTTTCCCCGGATGGAAAATGGATCCTTACCGCATCCAACGACAAAACAGCACGGCTGTGGAACGCTCAGGATTACAAAGAACAGTTTAAGTTTGAAGGGCCGGACAAGTCCGACTCAAAAATGGCGGCGGCTGAATTTTCACCTAATGGCCAGCAGGTCGTAATGGCAAACGGTGGCAAAACAGCGGGTATCTGGAGCACGACTAGCGGGCAATTGATCACGGCGCTACGCGGGCATGACGGTCCCATAGTACAGGCCGCGTTTTCTCCTGACGGCAAGCTTGTTGTCACAGCTAGCGAAGACAAGACCGCTCGCGTGTGGAGCGCCGTCGACGGTCGTTCCCTGGCTGTATTGCCGAGCCAGGATATCGTTGCATATGCAAACTTCTCTCCAGACGGGCGCTCGATAATCACCACAAGTTGGGATCACACTGT
This sequence comes from Candidatus Angelobacter sp., assembly GCA_036518395.1. Classification (GTDB taxonomy): domain Bacteria; phylum Acidobacteriota; class Terriglobia; order Terriglobales; family Acidobacteriaceae; genus Angelobacter. The sequence continues at coordinate 18,525 of DATDNH010000117.1, read as the reverse complement.
ACGGGTATGGGACGTGAACAGCCACGATTTGAAGATGCGCCTGGACGCTACAACCGAAATATGGCATACGGCGTTCTCACCTGACAGTCGCTGGATCCTCACCGCCGGCAAAGACCATGATGCCACCATTTGGAGCGCCGCCGATGGCCGTATGCTGGCTATTCTCCGAGGTCACAAAAATAGTATCGTGCAGGCAGAATTCTCACCGGATGCGCAGCGCATAGTTACTTCCAGCTGGGACACCACGGCACGCTTGTGGAACATGGGCAACTCCCAATTGCTGCAAACGTTACAAGTCCATACAGGTGAGGTCTTACAGGCTCAATTCTCTCCGGATGGCCAGAAGATTGTCACTGCCAGCAGCGATAATACTGCCGAGGTGTGGAATGAAGCGACAGGAGAATTGAAAGCTACCCTGCAGGGTCACACTGGCAAAATCCGAAGCGCAATCTTCTCACGTGATGCCGGGCGCATTCTCACCGCCAGCGACGATAAAACGGCACGTATCTGGAACGCCGAGAATGGGCAACTACTGCGCACTTTGCAAGATTCCACCGGAGCTGTGATAAATGCGGCCTTTTCCAACGACGGGCAGCGCATTCTCATTGCCAGTTCCGACAACTCGGTACGAATCTGGAATGCCGCCAATGGCCATCCGCTGGCCGCTCTGCCACTCCAGACCGAGCCTCTGGTGAACGCGATCTTCTCGCCTGACGGAGAGCGTCTCCTTACATCGAGCACCGATAACACCGCCAGGCTGTGGAACGCGGCTAATGGCACACTACTGGCAACTCTGCAGGACCACATAGGAAAGATCCTGGCGGCCAGCTTTTCGCCGGACGGACAGCGCATTGTCACCATTGATGCGACCAAGACGGTGCGGGTATGGAACGCGGCCAATGGGCAATTGCTCGCCGTCCCTCCAGGCGATATGGAAAAGATCCTGGCGGCCAGTTTTTCGCCGGACGGACAGCGTGTCGTTACCACCGGTGCAGACAACACAGCCCGGGTGTGGAACGTGGCCCATGGGGAATTGCTGGCCGCTCTGGAGGCCCACACCGACCACGTCATCGCCGCAGCCTTTTCGCCTGACGGGCAGCGCATTGTCACCGCCAGCGCAGATAAAACAGCCAAGGTTTTCCACCTCATCACTCTCTCCGATATTGCCGATCTTCTGAAAAAGTAAGATCGCACTGTACACCGCCCAGGTCAGCAAAAAGAAATTGCAACTACTCGCGTGTCAGGGGAGAATTTCTGAGTCAAAGTTGGTTACTTCGTAACTATGGCAGGGCAGCGATGCAATGACGAACTCAGGTTCAGGAATCCGCGGAAATTGCGATGATCATAGCCACCGGCCCTTTTCCGGCGATGACCGGACGGCCCTTAGAATTTCACTTGGTTTTGACCGAAACACACAATTCGAGTAATCCGTCGCACGATCATGAAGGCCACCTGGTCTGGGGTCTGCTCGTCGGCTGGCTTCTCAATGTTGTTCATCTCGGCATTGCCTATTTGCTTTTTGTTTATGGCGAGCAGACGCTTCCCACAGTCTTTGTCCTGGTAGGAGCAATCGGCTTGCTGCAGATCGGGTACATCGTCCCTATCTGGTTTGTGTTGCGGCAGCGGGGGAAAAGAAGAATGGCAAAGGGATTATTGATCGCCGCGTTGATTACTGCCCTCATCAACGCCGGATTTATCGCGATGATTTATTTCAATTCCTGAAGCTGCTGAGGGCCTCGCGGGGTCTTATACTGATTGATTGGCGAACCTCTGCTGACGCAATCTGTGTCGCACTGATTTTCGCGTCCGGCAGCGACGCACCGTAATCTAACTAAGTAAGGTAAAGCGATGAACACATTTGGAAGCCGCTCGAAATTACGTGCCGGCGGCCAGGAGTATGAAATTTACCGCCTGGACGCAATCGACAAGCATGTCTGTCCCACCCACAACCTGCCGTACTGCCTGCGAATTCTTTTGGAAAATCTTTTGCGTACGGAAAACGGCCGGAGCGTGAGTGAAGACGAAATTCGTTTTCTCGCCAACTGGAACCCTATCGCGGTGCCATCGAAGGAAATTGCCTTTACTCCGGCGCGCGTGCTTATGCAGGATTTTACCGGCGTTCCCGCTGTCGTGGATCTGGCTGCGATGCGCGATGCCATGAAAAAAATGGGCGGCGATCCCAAACTGATCAATCCTCTACAGCCGGCTGAGCTGGTGATTGACCACTCCGTTCAGGTGGACGAATTTGCCAGGGTAGAAGCATTTCATGTGAACGCTGTCATGGAGTTTCAGCGCAATCATGAGCGCTATTCTTTTCTGCGCTGGGGGCAGTCGGCTTTCCGCAACTTCAAAGTGGTGCCACCGGACATGGGAATTGTTCACCAGGTCAATCTGGAATACCTGGCGCGCGTGGTTTTCTATGAAACGAGAAATGGCGCTACGCTCGCTTACCCGGACACGCTGGTGGGAACGGATTCGCACACCACGATGATCAACGGCCTCGGAGTGTTGGGCTGGGGTGTTGGTGGAATTGAAGCCGAAGCCGCAATGCTCGGCCAACCCGTCTCCATGCTTGTTCCCCAGGTTGTCGGTTTCAAACTCAGCGGTGAGTTGCACGAGGGTTCCACGGCCACTGACCTGGTCCTTACAGTAACTGAGATCCTGCGCAAAACCGGAGTGGTGGGAAAGTTTGTGGAGTTCTTCGGGTCAGGGCTGTCCTCTCTGGCACTGGCGGATCGCGCGACGATTGCCAACATGGCGCCCGAGTATGGCGCGACCTGCGGCATCTTCCCCGTTGATCAAACCACGCTTAATTATCTGCGCATGACCGGACGCTCGCAGCAGCAGATCGCGCTGGTAGAGGCTTACTGCAAAGAACAGGGATTGTTCCACAGTGCGAGCAGTCCTGAGCCCCACTATTCTGAACTGGTTGAGCTTGATCTCAGTACAGTCGAGCCCAGCGTGGCCGGGCCGCGCCGGCCGCAGGACCGAGTTCCGCTTTCGAAAGCCAAGACATCGTTCGAGCAGGCGCTGCCAGGTCTGATCACGCCCCGCATGCCTCGCGACTCAGGAAGAGTGGTGGCCCCAAAACAGATTGCGCGGTTTGAGGGTGAAGGCGGCAATCCCGCCGCCGTCGCGATAGAAGATCCCGAGTCACCGGCAGCGCAGAAGGAAGTGGGCGAAGATATTTTTGAGAATCTTCATGATGGCTCGGTAGTCATCGCCGCAATCACGAGCTGCACCAACACTTCCAACCCCTGGGTCATGGTTGCGGCAGGACTGTTGGCAAAGAAGGCAGTAGAAAGAGATTTGCGCCGCAAGCCCTGGGTCAAAAGCTCTCTGGCGCCCGGCTCGCGCGTGGTAACGGAATACTACCGTCGCGCCGGTTTGATTCCCTACCTGGAGGCCCTGGGCTTCCACATTGTGGGCTACGGATGTACTACCTGCATCGGCAATTCCGGTCCCCTGCCGCAGGATGTTTCTTACGCCATCAATGAAAAAGAGTTGGTGGCAGTTTCGGTGCTCTCCGGCAATCGCAACTTCGAAGGCCGCATCAACTCCGAAGTGCGCGCCAATTACTTGATGTCGCCTCCGCTGGTGGTCGCGTACGCGCTTGCAGGCCGGATCGACTGCGACATCACCCAGGAGCCGCTGGGCAAGGACAAAGCCGGCAATCCCGTCTATCTGCGCGACATCTGGCCTACACAAAAGGAAGTGCAGGATACCGTTGCAAGCTGCGTTGATTCCAGCATGTTCACCTCTAACTATGCGGCAATCTATGACGGTGATGAGGAATGGAAGCGTCTGCGCGTTCCTCAGGGCGAAACCTACCACTGGGACACAAATTCCACTTATATCCAGCGCGCGCCGTATTTCGACGATATGCCCAGGCGGCCCGCGCGCGCCGATGACATCAAGGGCGCCCGCGTCCTTGCGAAGCTGGGTCACAGCGTGACCACGGACCACATCTCACCCGCGGGATCCATCAAGCCCGCCAGCCCTGCCGGAAAATATCTTCAGGAGCACGGCGTTGAGCCGAAAGACTTCAATTCATACGGATCGCGCCGCGGAAATCATGAAGTCATGGTTCGCGGCACATTCGCCAACGTGCGTCTCCGGAATCAGTTGGTTCCTGGCTCCGAAGGCGGAGTCACTAAACATTTCCCCAGCGGCGAGGTCATGTCCATATTTGACGCTTCGCAAAAATACAAAGCTGAAGGCGTGCCGCTGATCATTCTCGCCGGCAACGAATACGGCTCCGGATCATCGCGCGATTGGGCCGCGAAGGGGCCGAACCTGCTTGGGGTGCGCGCAGTGATTGCGGAAAGCTACGAGCGCATTCACCGCTCCAATCTCGTAGGCATGGGTATTCTTCCGCTTCAATTCCTGGCGGAAGAAGATCCTGAAACTCTGGGACTCAAGGGCGATGAGGTCTATGAAATTATCGGCGTGCCAAAGCTGCTCGAAGAAAAAATGGCGGGCACGCGCGAAGTGAAAGTTCGTGCCACGTCGCCTGAAGGACACGTCACCGAATTCGACGCTCTTGTGAGAATTGATACTCCCCAGGAAATTCTCTATTACGAGCATGGCGGAATCCTGCAATATGTTCTGCGTCAGCTTCTGGCCGGCAAAGCCACACCGGAAGTGGTCAGCGCCGGAATGAGCACGGTGGCCGATCACACCACCGGCAGCAGCGTAACCTGAATTTAAGTGTCGAACCCTAACGCCTATCTCTGCACCAGGCGCCTGCGCTTGCGCTTATTGAAGCCCGCAGACGCGCCAGAGATCGCGCGCCTGCTTGTGCGTGACAGCGAGGCAGTGCAGATGACCGCCAGCATGACTGATCCCATGACTGAAGTGGCAGCGCTGGACTGGATTGAGCGCCGCACCAGCACTGATCAGCATGTATTTGCCATTCTGCTGGTCAACTCAGGCGAGTTTATCGGCTCGATCGGGCTCGGCGGCGCGCGCGAGATGCCGTACGTGGGCTACTGGCTGGGCCGTCCGCACTGGAACCAGGGTTACGCCACGGAGGCGCTCCAGGCCCTGATCGATTATGCGCGCTGGCAGGGAATCACTTCTCTTCAAGCGGACACTTTCCCCGACAATCCTGCGTCAGCGCGTGTGTTGGCCAAAGCGGGATTCAAGAATGTCGGCCGAATCAAAATGAACCTGCCCTTGCGTGGTGGTCTGCGTGAACTTGAGCATCACGTAATTCAGTTGTAATCTACAGATCAGAAAACCCACGCCAGTAATGAATTTACTGTTTCACTTTCCTTTGCGTACAGTAGCGTCCTTTGCGGTTAATATGCATTTTTCAGGAGGTGACCATGAATCTGTGGCTTCGGCGATTTCTGTTATGGAGCCTGATCGTTCTGGTTTTTCCGGCCTCAGCCGCGGTGTGGGATGATCCGAGCAGTGAACTGTGGAAACGCTACAACGTAACCGTTGCCGATTCGGCTGTCTACAGGCATGAAAATCTGCGCCGCCTGCATCCCTTGAAATTTGATCCCCAAACATTCACTACGACGGTTGTGACTCTGACCAACTATGCCTACCCTGCGGGCGTGCAGACCCTGAGCCGCGCCGTATGGGTGACGGCCGTTCCGGAAGTCCAGGAAAAATGCACCAAGTTTCCAGACGCCGACCTGGCGATGAGGCTGCGGCAACTGGTCGGGTTGCAGCCAGACGCGAAGTTTCAATACTTTGTCACCATGACGGTGAGGTCTTCTGATATTTTCCGGCCGGCCACCGATCCCACGACGACAATCGAATGGCCATGCAGTGATTCCACTCAGGCCACCTGCGGCGAGGTATTTCCGAACTGGGTGAGCAGCGATCACGTTAGTTGGATCGCCAACCAGATGCTCACTTCCTATGTGATTTCAGCGGAGCACAACGGCGCTTACAGCTATCCGTGGACGCGGCTCGGGTACACCTACGACTGGAAACCGGGTGCAGACAGATACGGCGCGTCAGAGTACGTGATCAGGCCCGGATCGGTGGTTAACGTGACTGATAAGAAGGCTTTTAGCAACTACTGCGGCCGGAACTGATCCGACGCAACAAAACAATTGAAAAGGCCCGATTATCAAGTGAAAAGCCACCAGATCACGGGCACTCACAGCAATCAAGCGCGATCTCGGCTACGGGTTGCCCAAAACCGCATCCACGAAGGATAATAACTGTTTGATCAGTTCATAGCTCACGCCCTGTGGAGCCCGGGCCCTCTTCTGAAATATCAATTTCGGGGAAAATTCGCGCGCAATTTGGAGCGCCGGCTCTCTTGCTTGAAGGAGGCATCTTGAAGGTTTACGAAGGCAAAGACATTCGCAACCTCGTGGTCATCGGCCACTCGCATTCGGGAAAGACCTCATTGGTTTCCGCCATGCTTTATACCGGAGGGGCCACGCCTAAGATGGGCCGCGTGGATGATGGTTCAGCCCCTACTGACTACGATGAGGAAGAGATTGCCCGCCAGATGACGGTCTCCTCCGCTGCGGCCTTCACCGAGTGGCGCAACGCCAAAATCAACCTCCTCGATACGCCCGGATTTACTCTCTTTGCTCATGAAGCCCGCATCGCCATGGCTGCCGCCGATGCAGCTATTGTTGTTGTCGATGGCGTAGGCGGAGTCGAAGTCGTCACAGAAAAAGTCTGGCAGTATGCGGAAGAAGTCGGCTTGCCGCGGATCATCGTGGTCAGCCGTATGGACCGTGATCGCGCGAATTATGACTCGGTACTGGAAAATCTGCGCAGCTCCTTTGGACGCCAGGTCGTGCCCGTGCAGCTCCCCATCGGCAGTGAAAAGAGCCTTAAAGGCGTGGTGGATCTTGTCACCATGAAGGCTTACACCTATGACATGGGCGGCAATGGAAAAGGCAAAGAAGGTCCGATCCCACCTGAGCTGGAAGCTGCCGCTAAAGATGCCCATGAAAAGCTGGTGGAGATCATTGCTGAAGGCAAAGACGAGTTGATGGAGGAGTTCTTTAACACCGGCACGATCCCGGAAGAGCATCTGATTCCCGCTCTGCATGAAGCAATTCGCGACGATAAGATCTTTCCGGTGCTGGTCTCTTCGGGGCTGGGCAACATCGGCACCGACCACTTGCTGGACTTCATTGTCGACTACGCTCCAACAGCAGTTGAACATAAGCCTGTACAGTCGGAGCCGGACGCGTCGGGCAATGGTCACGCGGCCGAGAGAAAAGTCAACGACTCGCAACCAACTTCAGCGTTCGTCTTCAAGACCGCAAACGATCCCTTCGCCGGACGAATTACTTACTTCAAAGTTTTTTCCGGCCTGGTGAAGAACGAAGGCGCATTGCAGAATTTCACCCGCAGCAGCGGGGAAAAGTTGTCGCACCTGTCAATTCCGCAGGGCAAGAACCTGGTTCCTGTGGCCGAGCTGCATGCCGGAGATATCGGCGCAGTGGCCAAGCTGAAAGATACTCTCAGCGGCGACACGTTGGGAGACAAAACCAGTCCCATCCGCTATCCGATGGTAAAGCTGCCGGAGCCCGCCATCACATTTGCCATCGAGCCGAAGACACGCAATGACGAAGACAAGCTGGCCAACGGAATCCACAAACTCATGGAAGAAGACCCCATGCTCCGTTTTTTCCGCGACGCTCAGACGAAGGAGTTTTTGATCGCCGGCACCGGACAGCAGCACATTGAAGTGGTGGTTTCCAAGCTGAAGAAGCGCTACCACACGGAAGTGAACCTGAAAGCGCCGAAGGTTCCATACCGCGAAACCATTCGCGGCAAAGCTGACGTTCAGGGTCGTCACAAGAAACAGAGCGGCGGCCACGGCCAGTTCGGCGACTGCAAAATCAAAATGGAGCCCCTGGAGCGTGGCAAACAGTTTGAGTTTGTGAATGATATTTTTGGCGGCGCCATCCCCCGCAACTTCATTCCCGCGGTCGAAAAAGGAATTATTGAGGCGGCCGCTCGCGGCTATCTGGCTGGCTTCCCGGTCGTGGATTTCCGCGTAATTCTTTACGACGGCAGCTACCACGAAGTTGATTCCAACGAAATTTCCTTCAAGATGGCCGGACGCATCGCTTTCAAGAAAGCCATGGAGCAGGCCAAACCCGCTCTGCTCGAGCCCATCATGAAAGTAGAGATCACGATCCCGGATGACTTTGCAGGTAACATCATGGGCGATTTGAACTCACGTCGCGGACGCATTCAGGGCATGGACAACAGGGCGGGAAAAACTGTGGTGAAGGCTGAGGTGCCGATGGCGGAGATGCTGAGCTACGGCGCTGATCTGACCTCCATGACGCAGGGTCGCGGCAGCTTCAACATGGAACTTTCGCACTATGACTATGTTCCGACCGCGATTCAGGAAAAGATTGTCACCAAGGCCAAAGCCGAGCGCGGCGAGATTGAGGAAGAAGAAGAATAGTCTTGTCTTGGTGTGAGTTTATTCCAATCCCGCCCGTTGTGATTGACACGCGTAATTCTTATATTTCCCCGCGGGAACAGGCGGAAGAGGAATCCCTGCCAGCTTCAGGCAACGCTGTCTTGCAGTAACTGTTGCGGGTTTGTCGCATTTCATTTCCGTTGTAGCTATAATCTGCTCTCTCTCAGCCGCACTTTCTGAATTCCATGTCTTTTACAGGAAACACGGATTACCATCTGCTTCTCACGCCTGATGCATTCGTGGTTTATCCCAGCCGGGGCAAACTCGGGTTAATGGCCATCGGATGCATAGCCCTCACGGCATGCGCTGTTGCGGAATGGCTTGAGGGAAGCTTTGAATACAGGATTGTCGCGCTTGCAGCCGGCGTCTTTTTTGGTCTTGTATTCGTGGTTGTCATCATGCGATTCGTGAAGCGTACTCCCTCGTTGATCCTGAACCAATCAGGGATTTTCGATAACAGCTCTGCATGGGGAGGTTATTTCCTGCGCTGGGAAGAAATAGACTCCATCTTCATATCCTCCATGACCGTCGGAATGAACCGTCAGCGCTTTCTATCCATAAAAGTGAAGGACACAGACCGGTTTCTCAGCCAGCAAGGCACTCTGAAGGCAAAAATGATGCGAGCCAACATCAAGTTAGTGGGAGCTCCGGTGAATATATCGGCAAGTACGCTGCCCATAAGACTGGAAGAATTGCTGGAAGTAATCAAGCAAAAGTCCGCTGCCGTTCACTTGTTGGCAGTGCAGCCGTAATCACCAGCGACAGGTCTCCCGTTCGTGCTACCCTAACAAGTTTTGTTTTACTGCTCGGAGGAGTCATGCTTTCTAACCGAATTTCCCGCGTGCTGCTGAGCACCGTAGCGTTCTGTATTGCATTCGCGTCCAGCCCGATAACAGCCCAAAAGACGCCTGCATCGAGTTCTTCAAAGACCGCAAAGAATGCGGCCACGGTCGCCGAGGCTGAAGCTTTCATGAAGAAAGTTGAAGACGAGCTTCAGGACATTGGCGTTCGCGCGTCGCGCGCCGGATGGGTGCAGGAGAACTTCATTACTGACGATACTGAAGTCATCTCCGCCCAGGCGCAGGAAAAAGCTACTGCCGTAATTACGCAATACGCGCTGGATGCGCGCCGCTTTGATCACCTGAAGCTGCCGCCGGAGTTGGCGCGCAAGTTCATGCTGCTGAAGCTGTCATTGACCGCGCCCGCGCCAAACAACGACAAGGAGCGAGCCGAATTGACGCGCATTGCTACCTCGCTCGATTCCGATTATGGGAAAGGCAAGTATTGCAAACCCCAGCCGGATGGAACACAGAAATGCCTTTCCATTAACGACCTGAGCCGCATCCTGGCGAGCAGCACCAATCCCGACGAACTGCTGGACGCCTGGGTGGGATGGCACAAGATTTCCCCGCCGATGCGGCAGCGATACGCACGTTTTGTAGAGCTTTCCAACAAAGGCGCAGCCGAGCTGGGATTTAAAGATACGGGCGCGATGTGGCGGTCCAATTACGATATGACCCCGGACGAGTTCAGCGCCGAGCTTGAGCGCCTGTGGAAGCAGGTGCAGCCGTTTTACATCTCGCTGCATGCCTATGTCCGCAAGCAGCTCATCAAAAAATACGGCAAGATCGCCGACCGCCCTGACGGCCTGATTCCCGCGCACCTGCTAGGCAATATGTGGTCGCAGGAATGGGGAAACATCTATCCGCTGGTCGCGCCGGCCAATGCCGATCAGGGCTACGATCTCACGCAGTTGCTGAAAGATCATAAGGTCGATGAACTGGGCATGGTCCACTACGGCATCAATTTCTTCAGTTCGCTTGGCTTCCCCGAACCGGCCAAAACTTTCTGGGAGCGTTCGCTGTTCATCAAGCCGCGTGATCGCGACGTGGTTTGCCACGCCAGCGCCTGGGACATCGATAATCACGAAGATGTGCGGCTCAAAATGTGCATCGAGATTCGGGATGAAGACTTTGTCACCGTCCACCACGAACTCGGTCACAACTACTATCAGCGCGCTTACCAGAATCAATCCACGCTGTTCCAGGACAGCGCGAATGACGGCTTCCATGAAGCCGTGGGCGATACCATCGCTCTTTCCGTCACGCCCGAATACTTGAAAGATGTTGGATTGTTGCAAACCGTCCCGCCGGAAAGCGCCGATATCGGTTACCTGCTCAAAATGGCGCTGGACAAGATTGCTTTCCTGCCTTTTGGATTGCTGATTGATCAGTGGCGCTGGAAAGTTTTCTCCGGGGAAATCACTCCAGCGGAATACAACAAAGCCTGGTGGACACTGCGGGAGAAATATCAGGGCATCGCGCCTCCGGTAGAGCGCAGCGAGGCCGATTTCGATCCCGGAGCAAAGTACCACGTCGCCTCAAATACGCCATATACGCGATATTTCCTTGCCCGCATTCTTCAGTTCCAGTTTCATCGCGCGCTGTGTCAGGCGGCGGGGATTCAGGGCCCGCTGCATCGCTGCTCCATTTACAAGAGCAAAGCTGCCGGCGACAGGCTGAACAAAATGCTAAGTATGGGTAAAAGCAAGCCGTGGCCTGACGCGCTGGAGGCCATCAGCGGACAGCGCCAGATGGACGCGACTGCAATCCTCGACTACTTCGCTCCCCTCAAGAAATGGCTCGACGAACAGACGCAGGGCGAAAAACTCGGCTGGGAAGGAATGGACGGTGGAACGCAGACACGCCACACAAGCAGATAACCCCGAGAAGCTTGGAGCGCAGCCGCCGGGGTCCCCGACGCGCGCGGCTCTTTCTTTTCAACGCGTGGCGGGGTGGAGGTGCCCTCGGCTGCGGCTCTTAATTTATTGGATTGAACCTGTATCACTGAGTTGATCAGTGAATGGGATTTGCACCAAAAGCCAAGTGCCAACAACCAAGAGGTTTAATTGGCTGAATGCTGAGTGCTAAGTGCTGAATGCTGCTGTTCGTGCGCATGCTGCACCAGCATCTCCAGCGACTCAGTATCTGTCTCTGCATCCGGTGTCAGCGCCACATCGGTGTAGTTCCGGGCGCCTGAGTCTTTCAACAATCGTTCCTTGAACCAGTGGAAATGCCATGCCAGTTGCGCCATCTTGAAGTGCTTGTAAAGCAGCTCCCAGGCATAACGCGGATAGAACACAAAGGGGCTCTCAATGGGCATGGTGTGCCTGCGGTCCCTGCGATATTTCCGACGCAGATAGCCACCCTGCAGGGGATCGATCTTTTCGTAAACAATGCAAAAATGGAACCATACCAGCAGCACCGTCATATTACCCGCATGGATATCTGTAGCTACGGCGCGCCGCAGCACAGTCTCCATGTGCTCGAGTGAATAGAACTCCTTCCAGGCATCGCGATAGAGCTTTTCCCACTGCTCGGTGGACATGCGCGCATGCTGCGTGGTCACATGCTCCAGGTCATACTTATTCAAATCAGGATCCAGATAAGCGCCGGCTTTGTGCAGCTTCTGATGGTCTTCTGATCCCGGCAACGCTGTCAGGCAGTGCGGCTCCAGCAGGTCAATCGGCAGCTCACGCTGAATGATCTGGATGTCATGCAGCACGGATTGCGGTGTATCTTCCGGAAAGCCCAGAATATAACCCGCAAAAACAATGACTCCGGCGCGCTTCCAGGCCAGCAGCATCTTGCGATATTCTGCGATCTTGTTCTGCTTTTTTCTGGCGCCCATCAGGCTGTCAGGATTGATGCTTTCCAGGCCAATGAACACCCTTCGCACCCCTGCGCGGCCCGCCTTTTCGATGAAGTGCGGCAGGCGGTGGCACATGGTATCCACCTGAATCATGAATTTGAGGTTGAGGTTTTCTTTTTCCCGCATCGCAATCAGGCGATCGAAGATCTTTTCCCAGTCGGTATTGCGCGCGAAGTTATCGTCGGTGATGAAGAAACGTGCAACGCCCTGCGCCAGATTGCGCCGGACAATCTGTTCGATCTCATCCACCGTCCGCCGCCGCGATTTTCTCCCTTGCACGTTGATGATGGTGCAGAACGAGCATTGAAATGGACAGCCGCGCCCGGCATCGAAGCTCGTGTACTTGCCGATCGTTCCGCGAATGGTATCGGCGGGCAGCATGGGCACGGGAGCATCTTCGATGGAGGGCAGGTCGCTCAAGTAGTTGTAGAGCGGCTTCAAGGTTCCCTGCCAGGCGTCGCGCAAAATTTGGTCCATGCGGCCTTCTTCAGCTTCGCCGGCAAAGAGCGAAATGCCCAACTCCATCGCCGCTTTCAATTCCGGAGTAATTTCCGGCAGCATGGAAAGGCAGCCGGAAACATGAAAGCCCCCAAGACAGACCTGCACGCCGGCCGCCCGCAGAGGCCGCGCAATGTCCATGGCCCGCGGGAACTGGTTGGACTGTACTCCCACGAGAATGACCAGCCCGCGTCCACCAGCGAGCTGCCGCGCGATCTGTTTGGTGCGGATCCGCGTGTTGTCCTCGTCCATGGAGGTGATGACGATCTCAACGTCATCGCCCAGGACGCGGCGCTGCTTGCAATCGAGCGCCAGCCCGTTCACCACGGCAAGCGAATTCGATGGGACGGCAGAACGCAGCCACTGGATCACATAGCCGTCATCGTCGTAGTGCGACGGCTTGATCAGGACAAGCGAAAATTGCTGTTTCTTTCCCACTTTTTTCGGGTAATTCCGCTAAATCTCAGGAGTTCAGGGTAGATTAACACACAAAATCCCGGCTCTTACCCCTCAGCCACGATTTAGCCGGCAACGATTTTGACAATCCTGACTACAAAAGGCCAATGCCCATCCTGCCCTGGCTAAGCGCCATCCGTAATCTTCCGCTCCCAGCCGTGCTTTGCCAGAATGGCGGTCGAGGACTTCCCCCCATGATCCGTCAGGAGCAGTATGAAATCTGGGTGCAGAGCAGCAGCAGCAAGTGGGACATTCTGGGCGCCTTCCGCGATTTGGATCTGGCTTCCGCCGTGGCCAAGAATCATTCTCGCCGGTCGCGTCTTATCTGCGTTACTTTCGAATATGGCAAGATGATTTCCCAGGAATCCGTCGCCGAACTCGGCAGGATTGCCTGAAAAATCGTACCTGGTAACAGCAGAACCCACAGCCAAACGATTAAGCGCTGACGTGCGCTTGCAGGTAGCGAACCGCAGCTTCACGATCCTGAAACGCCCCCACAACGATTCTTTTTCCAGGAATATGCTCGAAGACGTGGCTGACAAATTCCCTCAGTAAGTTCCGAGTGGTTTCATCGATCCGGCTAGTCTCTTCCGGAATGCCTGCCAGAATTTTGTGGTCTTCTTCACCATCCTCGATCTGTTCCATCAACCCCAGAGGCTCGCATTCCACAACCTGGCCAGTGCGCAATGTTTGCGCGGTTAGGACAAAGCAATCTACGTTATCTCCATCGCCACCAGTCGTATTCAGGACAAATCCATACGGAAAGGGATACGCGCGTGAAACCCGTGAGCTTCCTTTTGCCTCCAGGGTCTTCTCGTCGTGATAGTGCTTCACGTTCGAACCGGCTTCATTTTCAATGAATACTTTCATGCCGCACTAATGAGGAAACGGCGGCAACGCCGCAGGCGATCCTTTCGGCACTGCCGTGCGCGCCACGTTGAGCACCATCGCCAGAAATGTGTAGTAGCCGTTTACTCCGACAAGGTCAATTACGCCCTGCTCGCCGAACTTGGCCAGAGCTCGCGCGTATGTAGCATCACTCACGCCCTGATTGTGATGCAGCTCGGTGCAGAATTCGTAAACAATTTCCTCTTCCTCTGACATTCCCGAAGGCCTGCGCGCTTCAAGGACCGCCTTCCCGACTTCCGGGCTCAATCCTGCTTTCACCGCAATCGGATAGTGCACCGCCCATTCATATTGCTGCGTCCACTGCCGCGCTGTAATCAGGATGGCAAACTCATTCAGCCTGGGCGGAAGCACGGTCCGGTAGCGCAGGTAATCTCCCATCGCCATGGCGCGCAGCATGACCTCAGGGCTGCGCAGCAGCGGTACGAATGGCCCGAAGACAGGAACGTGGCGTCCGGCAAGAAACTCTTCCGCAGCTTTCTTCTGCGCCTCTGTCATCTTGTCGGGCGGAATTTCCGGCATGCGATCGCCGGCAGCGAGCTTGTCATTTTCTGCGGGCTTGCTCTGCGAATCGGCGAACTCGCTGGCCAACGCTGTTCCACCACTCATGACAACAGTCCCGCACAACGCGGCAGTTTGAATGAATTCTCGACGAGAGAACATAAGAAAGCTCCTGGCAATATCAGAAATTCGGAAACGCAATTCTACCTCCTGACCCAGGCAGACGACTGTTGAAGGAATTTAGAGCACGCCTTACAAAACGAATCTGAGGAGAAAAAGGTTTAAAGGCCAAGGCCAAAAGCTAAGGAGTAACAACTGCCTTTATCAACATCGAAGTAACGTCGTCAGCCAGCGGGAGGTTGTTGCCGACGAAAAAATCGAGATCAACCATCAAACGGCTCATCAGTGTTGTGGCCGTTTCTGACGCCCCGCCCTGGAGAACTGCAATCATGCGCTGCTCGCCGTATTCCTCCTCGCGTTCATTGGCCGCTTCCACCAGGCCGTCAGTAAAGATGGCCAGCCAATCACCAGCTTCTAGCGTTACGCTGGCGGATTGATACGTCGCGTCTTCCTTCACCCCCAACGGCACTCCCCCAGTTTCCAGGCGTTCGATTTTTCCTGAGGATCGACGTAGCAGGGGCGCATTGTGGCCCGCATTGATATAGGTGAACGTGCGGGTGTCGGGAGCATATTCAGCCAGAACGGCTGTGATAAACCGAAGGCCGCTCTGGCTGTTGGTGCACACATACCGATTCATGCCGTCGACCAGCTCCGCCAGAGAACACGGTGTGCTGGAAAGTGTCTTCAAACTTGCTTGAAAGCTGGCCATCAGCAACGCCGCAGGAATGCTCTTGCCGGCGACGTCGGCCACCGTGAAAAGAAATTTCTGCGCTGCTGCCTCTCCAGGCGACTGTCGCGGAAACACGTCGTAGTAGTCGCCGGCGACCGTATTTGCAGGCCTTGTGGCAAAGGCGATTTCCATTCCGGGAACTTTCGGAGGCGAACCGGGGACCAGCCACAACTGGATCTCGCGCGCGATCTGCAAGTCGCGTTTCATGACCACTCGGTCCGCCACTTCCAGAACCAACAAAAGCAAAATGAGGAGCCCGCCGAAAAAGCGGAGGTCGAAAACCAGTACTCTGACTCCGCCTCGTGAGTGCTCGTCAAAAATCACACCGCCCGAGAAAAGAAGCAGGATCAGAGCGATCAGAAGGATGACCCGGCGCGCCGGCGACAATTGTTCCAGAATGGCCCAGAAGAACTGTTTGACCAGGCTCCAGAAATGCCGGCCTCGCCGCACGCCCGGCGCCCGTGTGAAATCCACGTTGCGGGAATAGAGGTGGTAGCTGCTGCGGGCATCCGCCCGAAACTGCGACCAGAGTTCGTTCAATTCCAGGCCTTCGGTGACGCGGCGCCAGAACTGTTTCACTCGCGACGTAAAGCTGGGTCTCGCGGACATGCATCCAGAAATCTAACACGAGCTTAGCCGGCAATCATCCGGCGCTGGCCGCGCCAACCCAAATCGAGCCACGCGTGGACCAGCAAACGGGCCTCCCTGTGGTAGCATCCGCAATCATGCCCAAAAAGCACATTAGCTTCGTGCTCCTGCTGGTGCTCGCAGCGTCCGCCTGTGCCGCACAAAAGCAGGAGGAGCCCGCTCAGCCTCAGGATAAGCAATCGCAGTACGCATCACTGCTTGAACGTGTCAATGAGGGCGACTTGTCTATCGATTTCCAGCAGTTGCGCTTTTCGTATATGGACTCCCCTGAGCGCCACAAAGCCAAAGATACCAGCGATCAGGAGAAAGAAATGTGGCAGGCACTGAATCGCAAGGATTACAAAAAAGCAGTGGAGAACGCAGATGTTGTCCTGGCAAATCAATTTGTGAGTCTTGATGCGCACTTTGTCGAATATCGCGCCTACCTGGAATTGCAAAATGCCAGCCTCTCTGATTTTCACAAATCTGTTTTTGCGGGCCTGCTCAAATCCATCACTGATTCAGGTGACGGAAAGACTCCGAAGACGGCCTACGTCGTGATCTCCACTCACGAGGAATATGTTCTGCTCAGTGTTCGTGGTTTGATGCCGGGCAGACAAAGCCTCGTCAATGAAGGCGGGCACAACTACGACCTGCTGGAAGCAAGAGACCCCCAAAGCAACCAGACCGTAAAGCTCTATTTCAACGTGGACATTCCCTTTAAACATTACCTGCAATAAAGCAGAGTGAATACCTGAGTCACAGGATTAAGGTTCAGGAACTAAGAACCGACACTGATTCCAAAGGCTGTTTTTGTTGTGAGACACTTAAAAGAATGGCTCGCTGGGAACAGTTCGAAGTGTGGACACAAAACGGCAGCAATCGCTGGGAAATGATTGCCGCGTTCAGCGATTTTGAAATCGCCTCCGCCGTTGCCCGGAATCGCTCGAGCAAAATGCGCTTGGTTCACGCCATCTACGAAAACGGAAAAGTGCTGGAGCGCGACGTCCTCGCTGAAGTAGGCGCAACACGCACCGCATAGTTCTCTTGTGCATAGAAGTGGCCTATCGTTCAGATCATCCATATAGTCCTCACGTCAGTATCGGCGCAAATACTCAGGCTGAGGTATTATGAGGCGTGTGAGAAGCCGCCTGGTTCATGACGACACCTTTCGCCGCCTGTGCCGCGCGCGTGATCTAATCGCCGCGAACTATCAGGTGCCTGTTGATCTTCAGCAGGCGGCGCGTGAGGCCTGTCTCTCGCCATTCCACTTTCATCGCTTGTTTGCGGGCACCTTCGGTGAAACACCACACGATTTTCTGACGCGACTCCGGATGGATCGCGCCAAGAGTCTTCTGCTCTCCGGAAACATGTCTGTGACTGAAATATGTATGGAAGTCGGCTACACCAGCCTGGGCTCTTTCAGCCTGAAATTCCATTCGATGGTGGGACGCGCGCCCACGGACTATCAGCGCGAAGCCCGCAGAATCTTCGGCTACTCCGCTCCGTGGCGCATCCTTTTCCTGCCGGTCTGCTACATGACCGCTTTCGGACCTTTTGAATAAAACAGCAAGAATCGAGAAGCACAATCTGCGGCGATTGGCTAAGCTGTCTCTGCCAGGGAGAAAACATGATCCAGCGTATGTCTCACACCGCAATCTTCGTGCCTGATCAGGACGAGGCCAAAGATTTCTATGTCAATAAACTCGGGTTTGAAGTGAAAACCGACGCAACCATGCCGAATGGTTTCCGCTGGCTCACAGTAACCCCAAAAGGACAGCCAGACCTGGAGATCATCATGATGAAAGTCGCGCCGGGCCCGAAGCTGGAACCGAAAGACGTGGAAACCATTAAGGAACTGATGAAGAAAGGGGCCTTCGGCGCAGGCGTGTTTTACACTGCCGACTGCCGCAAAACATACGAGGAACTCAGGGCCAAAGGCGTTGAGTTTATTTCTCCGCCCAAAGAACAGTTCTACGGTGTGGAAGCCGTGTTTCGCGACCCGTTCGGCAACTGGTTCAGCATGAGCGAGCCAAAGAATCACTAAGGAGGTCCTCGACTGCAAGAATCACATTTTAGAATTGGTGAGTGCAGCGAACGTTCACGCCACCAGCAAAAGAGACTCGAGAAAAAGCGATCGGCTCCGTCGAGCAGTTGTCCTCAACTCTGAGATCATTGCTCGATCCCAATAATTTTGAGACCATCCGTCCGCCCGGTCCTTTCGACTGGCTTGCAGTCCATCCTGAGCCGGGCCAGACATATGCCCAGTTCCTCAACTCTCATCCGAATTTTCCAGATCGGACTCGCAGCACCATTTATCTTCAGCCGCTCGAAGAATTCGCCGCCGACGCGCCACCGTTGCTGCGATTGAAGAGTTTTACTGAAGCATTCTTCTCCACGCCTGTAAGAGTTTTGCCCGTGGTTCCGGGTGGACTGGGCAAAATCACCAGCCGGACAAATTTCCAGACCGGCAAGCTCCAGTTATTGACGCAGGACATCATGCGCCTGCTCAAGCAGCGCCTTCCACGTGACGCCTACTGCCTGC
>DATDNH010000116.1:0-15007 GCA_036518395.1 Candidatus Angelobacter sp. | reverse complement strand
ATGACGATGAACTGCGCGCAGATGGTAAAAATAATGGAGTTCTTCCACGCTTTTTCAAAGCTGGGACTTTGTACGATGCTGCGAAAATTTTCCAGCCCTACGAAATGCGGCCAGCCGGCACTGCCTATGCGAATGTCACTGAAGGCGTAATAGATGGCCATGCAAAACGGCAGGCCTATGAGCACAAGAATGTAGAGGACCGCGGGAGAGAACATGGCCATGCCGAGCCAGGGACTCTGGGCTGCGCCGGCAGACTTAATTTTCGCGGTCTTCACTGCCACGAGAGGGCCCTCGGAGCAATTCGTTTCTCGCTGGCGCGGTCAAAGAATTTGAGTTCGCGCTCGGGCACCGCAAAATCGTACGTCTGCCCAAGTTCCAGTGATTGTGCTGAGCCGAGCCGGGCAACTGCCTTCTTGCCGTCCGTGCGACCGCCATTGAGAATGCCGGAGACAATCCACTCGGAGCCCAGATATTCGATGTTCTCAATCCGGAACCGAAATGGTACTTTGGCGGCATCGGTTATCTGCGACGCCGGGCGGAACTGTTCCGGCCGGAAGCCGATAATCACGTCCTCGTTTTCCACCAGGTTCATCGGTGGTGAACCCAGGAACGTGGCCACAAAAGTGTCCGCCGGCTGGTCGTACACCTCTTTTGGGCTACCAATCTGCCGCACATAACCATGATTCAGAACCACAATGCGGTCGCCCATAGCCATGGCCTCCACCTGATCGTGGGTCACGTAGATCGTTGTTGTGCCGATGCGGCGGTGGAAACTCTCCAGTTCGGTGCGAGCTGAAGCCCGCAGCTTGGCGTCAAGGTTGGAAAGAGGCTCATCCAGGAGGAAGACTGAGGGTTCGCGAACAATGGCTCGGGCCAGCGCGACTCGCTGGCGTTCGCCGCCGGAAAGCTCACGCGGCTTGCGATGCAGCAACCCGCCGATTCCCAGCAACGATGCCGCCCACTGCACCTTTTCTCGTTCTTTCTGCCGTCGGGTCTTGAAGCGTTCCAGCATGCCGACAGATTTTTCTACCTGGATAGCTTTTTGTGCTCTCAGCGGAAAAGCGATGTTCTTGTAGACAGTAAGGTGTGGGTAAAGCGCGTAGCTCTGGAACACCATAGCAATGCGGCGTTCGCGCGGACTAAGATCATTCACTACGCGCCCGCCAATGAGTATTTCGCCGGCCGTGGGATGCTCCAGGCCGGCGATCATGCGCAGAAGAGTGGTTTTTCCCGAACCTGAGGGTCCAAGAAATACTAGAAACTCACCTTCGTGAGTCTCCAGATTTACATCGTTGACTGCTCCCAGCTCTCCTTCTTTAAAGACCTTGGTCAGGTTTCGCGTCTCAACGACGGCCATCAATCCCCCGCGTTATTTAAATCTTTCAAAGATACGCTTGTACTCCTGTTCAGCGGCTGAAGCGGCGTTTTCCGGAGTCTCTTCTCCGCGCGCCACTTTGGCAAACATCGTCGGAATGACCCAGGTATTGAACGCCTGGTCAATGGCAGCCGAGGCGTATCCCGGATAGCCGACGTTGGTAGCCCAGGTCAGAACGTTACCGAGTACCTTGTATTTGTCCGGCGGATGGGCGCGGGGATCGTTGGCAATCTCTTTTTGCAGATCTGGCACCAGCTTGGGGAAACACGGGAAGTTATAGAACTGGCCGGCAACAAAACCGTCATGGAAGTGGTCCATGTAGTCGATCAGGAACTTCTGCGCGCCCTCCTTGTTCTCAGCAAAGTTCCAGATCATGTAGCAGTTCATCACGTGCTCAGCGGCGATCCGGCGCACCGGACCTTTGAGCGCTGGACTGATCATGATCTTCTCGTCAATAGGCAGGTGCTCTCTCTCTGACTGCCGGGTGATGGAAATAGCGTTGGCCACATAAGATACCCGGCCGGCCAGCATTGCCTGGTTGTTCGAAGGAGGTGTCCAGGTGAAAACCTCGGGCGTCTCCGATTCCTGGTACAGCGCTTTCATGAACTTGAGCGCATCGATGGTGTTCTTGGAGTTGATGGTGACGTTTCCGGCTTCATCCTGTTCCGCGCCGCCAAACGACCACAACAAAGCGCGCATTGCCATGCTGGTATCGAGTTCCTGGGCCAGGCCGATGCCGCACGGATGGCCGGTCTTATCCCTGATCTTCTTAGCGCCGTCGCGCAGTTGGTCCCATGTATCGGGGCCGTTCGGATAACCGGCCTCAGCCCACCAATCTTTGTGCCAGTTGCCGGGATCCGGAGTGTACGCGTCCGAAAAGGCGAAGTATCTTTTCGTCTTAGGGTTATAGGTGGATTTGTGCGCCAGATCAATCTTCTTGCCGTGCTTCTTTTCCACCTCCTGATAGACGTGGGTCATATCAATAGTCTGGTTCTCATATTTTGCCGGCGGCGAGAGCACCATGAAGAGATCGTGTCCCTTCTGTGCCTGGGCCTCAGCCGCTGCGCGGGCATTGAGGTCAACCAGATTGATGTTATCCACGATTACATTGGTGTTGTTCTTTTCACCCCACTGCTTGGTGTAGGTCTTGTTGAACCACTCGTCCCATGCAGGAACAAAGTGGCTCCACTGGAGAATCTTGAGTGTCTTCTGCTGCGCTGCGGCCCGCTCGGGAAATAAAAATGTGGAACCCATTCCGCCGATTCCGGCAGCAATGCTTCCGGCGGTTGACAATTTGATGAAGTCTCGCCGCGATACGCCCTTGCCCTTTTTCTCCTTTTTCTCCTTCATGTTCTTCTCCTCCTCAGAACGTCAGCCTTTTAAACTTTTCAATCCTGAATAATGCCGATCCCTGATTCGATTGATCAACCAAATTGCCCATTTATCAGGCGGCCATATTATAGCGCCGAGGGCGCGAGAATACGCTTTCACGGCTTTGCACAAGGCTCGTCTCGCGACATCAAGCGGAAGGGAGTCAGGCTGCAAGCCTGACTCCTCCGGTTAGCTGTTTGGATTTTAGAAGCTGAAAACCGTGCCGATCTCTGAACGAAAATCGTTGATCTCACGCATCGGCCGCCCCTGGAAGAGCGGGAAATTTCCCGTCGAGGTAAGTGGAATTGCGCGTGTGCGATACAGCGATTCCTCCACCACGAAGCTGATAAAGTTGTTCATTTTGTATTGCAGCGAAGGAGCCAAGACATCGCCCTTCATGCGCCCGCCACCCAGTCGCCGCACATCGCGGGCCAGGACCTGGTCATATCCGTAATGCAGATACATGACCCAACCAGCGTTGCGTCCGGACGGGTTGGCATTGGCCCAGCGTGAAAGCGGCAAGCCGAGGTTAATGAATCCGCCTTGAGAGCGGGGCGGAAGTTGGTTGGCGACGACAGGCACGCCACCGCGTAGTCCCAACACCAGCGTCGATGCTCCGTCGATGGATGGAGCTGTGGCAGTTCCGGTTAACCCAGTGGTGTCATTGAACTCCGCCAGGATTTGGCCTGCGAAATAGAAGCGCAGATCAGAGCCGTTATAGTACTTGCCGATCAGTGTGAACCAGCGCGTTGGAAGTTGGGCTTCTGCCGTCCAACCATGACGCGATGAATCAGTTCGTATACCTGTCGGGAATGCAGCCTTGAAGGCCACCGGAATAGCGGAGGCGAGTGCCACGACGGACCTATCGCCCTGCACTCCACTCACGATGATTTGCGCCGGGGCCACGGCTGGCGCTTGATCGAGTTGAAACTGGGCCACAAGCCGAGCCTGGATTTCCGGTCTCGCAGAATCGGCACCTTGACGCTCACCAAACCCTAACTGGTCTGCCACGTTTGCCGGCAGGTTGCCGTAAGCCGGCAGCACCACGGCGAATTCGGGTTCAAGTTGGAATTTGCGGTCGCCACCAAAATTGTGATTCAGGCCAAATCGAACTTGCGGTGCGCGTTCGTACAACGTGCCAAAGCCGATGCCAAAGCCTGTGGTCTCAAAGAGGTTGGGAAGAGTGGAAGAAGCAAACGGCGTCCAGTCCTGTCCGGCGAGGAGGTGGACGGTCGTGTTGTCGGTTGCGTGATAGTCGATGCGGCCATAGCCCAGGCGGATGGACGGCATGCTGGACCGGATGGAGCTGATGTTGCGGTTATTGGCGCGGCTGAAGTTGCCTTCAAAATCAAACTCCAGCTTGGCTGTAATAGCGACCTTGGGAACAATGTCCAACCACTCGAAGTTCGTGCCCAAACGCAAGGCCCGCGCCTTCAAATGGAACTCCGGCATTTTGTCGACCGTATTGATGTCGCCAATAAACCCAGGCAGTGGAAAATCATTGCCATAGGGCGACGCAGTGTCGTAGACCACGCTGGTCTTGAAGAAACCGTAAGGCTTCAGGCGAATATTTTTTCCGATGGAAACATCCGGAATGAAACCTTCGCGCTTAGGCGGGTCGGTTTGCAAAACCCGGATAGGAGCGACCGCCGGGATAACAGTCGGCCCTCCCCCGCCTTGTGGATCGGCCGGGTTCGGTTCGGTGCTCGCCACGGCGGAAGCCGCGGAGGAACTGGCACTGACTGCAACGGCAGAAGTCGCTGATGCAGGTACTTTCAGAGCATTCAGGTCCTCAGCTGTGAGAACACCCTTTGCTTTCAAAAGCAGCAAGAGCTGTTCGCGCATCTGATTGGCGGGCGCTGACGCCAGACCGTTAACCTCAGTAGCGCTGAGGACGCCTTTGGAAACCAGCAGTTGTAACAACGGATCAACCGCAGGATTTAAAGTCGGTGGAGCTGGGGTCGCCGCCGGCTCAGGCGCCGACGACGATGCAGCAGCTGCTGTCTTGTTTGCCGGAGCACTGGCTTCATTGCCCAGAGCCAGTGCCGCTAATGGCAGGACCAGTACAGCCAATATGCCTGCCAGGATTCGCCGCGAAAAAGACATCATGAGTTGATAACCTCCCTGCCTTTCAAAATTTTCTAGAGCTCTGCCCGGTGCCGCGCCGTGAGGCGACACGTTCCCTGGGTTTAAAGTTGCTTTTTGTTAATCAGGGTAGCTGGATTAGGCCGGTTGTCAAGAAAAAATCAGAGTAAAGCCTGAGAGGTGTAACCACTTGATACTCCGGCGAACTGTGCATTTATTTCGCGAGATGAGAGTCGAGTGATCGTGCGGAGAAATTTTCTTCTTGTCGAAGACGCGCCCAGGCGCGGACTCTTGATGGAGAATGTCTTTGTGAGTGGATTGTCGTACACTCGGCGCGCTATGGGCTAACTGCTGTTTTCCGCGATGCGGCGCAGCAAGTCTGGTACGGGCGGCATGTTGCCTTCGGCCTTGTAGCCAAAGACCGACTTGCCGTTCACCAAAACGGACATATCGCCGGACTTTCCCGTTTTGATTTTCGGCTTGATTCCAAACTTTTCTTCTGCAGCTTTTTGCAGGCCCACGGCCGCGCGGCGCAGGTCCATTCAAAAAAAACAACGGCGAATTTCAATTTCCATGTTGGCCTCACGACATGATTCAAAACTACAGAGCCAAAACCTAAGATCCATTTTACTAGCTCTGCTTATATTCTCCCAGTTTCTCGAGAAACCTCGCCATCTCCGCTTTTTGCAAATAATAAGGTGTCGAAAGCCTGACTTTATGAGGCGCGCCACCGCGAATGCGGATCTTGTGCTGCTTCCACATCCAGTATTCCAGGTCGGGCATCTTTGCCGGGGGCACGTTGACGGTTACGATTCCGCACCGCAGAGCGGGATCCGAGGAAGTCCATGACTCAGCGCCGCGCTTCATCATCTCCGCATAAATAATGTCGGCCAGTTCGCGATGACGCTTCTCTATTCTGTCCATGCCAATCCAGTTGGCGAATTCTATCGCCGCCTTCAGGCCTGCCAGGATTGGTACATTCGATGAACCGATGTGCTGGAAGCGCTCCGCTTTCAAATTCGGCTCGTCCCAGCCGTGGGTGGCGATAGTGTTCCACAGCTTGGTCATCACCGCATCATCGCGCAGATAAAGAAAGCCGGTGCCTTTAGGAGCCTGCAGCCACTTGTGCGGCGATGACGTGTACAGATCGCAGCCCATATCGTTCAGGTTCAATCGCATCATGCCGGTCACATGCGCGCCGTCAAATGCGGAAAGGATCCCTTTGGAACGGGCGAGCGCGGCGATCTCCTTCACCGGCAACACGACGCCGGTAACTGTGGTGATGTGGCTCACGAAGATGATGCGCGTGCGCGGAGTGATGGCATCGTTGATGCGATTCAGGATTTCAGCGGAGTTTTTCGGCGGTTTAGGGATTTCGAATTGTTTGACCACGATTCCATACCGCTTGGCGCGCATCTTCCAGGGCTCTTCTCCTCCAGGATGCTCCTGATCGCTCATCAGGACTTCGTCACCGGCCTTGAGTTCGAGGCCACTGGCAATGTAGTTGTTGCTCTCCGTGGCATTACGCGTAATGGCGATCTGGTCACGTGTGGCGCCCACAAACTGTGCCAGCGCATCCCGGTACAGTACATAAGGTTCATATCCCCAGATCGGATACTCTTCGGGATTCTCCTGGGCCATCTGCTCAGTTTCCAGAAAGCTATCAAATATTCCTTTCAACACGGGATATGGGCTTGACCCGACAGTCCCGTTGTTGAGATAGACCTCGTCTTTCGGAATGAGAAATTGATTGCGCAGGGCGGCCCAGAAAGCATCCTGGTTCTGGTCGTACAAGGACCGCGAAGGCAGAGCAGGCACCGTTCCCTGAGCCAGACACTTCGATGCGGACGAAACACTCTGCGCAAGATTCGATCCTGCAAAGGACGTGAACGCCGCAAATCCTGCCAGCGAACTCAGGAAATTTCTGCGATCCAGCATGATCAGCTCCTTAGTGATAGAAAAGGGGTCTCTTTTCGGCCCTGTCACCCGTGGCCTGTGACCTGTACCCTACATTGGCCTTGTATGATACACAAGATGACGCGCACAGCCTTGTCTCTTGCATTTCTAGCAGGCGTAACGCTCACCGCCTTTGGCGCAGCCAAAGTCACCATCGACCACAACACTGGTGAGGCCGCGACCGCCCAATTTAAGTTCAGGAAAGTTCCCACGCCGGCAAAAGACGCGATTTCTGCGCATGCCAAACTTAAACTGGTAGTTGGCCAAGCGGCTCTCAATGGTGGCGGCCTGAAAGCTTTGGTGGACGGCCGTTTGCCCGAAGAAGAAGACCAGCCGGAAGCAAATTTCTTTTTCCACGACGGCACCGATGGCGGACGCTTTTTGATGGACCTGGGCAGCGCGATTGAAATCGCGCAGGTCAACAGCTATTCCTGGCATTCGGACACACGCGCCCCGCAGATTTACAACGTTTTTGCCAGCGATGGCAGCGACCCGAAATTCAATCCCGAACCTGACGCCAACACCGATCCTGCTACCTGCGGCTGGAAGCTGATTGCTACGGTGGATACGCGGCCACAACAAGGCGAGAGCGGGGGCCAGTACGGCGTGAGCATCACTGACTCGAGCGGCAGCCTGGGCAAATTCCGGTACCTGCTCTTCGATTCCATTCCGTCTGAAGATGACGATCCCTGGGGCAATACCTTTTTCAGCGAAATCGATGTGATCGCTAAAACAACAGGCAACAGGTGACAGGTTACAGGGAACAGGATAGTGCTCTTCACTTGTCAGGCAATTCTCTTCGATCTTGATGGAGTTCTGGTCGATTCGACTCAGGCCGTGGAACGTGTGTGGCGGAAATGGGCACGCGAGCACAACCTGGATGCTGAGGTTGTCCTTGCGCATGCGCACGGACGCCGCACTATCGAGACCGTTCGCATCGTTGCCCCGCAGTTGGATGCGGAAAAAGAAAATCTCAAGATCGAAAATATGGAGATCAATGACAAAGAAGGCATTGTTGCCGTTCCTGGCGCGGCGGAATTACTACGCAGCCTTCCTCCGGATCGCTTCATCATTGCCACCTCCGCGACCCGTGCTTTGGCCGCCGCCCGCTTGCGGTACGCGGGACTCCCTGTCCCGGAACGCATCGTTACTGCGGACGATGTTGCGAAAGGCAAGCCCTCTCCTGAACCGTATCTGAGGGCCGCTGCCCTGCTCGGGTTTGCGCCAGCGAATTGCCTGGTATTTGAAGACACCCCGGCAGGAATTGAGTCCGGCAAAGCCGCCGGCATGCGAGTCATAGCGATGGAAACGACTTATCCGGCAAAAGAGTTGGCCAGTGCCGGCGCCGTGCTGAGTTCTCTGGAAAATATCCGGGCAGATTTTGATGGCGGAAGTATTCGCATTGAACTCATGCCTTAATATTGGAGTCGGTTCGCTCCGCGCTGATTTGCAGCCAAAAAGTTCTTTTTGCCTTTGACTTTCCTGAATACTAAGTACTAAATACTAAGCACTGATCTTCATGATCGAACAGCTCAAAAAACTGCGCCAGCACCTGCTCACCGGCGTCTCTTACGCCATTCCGTTCATTGCTGGTGGCGGTATCCTCATTGCCATTTCCATTACCCTGGCAATAACACCCACTGGACCTGACTTCTCTCACGCTCCGACGCTCAAACTCCTCAACGATATTGGCGTCGCATCCTTTTCTTTAATGCTTCCCGTCCTGGCAGGATACATAGCGTATTCCATAGCTGGCAGGCCAGGCCTGATTCCGGGCTTCATTGGAGGCTACCTTTCGGGGCAGATAAAAGCAGGTTTCCTGGGAGCAATCCTCGTCGGTTTGCTGGCTGGATATGTTGTGGAACTCATCAAGAAAATTCCTGTTTCGACATATCTACGGCCCATCATGCCTATCCTTGTAATTCCAGCGCTTTCATCAGCCGTGATCGGCGTCATCATGGTGAAGGTTCTCGGCATTCCAATAGCTCATCTCATGGCCTCAGCTAACTCCATTTTGAGGACCATGAGCACGGGAAATAGCAGTGTTCTAGCAGCGCTGTTGGGAGCGATGATCGCCTTCGATATGGGCGGTCCTATCAACAAAACTGCATTTTTCTTCGGCTCGGCCATGATCGTAGAAGGCAACATTCGCATTATGGGAGCATGTGCTGCGGCTATCTGCACCCCACCCCTGGGACTGGGGTTGGCCACTCTGCTGCGTCGAAAGCTCTGGTCTGAGGAAGAGCGCGAGGCTGGCATTGCCGCACTCGCCATGGGGATGACTGGGATTACCGAGGGCGCAATACCGTTCGCGGCTGCCGACCCCTTACGCGTGATTCCGTGCATCATTGCCGGCTCCATGGTAGCCTCTGTCGTCGCCATGCTCGGCGGAGTTGGCGATTACGCATCGCACGGCGGGCCTGTCGTCCTGCTGGCGGTAACCCAGAGACTGGCGTATGTAATCGCAATTTTGGCTGGAACATTCGTCACAACCGCTTGCATTATCGCGGTGAAGTCATTTTCTGTGTCCAGGGAACAAGCAGCAGCCAAGGAGGCTACATGAAGATCGTCGCAGTCACGGCGTGTCCCACCGGCATTGCCCACACTTACATGGCGGCGGCGCGGCTGGAAAAAGTTGCCAAAGAACTGGGACATGAAATCAAAGTGGAAACTCAGGGCTCTCTGGGAGTCGAAAACAAGCTGTCAGACAGCGACATTCGCCAGGCCCAGGCTGCCATTTTCGCTGTGGACATAAGCATTGAAGGCCGTGAGCGCTTCCAGGGAATGAAAATCATTGAAGTGCCGCTGCAGGAAGCGATCAAGAACACGCGCAATGTCTTCGCGAAGCTGTAAACCAGATTCGAGATTTACCGCAAAGACGCAATGTTCGCTAAACGCTCATACCTTGGATGATATTGAAATCAAAAATCAAAGATCAGAAATGAGAAATGCGGGCCCACTATATGTTCCTGCCACTTTAATGATGCGGCTGCACGCCAAATGCCTGTAACTTTCAAATTTGCTTGTCCGCTGTCGCATGGGTTCCATGCGCGGCCTGCTAGCCACGTCGCGGCGATTGCCAAAACTTTCACCTCCGAATGCGTGCTTACAAATCTACGCAGCGGCTCTGCGGCGGACATGAAGAGTGTGCTCTCCATCATTGCGG
The DNA here is from genome assembly GCA_036518395.1 of Candidatus Angelobacter sp. GTDB lineage: Bacteria > Acidobacteriota > Terriglobia > Terriglobales > Acidobacteriaceae > Angelobacter. The sequence goes on along the minus strand of DATDNH010000116.1, from coordinate 5,054 downwards.
CCGATATTCATTTCAACGATGCCTGCTCCGTTCGCGTGCAGGGCATCGATGAGACACCGGCATCAGCGGCTCTACAGCGATTCATCGAGCACGATCTGGCTGCCCGGGATTCGGCGCTGCCCGATCTGCTTCCCGTAGAAACCAGGCGCGAACTTCCACGTGCGCTTCGGCTGCTCGGCGTCCAGGTGCAGTTTGGACAAGCAGCCAGCCGCGGTATTGGCGCTGGGAAGGCTGTGGTTATCGGTGGCATTCAGTTGCGTGCAACGCCGATTGAAGGAGGCGCGCACGATCCCGCTCTGGAAGAACAACGAATTCACCGCGCGGTTGCCGCACTGCGGACTCGCATTCAAAACAAATTGCTGGAACCACTTTCGTCAGCGGAATCGGGAATCCTGGAGGCACACCTTGCCATTCTGAACGACGCTGCGCTCGCGGGCAGAATGCTGGAACGCATACGAGAGGGCGACTCGGCCGCTGAGGCAATCGTAGAAGCCAATACTTTTTTTGCCGACAAGCTGCGCCGTTCTGATAATTCCGTTTTACGTGAGCGCGCATTGGACATCCATGGGATATGCCGGGAGTTGCTGGACAATATTTCCGGCGCCAAAAAGGCAACAACGGTGGAATTGCGACAGCCATCAGTTGTGGTGGCGGAGAGCCTGGCGCCACAACAACTCCTGGCGCTGGACCGCAAGTGGGTCCGCGGACTGGTCATGGAATCTGCCGGAACCACTTCCCACACAGTAATTCTGGCGCGCTCATTGGGAATTCCAACCTTGGTGGCGGTGAAAGATGTCTTGATGCTGCCTACGGAAGCGGAAATGGTCGTTGATGCCAACCGAGGGTTCGTGATTCTGGAATCCACGCCGCCTGTGACGCGATTCTATGAGCGCGAATCGCGGACCATGCAGCGTCGCAAACAGGCTCTGGCGCGCTATGCCACATCACCTGCGCGCACGGTGGACGCGCGCACCATCGGAGTTTCGGCAAACGTGGCCTCGGCCGAAGAGATCGATGCGGCATTCCAGAGTGGCGCGGATGGCATCGGCGTCTTTCGCACGGAGATGTTGTTTCTGAGGCGGGAGCAGCCGCCCTCCGAAGAGGAGCAATTCGAGATTTATGCCCATGCCGCGTGCGCGGCCGCCGGAAAACCAGTGGTGATTCGCACCCTGGATGTTGGAGGAGACAAGCGGCTGCGCTTCGTGAAAATTGTCGCCGAAGATAATCCTTTTCTCGGCTATCGCGGTGTGCGCATTTATCAGGAAAACGCCGAGTTGTTGCGCATTCAGCTTCGCGCGATCGCTCGCGCGTCAGCGGCCGGCCGCGTCCGCGTTATGGCGCCAATGGTTTCGACACTTGAAGAAGTTTTGTGGTTCAAAGAACAGGTGGCCGAGGTGCAACGGGAGCTGAAAGCGAACCAAATCGCATTTGATCCCTCCATGCCGGTTGGAGCCATGATCGAAGTGCCCTCTTCAGCCTTTATCCTCGACCAGCTAGCACATGAACTGGATTTTTTCAGTCTTGGAACCAATGATCTCAGCCAATATTTCTTTGCCGCCGATCGCGGCAACCCGAAAGTGGCGAACCTGGCAAACGTTCGCCATGCTGCGTTTCTGAAATTCCTCCAGCAGATTGTGCACGGCGTCGAGTCACACGGAAAATCGCTCAGCGTATGTGGAGACATGGCAGCTGACATGCGAAGCATTCCGTTGTTGATAGGATTGGGGCTCCAGGAAATCAGTGTTCCGGTGGCTGATGTGACGACCGTGAAGGAGCGTATTTCCAGGCACTCTTATTCAGAGTGCCGGAAATTGTTGTCGGAGGTTCTCGAGTACCCGCTCGTGCAGGACGCTGAGCGCCTGCTGGACCGTGAATCGGCCCGCTCAGCCAGAGGTTTGCTGAGTCCTGAGTTGATTGTGCTCAGCACTGATATTCGAAGCAAGGAAGAAGCCATCCGTGAGCTGGTTGACACATTGTACGTACAGGGCCGAACGGACGATTCTGATCGCCTGGAAGATGCCGTTTGGGCGCGTGAGTCGGTCTACTCTACCGGAATGGGTCATGGCTTCGCCGTACCGCACTGCAAGAGTGACGCGGTGAATACGGCCTCCATCGCGATTCTGAAATTAAAAGAGCCAGTCGACTGGAATGCGCTGGATGGAAAACCGGTCGAGATCGTGATTTTTCTTGCCGCGCGCGAGTCGGACGCTGAAAATGAACACCTCCGCGTTTTCTCCCGGCTTGCGCGGAATCTGATGGATGACGATTTTCGCGAGCAGCTTGTAAAAGCTGGGGACCGGGAAGCGATTTTGGCGCTGTTGAATAAGGAATTTTCGCAAGTGAAGAACGTCGCCGCAGATTTGCGCGGATAGTCGCAGATAAAGAACAAAAGCAACACAGCTCTTACCACGAAGGACACGAAGGAACACCAAGGAATGAGAAAGCAAGATCAAAAGCCTGCCCCAGAGGTCTTATTGTGAAACGCCTGAAGCTCTCACTTTTGTTTCTGCTGCTGCCGCTGATCGCGAGCGCGCAAAACAGCGCATCTGTCCCTGATCTAACCAGGCAGCCGACGCTTTACGTTGTTGGCTACGCTCATCTCGATACGGAGTGGCGGTGGGAGTATCCGCTGGTGATTCGCGAATACCTCTCGAAAACGATGCGCAGCAACTTCGCGCTCTTTGAAAAATATCCGCACTACATCTTTAATTTCAGCGGCGCCAACCGCTATCGGTTAATGAAGGAGTACTATCCCACGGATTTCCAAAAGCTCAAGGAGTATGTGGCCGCTGGACGCTGGTTCCCTGCCGGATCGTCGATGGAAGAAAGTGACGTGAATTCGCCTTCCGCTGAATCGATCTTCCGCCAGATCCTTTATGGGAATGAATTTTTCCGCCGCGAGTTCGGCAAGGCCAGCGCTGAATACATGCTACCGGACTGCTTCGGCTTCCCTGCCTCCCTGCCCAGCATTCTGGCGCACGCGGGCATCAAAGGGTTTTCCACTCAGAAACTTACGTGGGGATCGTCGGCGCCTGCTGGCGGCCCCGATTCTCCGGAGCGCACTCCACGCGGCACGCCATTCAATGTTGGAATCTGGGATGGGCCGGATGGCAAGAGTGTGATTGCCGCATTCAATCCCGGCAGTTACAGCGCGGACATCACCACGGATTTGAGTAAGCCGCTGCCTCCGGCAGATACGTCAGATCCGCAGGCAGCGTTTCGCCGATATCAGGGAGATTGGGCGGCGCGCGTGCAGCACAATGGCGAAGTGAGCGGCCTCTTCACCGACTATCACTACTATGGGACGGGCGATATTGGCGGCGCGCCACGCGAGCCCGCGATCAAGCTGTTGGAAGCGATCATCGATAAAGGTGAAGCCGTGCTGCCGGGGCCGAGGCGTCCGGACCAGCAGCAGCCTGCTCCTGCGCCCGCTTCACCGGTGCGCGTGGGCGATGGGCCCGTGCATGTGATCTCGTCCAATGCCGACCAGATGTTTCTGGATATCAAGCCGAATCAGATGGATCGCCTTCCGCACTATAAAGGTGAACTGGAGCTCACCAATCACTCTGCCGGATCGCTTACGTCAGAGGCCTACCAGAAACGCTGGAACCGCAAGAATGAATTGCTGGCCGACGCGGCTGAAAGAGCTTCCGTGATGGCGCAGTGGCTGGGCGCTCGCACGTATCCGCAGGAGCGCCTGAACAATGCCTGGACTCTGGTGATGGGTGGCCAGTTTCACGACATCATGGCGGGTACCGCGACCGCTCAGTCTTATAACTATGCCTGGAATGACGACGTGATCGCTATGAACCAGTTTGCCGGAGTCCTGGCCAGCGCAACCAGCGGGATTGCTTCTGCGATGGACACGCAGACGAAAGGCATTCCCATTTTGGTCTACAACCCGCTGAACATTCAGCGGGAAGATGTGGTTGAAGCTGAAGTTGCGTTGGGGGACAGCACTCCCAGGTCAGTTCAGGTTTATGGTCCTAACGGAATTGCGGTGCCGTCACAATTACTGAGCGCCGATGCGGGAACTGCCAAGGTGCTTTTTCTCGCTACGGTTCCGTCAGTCGGGTATGCGGTCTACGATGTTCGCCTCAGTTCGCAACCCGCAGTTGGCAACGACAAGCTCTTTGTGAGTGTGAACGAATCATCCGTGCAAAACTTACGTTATTACGTCAGAGTGGATCGGAACGGCGACGTGAGCAGTATTTTTGACAAGAAAATCAATAAAGAACTGCTCTCCGCTCCGCTGCGTCTGGCTTTTCAAACAGAAAAGCCGCACGACTGGCCTGCATGGAACATGGATTGGGACGATCAGAAGAAACCACCGCGCGGATACGTACAGGGTCCGGCGAAAGTTAAGATTGTTGAGGACGGACCGGTGCGCGTTGCCCTCCAGGTGGAACGTGAAAGCGAAGATTCCAAATTTGTCCAAACCATCCGTTTATCTACGGGTGATGCAGGAAATCGTGTGGAATTTTTGAATGCGATTGACTGGAAAACGAAAGAAGCGGCGCTGAAAGCTACTTTTCCACTGACGGCCAAGAATCCCCAGGCTACCTACAACTGGGATATAGGCACGATCCAGCGCGGCAATAATAATGAGAAGACGTTCGAAGTCCCGTCCCACCAGTGGTTCGATCTGACCGATACAAGTGGCGCCTATGGCGTCACTGTGCTGTCAGATTGCAAGTATGGTTCAGACAAACCAGATGATAGCACGCTTCGCCTCACCTTGATTTATACACCGGGCCTCGGTGGCGGCAACGGCAGCGCGTACAGCGATCAGCTCACGCAGGATTGGGGCCATCATGAATTTATCTATGGTCTGGCCAGTCACTCTGGCGATTGGCGCAAGGAGCAGACAGATTGGCAGGCTCTGAGGCTGAACCAGCCGCTGATTGCGTTTGCGTCGAGCAAACATCCAGGCGCTCTGGGCAAGACTTTTTCGTTTTTGAAAATCGACAATCCACGTATTCGTGTACTGGCGCTGAAGAAAGCGGAACACAGCGATGAGTTGATCCTCCGCATGGCGGAGATGGATGGCAAGC
>DATDNH010000115.1:0-9162 GCA_036518395.1 Candidatus Angelobacter sp. | reverse complement strand
GTCCTTGTACTGGATGATTCCCTGCCGCATCAGATCGCTTGGTACCAGCCTGCCAACAAGAGGATTGGCCTTCTTAAAGTCGTGTCCTTCATACATGACGAAGAAGAAGGCTTTGTCTTTCATGATCGGTCCGCCCAGGCGGCCACCAAAGCGGTTGTCAATCCAAATTCCACGTGGCTTTCCAGCCTTGTTCAACTGCCAGAGATTGGCGTTGTAGTCGGTGTTTTGGTTGTTCTCGTAAGCGGCGCCGTGCCACGCATTGCTACCGCTGCGAGTCACCATCTGCACTTCGCCACCGCTGGAGCGGGCAAAGGTGTTGGAGTTATTAGTGACCACGCGCATTTCCGTAAGACTCTCCACCGGAGTGGGTATGGCCGCGCGGGGCGTGGCCGCAAAGCCGCTGGCTGCCTGCTGAGCATAGCCGCCGCCGCCTTCAGTATTGCTGGTGGCGTCACCACCATCAACCATAAAGGTATTCTGATCGGCACGCGCGCCTGCGATGCCGCCACCCGTGGTGTTTGTTTCGCCCGATCCGGGGGCCTCATTGAATCCTGGCTGCGCCAAAGGTTGAATGAGCAGGATTGCCGTCGCGTCGCGGTTCAAGCTCGGCAGCTTTTCCAGCGCCTGCTGGTCAAGCACGTTGCCGACGCTGGCGTCCAGCGTCTGGAGATCAGCGCCCGTAGCCTTGACCTCAATGGTAGTGCTCTCCGCGCCAACCTTCATCTTGATATTGGCGGTTGTGGTGATACCGACCCGAACCTGCTGGGCAGCGACTTTGGCTGTTTCAAAGCCTTTCCGTTCGACGGTCAGGTCATAGACTCCGGGTTTCACATTGCTGAAAAGGTAGTGACCATCACCCTGAGTTGTTGTTTTTTGACTGGCTCCGGTGTCCTTGCTGGTAAGCGTTACCGTAGCGCCGGGAATCACGGCGTCCTGCGGGTCAGTGACTACGCCCGAGACCGACCCCTGCTGTGCCCATGCCGGCGTGCTATGCACGGCCAGCAAGACCAGCAGAGCGACTACCAACAGAAGCACACTACGCAGTGAAAATGAAGAAGTGGAAGCAACTGCCTTCATCTTGCCCTCCTGAGATTTGATTTCTTGCTAACCTCACCCTGATACAAACTATGAAGTCCCGAACGGCAAAGAACCTTGATACAGACTAGAAATCACAAACGGCAAAATTAAAGAAGAGTCCAGTTATGGCCCAGAATTCTAGCACACGGGTGCAAGCGAGCGAGCAAATTGAATGCCAATGAAACGTGGCGTATTCACCCAGGAAAATCAAGGGTTTGGCACGCAAGCTAGTCGAGAGCCTACCATTATCAATAGAAAATGGAAGGCTGAAATACTAATTTAGGTAGAAAGTAACAACAAAAATACTAAAACCTGCAGACTCATCTAGCGCGGCAGGTTCCTCGTTTGAGCTTGCTGGATTTGTGCTGCGAGCTTGAATTCTCTGTCTGCCAGTTCCGTCTTACCGAGGTGGCGGTAAGCCTGACCTAAAAGAAAATGTGCAGTATAGCTATTGGGATCGAGCGCCAGAGCGCGCAGCAGCGTGCGCTCTGCCTGCTCATTCCGTCCTTGATTCAATAACGTCTTGGCCAGAACGATCAGCGGCTCGCTGGTGGTGGAGTCCAGCCACATCGAGCGTTCCGACTCCATCTCCGCTTCTACAGCGCGTCCCAGGTGCGATTCTGCATCTGCAGCGCGGGTACGCGCCGGCGCGAACGCCGGATTCAACCGGATTTCCTGCTGAAACTCGCCCAGCGCCTTCTCATAGTCAGCACGATAGAAGGAGACCTCGCCCAGAACAAAATGACCCTGGGGAACACTCGCGTTCAGGGCAAGCGCGGCTTTGGCTTCCTGCTCGGCGACAGGATCCAGACCCTGCCGGACCAGCATGGCGGCCAGAATAACGTGCGCTGCTGCCGAGTCCGCCGGCACAGCATAGAGCGATGCAAAAGAAGACCGGGCTTTATCGAACTCCCGGTTCAAGGCGTAGCATAGTGACAGCACATAGGCAGCATCAATGTTTGCCTGTGGCCCGGATGCGCGCAGCCGCTCCAGCGGAGCAATCGCATCGGCAGGGCGCCCGCTCAGGTAATAGGCAAGCCCCAACAATTGCGCAACGTCGGCATCTTTAGGATCTCGAGTGAATGCTTCCTGCAAGAGCGGCGAGGCGTGAAGGAAATCGCCCTTGCGATAGTAGGCAATTCCCAGCTCGCGTCCAATTTCGGGCCGTGAAGGCATTTTCTGGCGGAGCGCGCTCAGCTGAGCGATGGCATCGTCCAAGCGGCCCTGGTTCATCAGCTCGTGGGCAGCAGACAGCTCGGCGTCGGGCGATTGGGGTTGTTGAGCAGACGCGAAAGAGGAAACTAGTAACAGCAAAAGTATGTAAGGCATAAGTAAGTCGCAATTCCACTGCATGGAAACGCAGCCGAGGGCGGCTGCGGTCCACTTATTTTGTTTGCGGAGCGCTTCCCTGTGGCGAATCTTTAAGCCTCTCCCCTGTTCCTTCCTTCAACGTGGAGATTTTGTCCACGGGCAGATTGTGAAAACGCTCGACCAGCCCATTGGACCACCGCACTTCGGCATAAGAAACATCTGCGAGGGTTCCCAGCCCGAAATGTAGACGCTGATCGTTGACTGAGATATAGCTTGACGCGCTGCGGACCTCATCCACCAGGATGCGTGCGCCCGCTTTCAACGTAACCCGTGCGCCGATGGCGCCGGTGTTTGAAACCACACCTACCAGGTGCAAACCGATCCAGTGATTCGCGGTGCGGGCGCGATTCACCAGCAAGCTCGGGGCTGCGTTCATGTTGACTACGACCACTTCCATTTGGCCATCATTCCAGAGATCGCCGACGGCGAGTCCCCGCGCTGACACGGCCGTGGTGATACCCGGCCCCGCAGACGAGGAGACGTCCTGGAAGGTTGTGCCCTGCCGGTTCCAGTAGACCAGCTTGGGTTCGCGATAGGTAATGTCGAGTTTGAGATGATCCACTTCGGGATAAACGTGGCCATTGGCCACAACCAGATCCGGCCAGCCATCGTTATCGAAATCGGCGAACGCGGCGCCCCAGCCGAGATAGCGAGTATTGCGCGCAAGACCGGCGCGTACACTCGTGTCCGTAAACGTGCCGTCGTGGTTGTTGCGATAAAGCGTTGAACTGTCGTCAGAGAAGTTGGTGCGAAACAGGTCCAGCCAGCCATCGCCATCGTAATCGGCGACAGCAATTCCCATTCCCGCCTGTTCACGTCCATCCTCGTTGTAAGCCACCCCGGCAGCCACCGCCACATCGGTGAAAGTACCATCATGATTGTTGCGATAGAGGATGCTGGGTGTGCTGTCGCAGGCTACATAGATGTCCGGCCAGCCGTCATTGTCAAAATCCAGCGTGGTTGCGGCAAAACAATAATGTCCCAGGGTCTGTGTGATCCTGGCTGCTTTGGTTACTTCTTCAAAGGTACCATCACCCCGATTGTGATAAAGGTGGTTGATGCCGGCGGGCAGTCCGCGTGGCCCGCAAAAGACAGCCAGCCCCTTCCACTGGCAAGTGGGCGCGCTGCCTGGCTCGGGAAGCTTCTTGAGATCCAGGCCGGCATAGGTCGCGACGAAGAGATCGAGCCTGCCATCGCGGTCATAATCGATGAATGTGCAGCCGGTACTCCACGCGCCATCGCCTGCGACACCGGCAGACCTGGCGATCTCTTCAAATGTGCCGTCGCGCCGATTACGGTAGAGCTTGTTTTCGCCCAGGGATGTCACAAACAGATCCGGCCAGCCATCATTATCTATGTCGCCGACGCACACGCCCTGGCCCCATCCTGCCGGGCCCGCCAGCCCTGCACGCACAGTCACGTCTGTGAACGTGCCATCGTGATTGTTGTGATAGAGGTGATGCGTGGGCTGCTGGCCCGCTGTTGGGTTCAGGGTAGTGCCATTGACAATGAAGATATCGGGCCAGCCATCATTGTCGTAATCGAAAATTGCTACGCCTGTGCCCGTGCTCTCGATGATGTAATCTTTTCGATCGGCACGGCCAAAGATGTTTTCCGCGGTCAGGCCGGCTTCACGGGCCCGGTCCACAAACTCCACTCGTGATTTGGCGGCGTTGTTTTGAGTCGAAACCGCTGGCATGATGAGAACGAAGAGTGAGAGCAAGTACAGAATTGCGGCCCGAAAGGTTGCCATGCGGATCATTTGGAAGGCTCGATGAAGTGGAAACAGTGTAACTCAGCTACCGTACCCGGGAATCAGATATGAGAATCGCGATCACCGGAGCCAATGGCCTGCTCGGCCACGGGTTAATCCAGATCATTGGAGCAACACACTACGTTTTGCCTATGACGCGCGCCGAGGCAGATCTTACGAGGCTACCTGAGGTTCGCCGCGCTCTGACAGCAGCCCGACCGGACGCACTGATTCACACCGCGGCTGCTGCCGATCCTGATCTATGCGAGGCAAACCCGGACTACGCCTTCCAGACAAACGTAGTTGCCACGCGAAATGTAGTAGAGGTTGCAAAGGACCTTGGCGTGCCGGTCGCGCATATCTCCACCGACGCGGTTTTCGATGGTTCTGCTGATTCCCCACGAACGGAATCAGATCCAACCCATCCGATCTCGGTTTATGGCAAAACGAAACTGCTCGCAGAACAGGCTGTGATGCAACTCGAGCGCTACTGGATATTTCGTCTCTCGGTCCTATTCGGCCCAGGCAAAGCGAATTTCATAAGCAAAGGCGTGCAAGCGCTGAAGAGTGGTGGGATATATACCGTTGCCGCTGACCAGGTTGGCTCTGCCACATACACGCTGGATGCCGCAGGCAAAATGATCGAGGTTATGGGAAGTAGCCATATTGGCCTGTTTCATCTGTGCAACGCGGGCGCATGCAGCCGGTTCGATCTCATGCAGCAGGCCGCGATTCTTGCCGGCCTTCCAACGAATAATGTCATAGGTAAGCCGCTGAGTGAAATGGGCAGAATCGGGCCGCGTCCGAGGTACGCTGTCATGGAGATGCAAGCCCTTAAGATGGCGGGGGTTGTTCCGCCACGGGATTGGAAGTCGGCTCTGGCGGAATATATGAGAAGTTAAACCGGTCACAACATTTCTGAAGAACGGTTTAAGAAATGTATTCTCGAATGTATGGGTCCTGATTGGCGACCAGTTCCTGGCCCGTTCCGTCAAAGATGACCTTGCCATCCTTGAGGACCAGGAATGTGGTCAGGACATCGCGCAGGCTGGCGCCGTCAATCGGCTGCATGTGTTCGGTTTGGGGATCATAGCGATGCGTGGCAAGCATAAACCCGTCCTGCAGACGATGACTGACAAGAAGCGCGCTGGTCTTGTAGACGTCACGCTGCTTCATAATCAACTCGATAATCGTGGTCGAGGTAATAGGATCGAGGCCGCCGGTAGGAGAATCGTAGAGCAGGACCTCCGGATGAGTAATGATCGCGCGCGCGATTCCCACCCGCCGCTTCATTCCACCGGAAAGCTCGGCCGGGAACATATCCAGAGTATGTTCCAATTCCACAAAGCGCAGGGCCTCGCGTACGCGCTGCTCAACTTCCTGCTCCGGAATTTTCTCCTCTAGCAGCCGGAAGGCAACATTTTCGCGCACCGTCAGCGAATCGAATAAAGCGCTCTCCTGAAAAATAATGCCAATCATGCTGCGCAAATTGAAGAGGTCTTCTTCACTCATCGTGGTGATGTCATGGCCAAGAACGTAGATTTTTCCGCTGTCGGGTTTGATGAGTCCCAGGCAAAGTTTCAGCAGCGTGCTCTTGCCTGAACCCGCGGCCCCCAGCAGGCTTTTGGTCTCGCCTCGCTTGAGCTCAAAGGAAACCCCGTCCAGCACCACATTGCCTTCAAAGCTGATGGAAACATCTTCAAAGATGACGGTTTTGTGGACAGTGCCGGAAGCTCCGTTTTGGGGAGTAGACATGGCTTATCCAAAGAAGAACAACAACAACTTGGTGGCGAAGAAATCTACAGCAATGATGAGCACGGAGGCGACAACCACGGCCTGCGTGGTCGAGCGTCCCACCCCCTGGGTGCCTCCGCGTGTGGTCATCCCGTAATAGCAGCCAACTGTCGCGATGATGAATCCGAACAGGACTGGTTTGACCAGTCCCATCAGCACATCGTTGAATTTCAGCGCCTGGTATGCAGTGTTCCAGTATTGGTAGCTGTCCAGACCGATCCACGTATAAGAGATGAACCAGCCGCCGATCAGACCAACAAGATCGGAGATGATGGTGAGAAAGAACATCATGAACACGGTCGAGATTACGCGCGGCGTGACCAGCTTTTTGTAAGGATCCGTGCCGAGAGCGCGCATTGCGTCAATCTGCTCGGTCACCTGCATGGAACCCAGCTCGCTGGCCATCCCGGAAGCATTGCGGCCCGCCACCATGAGGCTCGTCAGTACCGGGCCCAACTCCCTCACCATTGAGACAGAGACGAGCTGCCCGGTAAGGGACAAGGCCCCGAACTGTTCCAGGGTTGCGCGCGTGTTCAGGGCCAAAACTGCGCCGGTGAACGTACCGGTAAGGACCACAATAGGCAGCGAGCCGACGCCGATAAGGTCGGCCTGATAAATCATGTCCGCGAAGTAGCGGGGACGGCGGAAGAGGTTTCCCACCGAGCGCGCTGCCAGCAATGAGTATTCCTGTACGGCCAGCGCATTTCTTTTCAACAGATCGGCAGGTGAGATGAGCTCCATCGGGAAAGGCAAATATAACAGAGAGCCCGCCGTGGCGGGGGAAGTGCAGTTAGCAATTAGCCAGGACGCCTGGGCTGGAAGTCACATGCCAATTGCCAATCATTATCTGCTAATTGCGTTTTTATGCTGTCTCCCTGCCGCGTCTTCTGATCTCGATATTGAGGCGCTTGATTTTCTGGTTCAGGGTTGAAAGCGGGATGTGAAAACGGTCCGCAGCTTCGGTCTGGTTCCAGCCGCATTTTTCCAGCATGTCCAGAATCACGCGGCGCTCGCAATCCTCAATGATCTCAAACAGCGAGGCATCCGGGCGATGCTCAAAAATCTTTCCCGCCGAGCCGCGGCCGACAATGTGATCCGGCAACAGATCGATGCCAATGGTAAGGCTGTTGGACAGCACAACGGCGCGTTCAATCACGTTTTCCAGCTCGCGCACGTTGCCCGGCCAGCCGTAATCCATAATGGGACGTAATGCCTCAGGCGAAATCTGGCGAGGCGACTTATTGTTTTCCGCGGCAAACTTCTGCAGGAAGTGGCTCACCAGCAGAGGAATATCTTCCGTGCGGCTGCGCAACGGTGGCAGGTCCACGGTGATCACATTCAAACGGTAGAAAAGATCTTCACGGAAGCGCCCTTCGCGCACCATTAACTTCAGATCAATGTTGGTAGCGGCGATTACGCGTACATCCACATGGATTTCATGGACGCCGCCCAGGTGCATAAACTTCTTGTCCTGAAGTACACGCAGGATCTTGGCCTGCGTTTCCAGGCTCATCGTGCCGATTTCGTCCATAAAGATGGTGCCGCCATCGGCCACCTCGAACAGGCCTTTCTTGGATGAAATGGCGCTGGTAAACGCGCCCTTTACGTGGCCGAAAAGCGTGGATTCGAGCAGATCTGCCGGCATCGAACCGGTATTGACGGGCACGAATGGCCGGTCTTTGCGCGGCGAATTGGCATGAATGGCTTTGGCAATCAGCTCTTTCCCGGTGCCACTTTCACCCTGCACCAGAACCGTGGAGCGGCTGGGCGCAACCTGTGCTACCAGGTCAAAAATCCTCAGCATGGGCTCGCTTTTGCCCACGATATTTTCGAAGTTGTAGCGCTGCTTCAGTGCGCGCTTGAGTTGTTCATTCTCTTCTTCCGCGCGCCGGCGGGCCACGGCTACGCGAACATCGGCCAACAGCTTCTCATTGTCCCAGGGCTTCTGAATGAAGTTGGTCGCTCCGTTCTGCATGGCGCGAACAGCATTGTCCACCGTGCCATATGCGGTGATCATGATCACCGCCATCTGCGGATCGCGGTCACGAATGTCCGCCAGAATCTCCAGGCCATTGCGATCGGGCAAGGCGAAGTCCAGTAACACAAGATCGTATGGATGTTCGCCAAGCTTGGCGAGTCCCTGCTCACCGGTCTCCGCGGAACTGACCTTGTAGCCTTCAAATTCCAGCAGTGTTTCCAGCGATTCCCGGATTCCTGCCTCATCATCGATGATCAGCACGGACCCGGTGGTGGTAGCTTCTACAGGGTGGCGGCTTAAAACTGCAACTGCTTCAGACATTAACGGCCTTCCTTATCAGGGGAAATTCAAGGTGAAACGTCGTGCCCTGGCCAGACCGGCTTTCCACACGAATTTTTCCGGCATGTTCCTGAATAATGCCGTACGTAACTGAAAGACCCAGCCCAGTGCCGCGCGGCTGGCCTTCCCGCGGCGTCACTTTGGTGGTGAAGAATGGGTCATAGATCTTGTGGATATTTTCTGGCGCGATGCCGGTTCCTGTATCGCCCACGCTCACACTCACGCCCGCGCCATTCGCGGTCTTCACGGTCAGTGTTCCACTGGTTCCGGACATGGCATCTTTGGCATTGAGAAACAAATTGAGAAAGACCTGCTGCAACTTGCCGGCATTGCCATGGATCATAGGCAGGTCGTCTTGCAGATCTCTGTGAACCTTCACTCGCGCAACCTTGAACTGATGGTCGAGCAGTGCCAGCGTATCGGAAATGACTTTATTCACGCTGATGTCGCTGAACTCCGTCCCGCTCGTGCGGGAGAAGTTCAACAGGTTGTTGACGATCTCAGAAGCACGGAAAGTCTGGCGCGTGATCTTGTCCAGCAGGCTGGAAATCTTCTCGTCGCCGTTCACGTGCTTCAGCAGCATCTGCGCATAGCTGGAGATCACTGCCAGAGGTGTGTTGACTTCATGCGCCACACCAGCCGCCAACAGACCGATAGAAGACATCTTCTCCGCCTGCGAGAGCTGCGATTCCAATTCCATGCGCTCGGTGATATCGTCAACGATGATCAGACGGCCGATCACGCTGAACTTGCGCGTGACCAGCGGCGCAATGGCGATGTTGGCCACACGCGTGTCACCGGCGGGAGTGTGCAGCCGGAATTTGTAGAGGTTGTGGATGCCCGGGTTCTG
>DATDNH010000114.1:0-7728 GCA_036518395.1 Candidatus Angelobacter sp. | reverse complement strand
CTACGCGCGCGTGAACGGGCCAACCTAAAACTGCTGCCAGTCCGAGTCAACGGAAAATATGGATTCATCGACCGAACCGGCAAAAGGGCAGTGCAGCCGCAGTTCGACGGCAGTAAAGGTTTCCGTGAAGGTCGAGGACTGATTTGTGTAGGCAGCTGTGGTGCGCTGGCCGGCAAGCCCGGAGAGGCAAAGTACGGCTATATCGACGAGAGCGGAAAGATCGTGATTAATCCACAGTACGATGCCGCAGACCCGTTTGTGGAAGGGCTGGCCGCTGTATGCAGCGGCGATTGCTCGTACTCGAGCGAGCAAAAAAAATGGGGATTCATCAACAAAGACGGCGTAATGGTCATTCCGCCCCAGTTTGGCAGGGTGGTGCAGTTCCACGGCGGTGTGGCGGCGGTCTGCGTGGGAAAATGCACAGGCTATGGATCAGATTTTGTAGGGAAGTGGGGACTCATCACGCGGGAAGGGAAGTTTGTCGTAAACCCACAGTTTGACGAAATGGGCTTTTTTGCCGTGGGCGGAATCATGGAGGTCACGGTAGGAAAAGGCGACGATGCCAAAAAAGGCTACATAGACGATAAAGGCAACTTCATTTGGCAGCCGTCGAGATGAGAAAAGTGTTCTGATTTCAGATTATTGACCTTGATTTTTGGTAAAGCTCGATTCGTTTGATTCGCAGCGGCTTAATCAACATTACGCTGGTTCCCAGTATCTTTCTCCGGCGCAGGCGCGGCAAAGAATTTTTCCTTTACGCCTGATCTCCCGGCGATAGCTGATGCCTTCGCCGCACTCCGAACAGACAATCCGCTCACCCTTGTATCCGGGTAACTCTTCCGGCGGCAAATCGACCTTAACCCATTGCATATGGAATAGCTCGTTGTCGGCCATTTCCTGGTACGCACGCATCTGCTGCTCGTTTTTCCTTCCCAGTTCGGGGTGCATCCTGGCTGCAAGCGCTTTGGAAGATTCGGTTGCGGCGAGGCGGACTGCCTTGCCGGTTTCCAGATCAATGAATGTTGCCGCCATCTTGCCCCAGTCGCGGAATTTTAGTGCGCGCTTGCCCAGACGGCAGCCGGTAACCACCATAATTGCGTCGGTTGCGCAGCGGTCGATCTCCACGAACGTGACCACACGTTTGCGATCTTTACCAGTGGGTTCTTCGATGCCAAGTATTTTCATTCCGTACATGGCCATGCGCACACCCAGCACCTGGCCGGCGCACAGATGGCCGTGGGCGGCAGCGGCGTCGTCAAGATACTCGGCTAAACTCTTCACTTCTTCTATTTTATTGGTTGGCTTGCAACTCGGCGATGCCATCATGAATCACGAAACTCACCTTGGCGCCCCCGGCGGACTCAAAGGTCACGCGGCTGGGGTCTCTCTCCCATTTCGGCGCCCTGCAGGACTGGCCGTAGAGCTCCTTTTTCAGCGCAGGTTTGCGCTTGCCAAGCTGAAAAACCATCATGTAGTGGACGCTTGTCTCCTCTGAGCTTCCACAGTAAGCGGCGTAATCCTGAAACCAACTTGCTTCAGAGAGCTGAGGATCAAATTCGGGCAATTTCAACTCTTCAACGCGGCCCGTGGTGCTGCTGATGCTCATCCATCCGCCGAGTTGCCATGTCCATTGTGGAGGCTTGGGCGGATCGCCGGGCAGCGCATTATTGATACGAAACACCCTTCGGGCAACGAACAGAGTGTCAGTCACCTGATGCGCGGGACCTGTAGAGTACTCTTTTACACGTCCGTCCACCACCAGGGGACGGACCTTTACCTGCTGGCCGGAAGACAGCTTGATCGTGACGGTGCTGCCCCACGCCACAATATGGCTTCCACTGGCTCCGGCGCCAGCGCAGGCAGCCAAAAGCAGGACTACAAAGGGAACAGAGCGGCGGCGCATAGCGGACAAGGCTAACATAATACTTAGGACTTAGTAGTAGGCAAATCCAGTCTAAGGCGGGACTCTTTGGCCGTTGGCTTGCAAGATCGATCGGAAAAGCAAGCTGCCAAAAAATGTTAATCTGAAATTAACAGAGCTCCTCGATGCAACCTTGGCGCCTACACTCCACTCTCATCAATGAAATGGGTCCAACCTCGCCTCGAACCCTGGAACAATATCCTCCGCTGAAGCAGCGAATTCCACGAATCCTCGTAATTGACGACAAGCCGGATACGTTGTTGCTGCTGCGTGAATTGTTGACATCCCGCGGCTATGAAGTCATCAGCACCACTGACTCCCACGAAGCTCAAGAGCTGGTGCAATCGGAAAAGCCGGACTTGATCCTGATGGATGTGGTCATGCCCGGAATATCGGGCTACGACCTTTGTCGTGGGCTCAAGAATGATACCCAGACCCGGCTGGTCCCAATCGTGATGATTACCGGATTGAGCGACCGCGATGACCGGGTACGCGGCATCGAGGCCGGCGCGGACGATTTTCTCAGCAAGCCGCTCTATCCGGAAGAACTTTTTGCCCGGGTCAAGTCGCTGCTCAAGCTGAAAGAGTTTACTGACGAATTGGAGAATGCCGAGGAGGTTCTGTTCGCGCTGGCACTCGGCATTGAAGCCCGCGATCCCTATACGGGAAACCATTGTGAGCGGCTGGCCCGTTATGCGGTTGATCTGGGCAATCATCTCGGACTCGACGACGACAGCCTGGTCGCGCTGAAACGTGGAGGTTATCTGCACGACCTGGGCAAGGTCTCCATTCCCGATGAGATCCTGAAAAAAGGCACGCACCTGACTTCCGCAGAGTGGGAGATTATGAAGCAGCATCCCATCATCGGGGAGACGATCTGCCAGCCGCTGCGATCATTCCGTAGTGTGCTGCCCATCATTCGTCACCACCATGAACATTGGAATGGTACAGGTTACCCGGATGGACTGAAGGGCACAGATATTCCTTTGCTGGCGCGAGTATTGCAGATCGTGGATGTGTATGACGCGCTGCGTACTGAGCGTCCATACAAGCCGGCGCTTACGCACGAGGAGGCCGAGGGTACTATGCTGCGCGAGGCCGAAGGCGGGTTGTGGGACCCGGAACTGGTGGCGCAATTCTTCGACATGCTGAAAAAACAGGAGAAAGCGGCTTGAGCAATCGGGCCACCACCACCCCGACACCCGCAAAATCGGCGCGCGCCGGGGACCCCGAGGTCGTCGAGTCATCAGGTCATCGGGTTATCCGTGGAGAGTTTCAAAAGACGACAGCGGCAATTTCCGATCTGATTGAATCGCGGGTCGCTGACGGCAACCCTCCGGGTAGAACCAGCGAGGAAGAGAAGTGTTATTCTGCAAGCCTGAAATCCACACCGCCAAAATTCAGCATCATCATTCCTGCTTACAACGAGCACAAGCGGCTCGGCGATACTCTGCGCCGCATCCTGGACTACGTACATCAGCAAAACTGGAGCGCCGAAATCGTAGCCGTCGATGACGGCTCGCGTGACGATACCGCGCAGATCATTTCAGGATTTGCCGCGCAAAATCCTGAGGTGCGTCTGGTCAGCAATCCCGGCAATCAGGGAAAGGGCTACGCTGTCCGCAATGGCATGCTGAATGCGCGCGGCGAATACCTGTTGTTCACAGACGCAGATCTATCTTCACCACTGTCTGAAGCGCCTAAGTTGTTTGCCGAGCTGGCGGCGGGCGCGGACGTCGCGATTGGCTCGCGCTGGCTGGACCCTTCCCTGCAGGTGCAGCGGCAACCGCTCAAGCGCCGCATCTACTCGCGCGCCTTCAACCTTTATCTGCGGGCTTTCCTGGGCTTGCCATTTCACGATACGCAGTGTGGCTTCAAGGCATTTAAGTGCCAGGCGGCTGCTGCAGTCTTTCCCATGCAGCAGATCATGCGCTGGGGATTTGACCCGGAAATTCTCTACATCGCCCGCAAGAAACGATTGAAAGTTGCCGAAGTGCCAGTGATCTGGGGTCACGACGAGCGTTCAACCATCCATCCTTTAAGAGACGGCCTGCGCATGGGTGTGGAGGTGCTCAAGGTGCGATGGAACGCGATCAAAGGTAAGTACAGAAGTGAGATCGGGTCGTCGGGTCATCGGGTCGTCGAGTCCTCGGAAAACCCACCTCACGACTCCACTTCGCAAACTAATTAATCTCTGAATCGAAGAAGGGATGGAAAAGCTAACAGCTAGAAGCTCGTAGCTAGCAGCTTCTTTTTACGATGCTGCTGCTTTGCGCGCGCGGGATTTGGGAACCACCGCTACGCCGTGGTTTTGATCATAGATGATCGTCATTTCCATCGAGCAGGGGCCGCACAGCCAGAAGTGTTCGAGGTGAGTGCCGGGCTTGATCAGCACCGGGCCTTCGCGCCGCACTTGTGGCGGCACCCCGTGCTCCATGACAAAAATCTTGCCCTCACGCAGGTAGATTAAGGGGGTCGAGCAGAATGGATTGGCGCATTTCGAAAGCATGGCTCCTCCTGAATCGGGGCCCCGTCTGGGATCATTTTTCGGTCGATCAGAGACTTGGATTCGTCCCCAAAAGATGCAATATCAGGGAAATTGGTTTTATTAAACCGGTAAAACCGGTTGGCGGCTGATGGGGGCAGCCTCTGCCGCGCAGGGATAGGTTTACTTTAGCGCAATTTCGGACGAAGGCAAGTCTTTTCTAGCGCGCTGGCGTATGTTGGCGCAGCATGCCCCGGAGAAAGAGCAATCTTGTGGTGCAGTTGAGCAGCGGAAAACCTGGGAGGTACCAATTCCGGTCCATGCGGGCGGCTCAGAGTTCCTTTCCCCGGTTGATTATCTGTCCAGTTGTCTATACTGTTTGCCGTTATGCGCACCCCGTCGGCAATCAGCCTCACCATATTGATCTCCCTTTTGACCTCCCTGACCACCGGCCAGCAAAGCACAGGGCAGTCCACAGTCGAAATGCAGTATTGCGGGATGAAGGTGGGAAGGCCGCCGCTCAAGTATCTTAACTTCGATGTGACAATCCGCAATTCAGCCAACAAGGCGCAATGGTTTATCTTTCCGGCTGCGCTCTATGACAAGGCTGTAGCGGCGCGGGAGAATGCCGGGATCGACGGCATTGAGTGGTTCTCAGATTCGCCTGAGCACAAAGTTACCGTGGTCGAATTTACGGGAACCATGAAATTGCAGCCTGATGGCGCGGGGGGATTCAAGGGGATCCTGCTGCCCGCCGGCGGAGCTGTATCGATTCACGGCTTGGGCGTCAGTTTCTGGGGAGAACCGGTTTCGCCTCTTGCCATCCGCGTGGTTATCGCCAACAAGATAACCATTGGAAACAAAGAAGTCGCAGAGTGGCTGGGGAAAGACCTGCTCAGTGCCAAAACTGCGGATGTGAGGAACCTTGATCACGCCGGTTCAAAAATGACCGAGGGCATGAAAGAGCTTCCGATGAAAATCACTAAATCGGATGAAATCAATATTCCAGACACACTGGCGAAACGATGCGACAAATGATTGTTAATTTTTGATTTTAGTATTTGATCTTTTGGGCAAAGTGCTTGATGCGACATCCCTGCATGCGGCATCACCATCGAGCAGCTAGAGACCTCTCGCTCTGCGCGAGGTAAACTCGAAAACGATATACTTCCCTTCATCCACTCGTGAATTCTGTCAAACGCACAACAGTCATTCTCTTTCTATCGCTTGTGACTCTACTTGCTGGAGCTCAAGACACAAACTCTTCGCTGCAAACCGAAATCGATCGCCTGATGGCCAACAAATCAGGTGCCGTGGTGGTGCTGGATGTTTCTTCCGGAAAAATTCTGGCGCAGTCGCACTTGAGCATCGCCGCGCAAAGGCTCCAGCGGCCGGGGTCCACGCTCAAGCCCTTTGTCCTGATGGAACTGCTGGCGAAGGAAAAGATCAATCCCGAGCAACACCTGATGTGCCGCAGGCCCCTGTATATCGGCGGAAAGCGTATGGACTGCTCTCATCCGGTGGGCATCACCAGCCTGGACGCCCCGGATGCGATTGCCTATTCCTGCAATACATATTTTTCCACCGTGGCCAAGCGGCTTGATCCTGCTGAACTGGCTGAAGCCTACAAACGTTTTGGATTCACCTCACCCACGCACCTCGCCGAGCCTGAAGCGTCCGGAAGGATCGCACAGGCCACCGATCAGCCGCAGCTACAGTTGCAGGCGCTGGGTGAGTGGGGAATTGAAGTTACGCCGCTGGAATTGCTTGCGGCGTACCTCTCTCTTTCGCGCCAAAAACTTAAAGGCGATCCGGGCAGCGCGGCCCCGGTCTTCGATGGCCTTGAACGTGCAGTGAAATATGGCGTCGCACATGGCGCGCAGCCGGTGGGAACCACAGCGGCAGGGAAGACCGGCACGGCTGCAGGGCTGAAGACGCCTGTAACTCACGGATTTTTTGTCGGCTATGCTCCCGCAGATAAACCGGAGATCGTGCTGCTGGTCTACCTGGAGCGTGGCCGGGGCATGGACGCGGCAGCAGTGGCAGGGCCAATCTTCAGCGCATGGGCGCGGAGCGCCCACGCGAGCAATTAGCGGTTGGCAAATGGCAATTGGCAAAAACAAAGCCGTTTTTCGCCGCAGATTTGCGCACCGCGGCGAGCCGCAACAAGAAAAAAGTGTGGAGCGCAGCCGCCCACGGCTGCGTCTTAGTGGCAGATGACCGCAGATAAATCCATATTTGATTTTCAGATCATCGGATCATCGGGTCACCGGATCACCCGATTCCTTATGTTGGTTGGATTTCTTTTTCTCTTGGTAGCCGTTCCAGTGTTGGCTCAAACTACCAGCGTTCGCGTCCGCCTTTACAGTCTCCACCCTGAGCCGCGGATCAAGATCACAGCTAGAACCGGCGAGCTTGGCTGGAAAACATGCGAGCAATGCGAAATGAAACACGCATTTGCACTCGCGCTGGCGGCCGTGGCGCAGGGAATCAGCGTTTCGGGTGGAGAAATACATCAACAGCTTTTTATTGAAGGTGATTACAGAATCGAACCAGCCGAAGGCCTCACCCTCTCTCTTAAGTTCCCGCTGGAAGTACGCGCAGAACAGAAAAAGCTGAGACTTGTTCTCACTCTGCCGCTGGAGGATTATGTGGTTGCTGCGCTCGCTGGCGAGAGCGGCAACTTTCAGCATGAGGAGAGCATGAAGGCCATGGCTGTGGCGGTGCGGACCTATGCCGCCCATTTCCGGCAGCGCCACGGCAGCGAAGGCTTTGATTTCTGTGACAGCACGCATTGCCAGACTCTGAACTTCAAAGGCATCAGTCCGCAGGTGCGCGCGGCCGTCGATGCGACACGCGGCGAAATGCTCTGGCATCAGGGCTCGCCAGCCACCACCTTTTATCACCAGAACTGTGGCGGAACACTGGCTTCGGCGCAAGAGGCCTGGCCGGACATGCGCGCCCCTTACCTGAAGCAGCAGGCGGACCCCTACTGCGTCCGCGGCGCGCCCTTGCTCTGGAAGGCGCAACTCGACCGCAAGAAACTGGAAAATGCATTGCGAGCCCAGGGGCTTGTGGTTCCCGCCGCATGGGACAAGCTGGAGATCACCAAACGCGCTCCCAGCGGACGTGTTCTGAAACTTTCTTTCCATGCCCCGGGCGATTCACCGCAACCTATCTCGGCTTCATCATTGCGCTTTGCCATTGGACGATCATTTGGATGGAACCAGGTGCGCAGCGATGTTTATGAAATTGAAAGTACTCCGGATGCAGTCATTTTTACCGGGCGGGGCGCCGGACACGGCGTCGGTTTGTGTCAGGC
>DATDNH010000113.1:0-5787 GCA_036518395.1 Candidatus Angelobacter sp. | reverse complement strand
CGTGGCCTCATCCTGGAAAACATTGACGGATTTCCCCCGACCCCACCCGTGTTCCGCAAGTCTCCCCACCTCCTTAACCTGAACCAAAGATTTCCCCCGTTTGGTCTGAGCGGCAGCGTCTCGGACCTGCAAACGTTCGCGGCGGGAGCCGTCACCCAGCACTTCCCGCGGACGCTGGCTCGGAACAGCGGCGGATCGGCCCCGGATTTCCGGCTGCCGACCTCTGATGAGCTGGCCGCCATGGAAACGTTCATGCGGGCGCAGGAGTTCCCGTCAGGAAACAACCCCAACAAGTTCAATTTGGGCCAGTTCGTGGTCACCGCCGCGCAACAGCGAGGCTTTAATGACTTTTTCGGCGCCGCCAAGTGCTCGGAATGCCACAGCGGGACGGTTCTCGGCAACGAAGGGTGCTGCAACACCGCCAATACGGGTGTGGTGACCCAGACCATTAACTCGGCTGCAGTGGACAATCTTCCCTGCGAGCCCAGCAACCCCTGCGGGACGCGCAACTTCAGCGTCCGCCAGCTTTTCAACATAGCCAACCTGGGTCCGTTCTTCCACGATTCCTCCGCAGCCACGTTGAAAGATGTGGTCGCGTTCTATAATTCGTCTTTCTTCAACAACTCGCCAGGCGCATCTATTGTCGGCGGGATCAACATTTCGGCGATTGGGCCCACCGCGGCCGACGACATCGTAGCTTTCCTCGAAGGGATCAGCTTCAGCCCGTTTGCGCCGATCTTTGGTCCCGTTGGAACGGGTGTGACCATTACCGGCACGAGCTTCACCGGAGCCACTGCCGTTTCGTTTAATGGAGTGCCGGCTACATTTACGGTGGATCCCTCCGGGACAATCACGACAACAGTTCCCGCCGGCGCGACCACTGGCCCCATCACCGTCACCACGCCTGGCAGCGGACCTTTGACGACCACGACCCGCTTTACCGTTACGCCGGCCATCACTTCCTTTGCGCCGGGCAACGGTCCTTTTGGAACGGGTGTGACGATTACGGGCACGAACTTCATCGGGGCCACGGCCGTTTCGTTTAATGGAGCAGCGGCTACATTCACGGTGAACAACTCCGGGACGGTCACGACGACAGTGCCCCCCGGGGCTATCACTGGCCCCATCACCGTCACCACGCTGGATGGGACCGCGACCAGCGCCACCAGCTTTACGGTTACGTCGACCCCGGGGCCTCCTTTTAGTCTGTCCGCCACGCCTTCTTCTCAGAGTGTCTCCGCCGGCGCCAGCACGAGTTACACCGTAAATATCTCGCGGAGTGCAGGTTTCGCCGATAATTTGACCTTCACTGTTACCGGATTGCCGGCGGCGACTACGGCAAGTTTCAGCCCGAACCCGACTTCTGGAAACGCTTCGACGATGACCGTGACTACCACCGCCCATGGCCAACTGGCGCCTTGGACGACGCTGCGGCTTCCCCCGGGCAACTTTAGCATCCGTGTTTGGCTGCTGGGAGCCGTGTGCCTGCTGATAATGGTTCTGCTTGCTGCCTGGGACAGATCCAGGAGGCACATTCCACGGTGGGCCTTTACGGCTGGCGCGTTTGCTGTGCTGTTTTTCATCGGCTGCGGCGGAGGTTCTGCTCCGCCACCACCACCGCCGCCCGGAACGCCGTCTGGAACCTTCACGATCACAATTACTGCTACCAGCTCCAATTCAAGCGTACAGCCGGTAAGTTTGCCCGTCACGTTCATCGTCAAGTGATGACCGGCTGGAAGTGAGGAGCCATGGCGCGGGGCAGGGTGAAGAAATTCATGGTGGATTCCAAATGCTCGGCTCGCCTCAGCGCGACCTGACTCCGGCAGTCGCGGCCGGACGATTAGGTGCACTTAGCGAAGTGCACTACGCAAACAAGCGCTGACCAAGAGATCTCCAAATCTCTGCAGGGCATCCAATTTCTTATCCAAGCTGATGAGATTCCGCTGCGCTCAATGAAAGGAGAGCATCCATGACTGAACGAAGCCTTACGCTACCTGAGATTGCGCTTATTGCGGGAACGCGAGTTGCCCTGGGAATTGGAATTGGATTGCTGATTTCCGAGAGGCTGAGCCATGACCAGCGAAGAGGAGCAGGACTGGCCCTTACCATGGTTGGAGGGCTTACTACGATTCCGCTGGCCATAGCAATTATTGGCCGGAAAAAGGAAATTGGGCAGGAGATACTTCGAGCCGCTTAACAACGGATGAGTGACGTTTGCCTGGCGCCACTTTCGAAGGGCCAATGCGAACAGCGGGCAACGCGGCCGGTTCTCTGCGCCGCCCACCTTCGTGGCCGTCACCGCGAATTCTCTTATCCTCCAACGATGTTCTGCACGTCATGGAGCCATTGTTTGTCCTGCTCCTCGATCAGCCGATCTTTCCGGGATTTCTCCTGATCCTTGTCCGTCTTCTCCGCCTGGTCAGCCTTGCTGTCAGGAGCGGATGTGCTTGCCGAGGCCGTGCTTTCGCAGTTTGTCTTTTTTGGCTTACTATCCGGCTGCGCGAATGCTGAGATTGAGGTTGTCAAAATCATGATGCCGAGAACGCGAATGAGTGTGCTTTTCATGGTCTTCTCTCCTTTTTGAATCGAAGGATCACATTTTCTGTGTCCTTCTATTCACTTGAACCATTTCCCCGGGCATTCAATTCCCATGATTTGGCGAAAATATTTTTTGCAGAGGCGGGAATAAATTCTGGTTTAGTCCGTTACGCGCGTTGCAACGTGAACTTTTGTTCTCGGTAGCCAAGATTTTTATGTTCTTCTGACTTCTTCGGTACCAGGGGCGGAGCCGGCTCGCTAGTCAGCGGACTTATATAGAAACAGCGTTCAGTGCAATCTTCGTGGGTCGGGTTTTCGTAAGCGCGTCGCGGCAGGAGCAGGCGTGGGCTCGCTTATAGCCTGATTCAGGCGTGGGGAGTTCCCTGGTGAGCCATGTTGTCGCATTGCTGTCGCACGTCTCCGCCGCCAGCATTTTTGTTCTGGGATATAGGCTTCCGTGGAACAGCTCTAATGAGTCAGCGCAGAGGAGATGGCTCCTGCTCGTTATCTCCCTGGAAGAACCAATGGACGCCATACTTATCTGCCAGGTGTCCATAGGTACCAAACGGCATATCCCGCAAATCATCAAGCAGGTCTTTGTCTGCTCCTGCTGCTAGCTGGTCGAAAATTTCTCGGAGTTCGTTGTATGTTCCGCCATTAATGAACATGCAGACAGTGTTTCCCTGTTTCGGCGTTCGCGTAGGGTGTACCCAGTCTGTTGCAGAAAAAATTATTGCAGCGCTTTTCAGGCGGGCAAAAGCAACCTTGTGATGTTGCTGCGGCGGCATGTGGTCTTTCATTGGCGTGTCACTGACTCTGGTGATGGTCAGCTCACCGCCAAGGCAGGATTGGTAGAAGTCCATGGCTTCGGCACAGTTGCCGTCAAATATCAGGAAAGGAGTCAGATTTATCATGAATTTCCATTCCAACTGGAGTGAGATTGAGCTGCCATTTTACTGATTTCCCGCAACCCCTGTTATTAAAACTCATCTCATAAATACAATCTGGACCCCTTCGTTTGTTTAGGGCGCTCCGCTCCAACACCGGGAGCTGCGCGCCAGCCTTCGGCAGAGAGGAAAAGGAAGTGAGTTTATGTGCATTTTACGCGGCTTGAAAGCCGCTCGGCACGACTCCGCAGCCCTCGCTTCTCCCGCTCTGCGGGATTACTCTGGCTAACCGCTCAAGTCGTGCCCTGATACAAACCATTTATGGGAGTCCTCTCAATAGATGATGGACACTCTCACCGCAAGACCCGGCGCAGGGCATGTGGTTCGTTGCGCCATGCGCGCAGCAGGATTGCCCAGAATGGCCACCACCAGATCAGGTCGCTGAAAAGGAACATTGGCGCGCTTTTCCAGAGAAACGCTCCTTTGAGCAGTCCTGTGGCAAAGCCGATGGGGCCGAGCGTCTTGCCCACGATGCCCACCGCCACCAGCGGCCAATACTTCATCGGGTCGCTGCCTGCGATCCAGTAGGCCAGCCCATACACGCCCACCATCATGCCAAGCCCCTGAATCATGATGTCGGGCGTCTCCGGCATGCCGAGCCAATGAAATACAGGGTGAGGATACAACGCGAAAAGGAAGCCGAAAGCCAGGTTGTAAATACCGGCCGCACGCAAAATCAAAGAAGGTTTCATCGCAAGCTCCTTAAATTAATCTCTCACTCGGAGTGGGTCAGCTTTGCCTACTCACGTCTATCCCGCAAACCGGAACCCGCTATTTGCCCGCCTCGGCAGAAATCGCCAGACACTGATACGGGAAACGGATCATCTCCAATGACCAGTCTCCCGGTATATCGCAGCAGCGGGCGCAATCCCGGCAGATACACTCGAATGTTGCAGTTAAACGAATCGTTGCTGAGCGGCCTCTCGTGCGCCAGCACCTTGATTCCCAGCCAACCAGGAAGCGGGATGCCCAAAATCCACGTCCTGATGGAACGAACCCACAGGCTTTGGCCTTTCACTCGGAGATGTAAGAGGAGAGTGATGGGCCCGAACTGCTCCCGGATTTCCGCGTTATTGGCGGGCTGCTTCCAGCCTGTTCGAGGTCCATTTCCATGCCAGTTCCATTTTGAAACTGCCAGCCGCTGATCGGTGATGAACTTTGAGGAACCAATCAAGCGTTGCCAACGTTCGCCACGATGGGACGGAATCAGACAAAGACAGCACGGCACAGCCCCCTGGGCCATGGGGAGGCGGGCAAGCCATAGCGACAGCCGTGCCAGGGAGTGGGATCCGGTGCGGACGGTCAGAATGCCGGTGAAGCGCCGTGGCTGCGAACCGTGCAGTCGTTTCAGGGCTGGCGCGAGACCGCAAAACGCCGGGCCGAGCACTTGCGCGTAAATCGATGGAACTTGCATACAAATGGTTTTCAGCAAAGGTCGCGCAAAGCAGGTTCCAGTTGCGGGAAATGGAAGCGGAAGCGATCCTTTTCCAAACGAGCTGGACAGACCCGCTGGCCTTCCAGCAGAATCATGGCCTGCTCTCCCAGAATCAGGCGCAACACCGCCGCAGGCATGGGCAACAGACTGGGACGGTGCAACACGCGCGCAAGAGTCCTGGCAAATTCAAATTGAGTGACCGGTTGCGGAGCGGTCAGGTTGTAGACACCTTCAACGCTACGCGGATTGGGATTTGCCATGATGTGAGCAATGGCGTCCAACACATCCTGTATATGAATCCAGCTAATGACCTGGCGGCCATTGCCGAGCCTGCCTCCCATTCCAGCAAGAAATGGAAGGCGCATCAGCGGTAAGGCTCCTTGATGGCCCAACACCATGCCCAGACGCAGGACCACGAGCGGCACATGGTGGTGGGTTACGGTTCGAGCAGCATCTTCCCAATGGTGACAAATCTCGGAGACAAACGCTCGCCGGCTTGCCCCGGTTTCAGCCAGGGCAGTGAGATCGCCTGGTTCCTGGGCGCCATAGTATCCGACGGCAGACGCAGAAATCATGAGACGTGGCTTACAAGTGGCACGGGCAATCCAGGCAACGAGTGAACGCGTGGTGCCGACGCGGCTGTCGACCAACTTGCGCCGCCGCGCGGAAGTCCACCGGGGGCCGAGAATGCGCTCCCCGGCAAGATTGATTACGACATCAAAACGCGTTCCCGGAGCCAGATCATCGATTTGGGTAACGCACTGCACGCGCCCCCCAAACAGATAAGAGGTCTTTAACGGGTCGCGGGCCAGCAAAGTAAGTTCGTGTCCATCGGCCAGCAATGCCCGGCACAACTCCTGACCAATG
>DATDNH010000112.1:0-6673 GCA_036518395.1 Candidatus Angelobacter sp. | reverse complement strand
GGCGCCTTTGGGCGCGACCACAACGTCATTTACGTATACCGCTTCCTCCAGGGTCGCCTGGAATTTATCGCCAACGTGGTTCTTGTCCGAATCGATGGGATCTATGGTGCGTACGACCAGCCGTGTGCCGGAAGGGATGGTTAACGAATTAGAATAAGTTGGACGGCCGGGTTGGTATTCAGGCTGCGTTTGATTCTTGCGCGAAGCAAAGCCGGCATCGTCTGTGGAGCGCGTGATGGCAGAGGAATCGAATGTCAGCGAAGCCACGTCGGCAATATCGTAATGCTGCACGCTGGTGCCCACGCGAAAGGCGATATCTCTGTCTGAGCCGCCGGCATAGGTGCCGATAATCGTGCTGCCATTCTTTAGTTTCAGCGTGTCCGCCCAGCCCAATGAGCACACGCAACAACACATAATTGCCACGATTCCGTGGGATTTCCTGAACACAGCATTCCTCCTGAATTTAAATTCAGAGCTGCTGAACGTTGGATGCTGCCACTACTTAAAAGGATTTCCGCAGCTCACGATCTTCACCGGTGTTAGAGTGATGCCATGAATCCTCCAGCAAGACGACGGTATCACGCAGGGACTGTCAGTTGGATCGTGGTGTCGATTGTTTTCAACGGACTACTTGCTGGCGCGCAAGGCAAGTCCGAGCCGGCACGTGTCGAACCACGAATCATGGTTATCGCCGACCAGGTGGTACAGGAGCAATGGCCAGCCACATTGGAACTCGTCAACGGTCCAACGGAGATGACGCGGGTTGAGCCCGGACAATGCGTCCGCTTTGCAGTGCTAGCCACCGGAGATGGCCCCGATGCCCTCCTGAGACGAATGAAATTTGGTTTCGATCTTGTTTTTTCCGACAATACGCAGACATTTGC
Source organism: Candidatus Angelobacter sp. (assembly GCA_036518395.1). Taxonomy (GTDB): domain Bacteria; phylum Acidobacteriota; class Terriglobia; order Terriglobales; family Acidobacteriaceae; genus Angelobacter. The sequence goes on along the minus strand of DATDNH010000112.1, from coordinate 5,789 downwards.
ATCTGAGTCCGCTGAAGTCGTCAAGCAGATCAAACTGGAGGGGGGAGATTTTGTAACTCAAGTTCTCGCCTCTGCCGAAATCAAGAACCCTGTTCCTACAATGGTCAGTTTGGCGGCATCCAAAGCGCGATGGTGCGCACCGCCCGATGCCCGCGACGGCCAGGCTAAATTACGGGGCAAGGCAACTACTGGTGACGGCAAGAGTCTTTCTTTTGAACCACGGACGATTGAAGTCGCCACATTCGAAACGGCACGCAAAAACGCGCCATTCAAAGACACTGGCGGAGTGGCCGGGTGGATCCTTCATTACTATGCAGCACCTGATCCGGCCCTGTTGTGGCCTGCGCTCCGAATCATGGCTGGCGATCAAACCGCGGCCAAGGGAAGCAACACGATGATTTTCTTCGTTTCTGCGCTCAAGACTTCCAAGACGGCCGCTGAAGACCTAATGTTGAAAATCCCAGCGGCAGAAGATCGTCACGTGCGCTTCTATTCTGCCGCAGCATTGAAAATGGCCGGGTATTCCATGGAGTCTCTGAGGTCTGGGTTTACTGAAAATGAGCAAAAACTTCTGGATTCGCTGCCGCAACCTGACCCGTTTAACGTAGTTCCAGATGCGCAAATAGGCGCGAGCCAAGACATGCTATGGTCAGTGTTCTTTGCTACAGGGAAAATCGAACCGGTGCGCGCCATTGCTTCCCAGTTGGCATGGGCTGATGATTATCGCAAATTCAGAAAGACTGTCGACTCCGGACGAAAGCCGGAGTTGAACGACAGCACCTTTCGCGCAGTGGGTTACGGCGCTGCCGGATGGTCTTTGGCAGCTTTGTCCAATCAAGCGCCACTGGTTGCGGATTATCTTGACGCCATTCGCGCCGCGCCGGATACACCCTCTGCAATCAAGAACGAGCTGGCGCATCTTTTTGATAATCCCGCATTCCGTAGTCCCAAAGGGAAATAAGGTGGGAGCCCGCCGCAACTCCTACAATATATTTTTTGAGGAGGCATCATGAATGACTCTGCTTCTCTTCGCACACACCTCGTCAATCTCCTCACCAAAGGCGAAGCGCACATTGACGCGGCCAGTGAACTCAAAGATTTTCCTGTAAAGGTGCGTGGCAGGAAGGTAGAAGGCTCGCCGCATACGCCGTGGCAGTTGCTGGAGCACATGCGCATTGCCCAGTGGGACATCCTGCAGTTCAGCGTGGACGCGAAGCATACATCGCCCAAGTGGCCGGAAGGATACTGGCCGGGAACCGATGCGCCGCCGGATGCCAGGGCCTGGGATAAGAGCGTCCGGCAGTTTCTCAGCGATTTGGAGGCGATATGCAAACTGGTGCGCGATCCCAAACGCGATCTTTTAGCTCGCATCCCACATGGCACTGGACAGACCCTCCTGCGGGAAGCGCTCCTGGTCGCCGATCACAATGCCTACCATCTGGGGCAGATTGTTCTGACGCGGCGAATTCTGGAAAACAAGTAATTAGTACTTAGTAATTCGTATTTAGTAAGAGCAAAGGCAAAGATTCTTGCTAGAGCAATTCCGCAATCGTTGTGGCCCAATAGGTGATCAGGAAACGGAAGAATCCAAACGTAGAGACGGTGCGGAGCACCGTCTCCCGCGCGAGGCGCGGAATGGTTTTGCTGCAAGGCCCGATCGCTAGCCTTGCCGGAGGCGAATTCTCGTAAACCCAAGCTGCTTCGCGGGCTGAATGCTGATTGCTGATTGCTGAGTGCCAGCTCCAGCACCAGCACCAATAATCCGCTTTTAAGAGGCCACAATCTCAGCACCGTCGACGCTGTTATGACATCGAATTCAAGATGAGGTCTTGATAGATATGTCAGTTCATATGGAAACAGAAAAGATCGTGAAGAGAAGAGAGCTTGGAAAATCAGGATTGGAAGTTGCTCCCCTGGCTTTTGGTGGCAACGTTTTTGGCTGGACTGTCGATCAGCCAACCGCATTTCAGTTGCTGGACGCATTCACGGCCGCCGGCTTCAACCTGATCGACACCGCAGACACCTACTCCCGATGGATTCCCGGGAACAAGGGCGGAGAGTCGGAAACCATCATCGGCAATTGGCTGAAACGCAGTGGCAAACGCCAGCAGGTCGTGATTGCCACAAAAGTCGGAATGGAAATGGGCCCGGACAAGAAAGGACTTTCGAAGGCATATATCCTCAGTGAAGTCGAAGACTCACTCCGGCGTCTGCAAACCGACTCCATCGATCTGTATCAGGCGCACAAAGACGATCCCAACACTCCGCTGGAAGAAACACTTGAGGCATTTGCGTTGCTGGTGGGGCAGGGCAAGGTGAAAGCGATCGGTGGATCGAATTACAGTGCGAAAAGATTGCTCGAGTCGCTGGATACCAGCCGCCAACATTCATATCCACGTTATGAAAGCCTCCAGCCGAACTACAACCTTTACGACCGCTCTGAATACGAAAGCGAACTTGAAGCTGTGTGCGTTGAACAGGGGCTGGGCGTGATCCCGTATTTTTCGCTGGCCAGCGGCTTTCTCACTGGGAAGTATCGTTCAGAAGAAGATCTTTCTAAAAGCAGCCGGGGTTCACGTGTCAAGAAATATCTGGACGACCGGGGCTTTCGCATTCTGAAGGCGCTGGACGAAGTGGCAGCGAAATATCATGCCACTCCAGCGCAAACTGCTCTGGCGTGGCTGATGGCCCGCCCCAGCATCACGGCGCCAATCGCGAGCGCAACCAGTCTTGCGCAATTGAATGAACTCATCGGCGCGGCGCAGCTTACCTTAGACAAGGAATCAATCGAGGTCTTGAACCAGGCAAGCGCATGGTGATTAGGACCGCTTGATGGTTCATACGCCTCTATAACCTCTCTTAGCACGATTGCGGCAGCCAATCCACCGGCAATCAGGGCGGCGACATCAGGCTGGGTAACGAACAACGAGTATTAGACTCCGGCGACCTTCGCCGTGATTTCAATTCGGTCTTTCCGCGGGGACGCGGCCTCGATCTTATGAAAACTGAGCCATCTCCGCACGTGGTAAAGTTGGCCTCATGGCCGACACCACCAATCCCAAAAGCTTTGAGGAGATTGTAGAGTGGGCATACGGCACCCTGCCCCAGAAGGTCAGAGACCTGCCGGATTTCCCTGGCATTCAAGTGGTTGACGAACCTCCGACGGACGTATTGGAGGACATATCGAACAGAGAAAAATGGAGCCGTGAAACCGAGTTATTGGGATTGTACAGCGGCACATTCAGGACGAAAGCCTCATTTACCCAGGTGAAGCATGCCCCCGACTTGATATTTGTTTTTCGCGGCCCCATTCTGCGGTGTTCAAAAGGAGATCTGCGGGCCGAAGTGAAACGCGTGGTCTGGCATGAGGTTGCACACTGGCTCGGCTACGAAACCGAGGAGCAAGTGAAGGCCTTGGGTTTATGAGCCTCCATGACCTCATGAAGACTGAGCCATCCGCGGAGGGCCGGCCTCTATGCGCTCTGCAGAAGCGCATCCAATCCTGCGTCTTCGCTCAGGACTCGAGTGGTCGGGAAACTGTGGTTTCGGCGACATTCATGCTCGGATGTCTTACTGCTGTCACTTTGGTAGCGAGTGGCTGTCACGATGACGCACTTTTGACGCTATCCTCTTCCCAAATCCGCCCACCTGTGTAATTCTGGTTCCGGCTCGTGCTTCCCATCTCGGAAGCGCGATCCGGCTGTGCCCCTGGGGGCCAACAGCTTGCTGTATTGATCTTTGACAACCTGTCTTGCGGTCGTGAGCGCAGGCGCAAGCCGAAGCGGGAGTCCGGCAAGCGAAATCCTGGGCGGAGCGAAGGATCTGCTGTTCAGGTGAGAGGAGTCGTGTCCTTGCGCTCGCCTCAGGCGAGTGCAAGGACGAAGCGGGATACGTGTGTTTGGAGCAGGGAGCAGGAAGCCCAGTTTGGTCACGCATGCGGGGAGTAAGAAATCGCCAATAAAGACGCGGGTTGTCACGCTGTCACGGATTCTCGCACGCACTTGGTTTCGGGCTGGTTCAGGTTTTCACTGTGGCCTGTTGCCTGTTGCCTGGCTTTTGTAGTTTATCCCGAGGTTACGGGGATCCCTACCATCGTTGAGACAGTCTCAGGGCGAATGCCCACGTGGGAATTCTAGCCTGGGTTTTGCGTTGGTTTTCGAACTCGCAGCTCAATTAGAAGCTAGGTTACGGATTGGCGGACCTGCATTTGCGCCAATATTTACGCGGGTTGTTACGCTGTTACGGATTCTCGTGCACTTTTGGGTTCTGGTTCTGCTTTCCTGTTGCCTGTTGCCTATTGCTTGTCGCCGGGCATTGTTCTGACGTCAGGAATTTCGTGCCGTCAGGCACTCCGTCAGGAGGTTTGCTCAGCAGAATCAATAACTTTGACGGCCTGACGGCGTTTGCCCCATTTTTTTCTAATCGCCCGTGTTTGCTGGTGTGATCAGCGCCGATCAGCGCAAATCAGCGGCAACGGTCTCTGTTGTTAAGTCGCTGTGGCCTGTTGGCTGTTTTCCCCAATGTTTACGCGGATGGTATCAACGTAACAACCAGTAGCGAGGTTTCAAATTGCCGCTTTTACCCGTCATTAGCTCTTGATCCCGTCCAATCCACCGATTCCACCACCGATAATTACACAAGAGGCGCAACATGGTGGGGCATTGTAAATCCCGCATGACAACGCCGTTGCGTTTGAATAACATATTCGACTTACGGAGGCTGGCAGCCATGCTCAAGCTCAAACCCGAATTCTGCATTGTCATATTTCTTTTCCTGTCGGCCTTTGTGATCACCGCACGATGTTCTGACAATCCCAAGCAGACGCCTGCGAACACAGTCAGCATCCACATCGATCCAGTGAAGCCTCAGGCCTTTCCGCAGAAGACTACCTTTTATGTCAACCGGATCGTGGATCGCAGCGGCAACCCGCAGCCCTTGCTGGCTTATGCGCCCCGCGGAGGAGTATTTTTCGACCGCGAACCCGGCGCTATAGTGCGGCAGGCAGTCGAAGACTCGTTCAAATCAGCGGGCATGCTTGCTGCGGATGCGGCATCGGCCGATATTGTGCTGGATATTTACATATTTGAATTTGGCCTGGCGAAAGGGTCTGGTTTTGAATTTTTTGCCAAGGTTGAACTGAACGTTGTGCCCAGGAACAATTCCGGGTTAAAGACCGACCCTATTACCGCGCTGGGCACATCGATCCAGAACCGCGCAATGTTGAAATCCAACATCCAGAAAAATGTGACGGTAAACGTCGAAGAAGCGCTTCAGGACGCCGTGCGAAGCCTGGTGCGAGGTGTGAAATTCCGTGATGCAGTTCTGGCACTGCAAAAGGCGGGTTCGCCTTCTGCGAAACAGGCTTCAGCCACCGAGCCCGGTACTTCGAATCAAACTGCGGCCGAAGCGCTCAGCAAAGCGGACATCTTGAAGTTATTGAAGAGTGATACTGCCAGCCCGCAAGTAGTCACGCTGGTAAAGGAACGGGGCATCAGCTTTGTTCCAACCAGCGACGATCTGGGTGAAATCCGCAGCGCCGGAGGAAAAGACGATTTAATTCAGGTGCTGGAAGCAAGCAAGCCGCACTAAGTTATCTCGTCAGATGCGAGCGCCGCAGGGCGATTTTCAAAAAAGCTAATTCGGCTCTCTGCCAAAGAAATTCACCGACTCACTCGGTATGAATGTCATCCTTTATCTGGTGAACAATCGATTTCGCCAGTTGACGAGCAAGCAGCTTCTCATCAATGCGGCTGGATGTTTTTACCGTCAGCTCTTTCTGCAACAGGCTG